>CAYQEG010000126.1:0-24243 GCA_964416435.1 uncultured Rickettsiales bacterium
TTCTTCGGCGGCTGGCTGCTCGGCGCGCGGCTGCGCTACGACATCGGCCCCGGCGTGCCGGTCGGGCACAACAACATCACCTCGGGCCGCAACGCGTCGCACCGGCTGGACGTCAACGTCGTGTTCCGGGCGCCGCTCGCGGAGGGGCTGCTCAAGGTCCACCTGATGGTCGACGTGGGCTACGGCCTGCGCAGCTGGACGGTGTTCGAGAACGTCTCGGAGAGCGAAGCGACCTCCTTCTCGTTCGGCGGCTCCCAGCTCGGGGGCGGGGTCGGCGTGCGGCTGGAGCCGGGGCGGCTGTTCGGGGTCGAGGCGCGGTTCGGCGTCGCGGGCCTGCTCGGCGGCGCCGGCGGCCTGAACGACTACGGCGGTGAAGTGGCGGCGGTCATCCGTCCGCTCAAGCCGTTGATGATCCGCGCCGCGTTCGACCTGCGGGCCACCTCGTGGCTGGCCGAGCGCGACGACGCCGCGGTCCAGGTGAGCGACGTGGTCGCCGGAGCCTGGCTGGGCGCGGGCGTCGTGTTCTAGGCGACATGCGTCCGTCAGCCCTGACGGTGGCGGTCGTCGGGCCGCTGATCCTGTACCTGTTCCTCGCGTCGACGACGCTGCTGCGTCCGCTGAACGGCGGCGACGTCGCGACGTGGACGATCCCCGATCCGCCGCCCCGCTCGGTGCTCCTCATCGAAGCCGACGGCACCCGGGTGATGGCGGCGGAGACCGGCGACGGGCTGGAGGTCGCGAGCACTCGCTGGCGGGTCGGCCCGCTGGAGGTCGAGCACGCCGACCACCGCTACACGACCACCTTCCGGTTCGGTCCGCTCCGCCTGCCCTGGATGCAGAACGAGTACACGTCGGCGATCCCGGACTGGCCGTCGATCATCGTGCGACGGGCGACCGGCAGCGTCGCCGCCGGGCAATGGCTGATGGTCCTGGGGGGCGCGCTGCTCCTGGTGCTCGCCAGCCTGCTCGTCGGCCGCGAGCTGGGCCCCGTCGCCGCGGCCACGTGCGGCCTGTGGCTCGCCACCGACGTCTGGTTCCACGCCTACAAGAAGGTCGGCAACGGCACCGAGCTGCTCGAGCAGGTGCTCCCGTTCCTCGCGTTCGTGTTCGCCCTGGAGGCGCTGCGCCAGGGGCGGGCGAAGCTCGGGTTCCTCGCCGGGGTGATGGTCGGGCTGGGGCTCGTGACGAAGCTGCCGACGGCGGCCCCCGCCCTCGCCATCGCCGTCGGGGTGCTGCCGCTGCGCCCGTTCCGGGACACCGAGCGGCCGGCGCGCACCGTCGCCGCCGTCGTGCTCGGCGTCGTCGTCGGGCTGCTCCCCAACCTGGCCTACTGGGCCGACACGCGACTGCTCGACCACCTGCCCGGCGAGCCTCGGCTGGAAGGGGCGGACTCGTGGGAGGGACGCCTGCGGGAGTCCGGCCAGAGCGAGGTGAGGTCGCGCAAGGGGCGCAAGACGGTGGACCCCTGGACGTTCGCCACCGCCGGCGTCCGGTGGTGGGCCAGCCACTACGAGGCGCGGGGGCGGATCCTGAACGCGCGGCCGGGGGAGCGGGTGGAGCGGCCCGCGCCGCCGCCCGCCTCGGGCCTGCAGCGGATCGAGCCGCTGGGGGTCGCCGCCCTGATCGCGGTCGCGGTGCTCGGCGTCGCGCTCCGCCTCGGCGAGGTCGGCACCGGCGAGCTCGGGCGGGCGGCGCTCGCGACGTGGCTGGCGCTGGCGGCCCTCGCCACCCCGGTGGTGATCCGCCGCATGCACGGCGACGCCCACCACATGGCGCTGTGGCTGCCGCTGTTGCCGATGGCGCTGGGGGCCGGGGCGGCGCTGGCGTGGGAGGCGGCGGGCCCACGGCTCAAGCCGGTGGTGCTGACGCTCCTGATCGTGTCCGCGATGTTGGTGCCGGCGCGCACCGCCTCGCTCGGCCGCTTCGACGCGGAGGTCGAGGAGCGAGCGGGCCGGCTGATGGACTGGACGAACGTGCGGGAGCTCACGGCGGCCCTGGAGGAGCAGGGGGCGACCGACCCGGCGATCCTCAGCTACGAGGGGATGGCGCTGTTCGAGGGGCTGACCGACGGGCGGGTGCGCCCCTGGCAGTACTGGCGCGCCAACATCCGGGGGGTGCCGGGCCGTCCGGCGCCTGCCCACGGGTCGGACGCGTGGCTGGCCGCGGTCCTTCGGGCGCACGCCGGCGGGCACCTGCTCGTGATCGCGGCCCCGCCCGCGCTGGGGCAGCAGCCCGGCGGCCGGAGCTTCTGGACCGCCGCCGAGCTGAGCGAGGTGGGGAGGCGGCAGGGCCAGTCGGTCTTCGAAGTGCGGGACCTGCGCGACGCCCGAGGCCGCTGGTACGCGACGCTCTATGCGGTCGGCCCCATTCCGAGCGCCGGGACGCGGTAGAACGCGGGCGTGACCAACACCCCGGACGTCGTCGTCGTCGGGGCGGGCCTGGCAGGGCTCGCCGCCGCTCGCAAGCTGCACCGCGCCGGCCGCTCGGTGCTCGTCGTGGAGGCTCGGGATCGCCTCGGCGGCCGCACCTGGACGTCCCCGCTGGGCGACGGTCGATTCGACTTCGGCGCCCAGTGGATCGGCCCCAACCAGGACCGGATGCAGGGGCTGGTGAGCGAGCTCGGCATCGAGACCCGGGCGACGCACGAGGAGGGGCGAAAGCTGCTCGAGCTGCGGGGCCGGACGTCGAGCTACACCGGCACGATCCCGCGGCTGTCGCCCTGGAAGCTGATCTGGATCCACCTGGGGCTGACCCGGGTGGACAAGCTCTGCGCCCGGATCGACCCGGTGGCCCCCTGGGCGAGCCCCCGCGCGGACGAGCTCGACTCGACCACGGTGGCCGACTGGATGCGGCGCAAGATCGCCAGCGCGGACGCCCGTCGGCTCGTCGCCGCGGCGCTGCGGGTCGTGTTCGGCAGCGAGCCGGGGGAGCTGTCGATGCTCCACTTCTTGCAGTACGCCGCGAGCAGCGGCGGGCTGATGCAGCTGGTGGAGACCAAGGGCGGCAACCAGGACAGCTTCCTCGTCGGCGGCGCGCAGCAGCTCTGCGAGCGCATGGCCGAGGGCATCCCGGTGGAGCTGTCGGCCCCGGTCCGGGAGATCGCCCAGGACGGCAGCGGAGTGTCGGTGAGCACCGACCGCGGCGTCTTCGAGGGGCGGCGGGCGATCGTGACCGTGCCGCTCCCCCTGGCGGACCGGATCCGCTGGACGCCGGCCCTCCCGACGCTCCGCGACCAGCTCCACCAGCGGGTCGGCATGGGCGGCACCATCAAGGTGTTCGCGCTCTACGACCGACCCTTCTGGCGGGAGGCGGGCTTCGCCGGCGAGGCGGTGTCGACCGACGGCCCGATCGACGTCTGCTTCGATGACGTGCGCAACGGACAGGCGTGCCTCCTGAGCTTCGTGGTGGGGCGGCCCGCGCGCGGCTGGTCGGACCGGCCGGCGCCAGAGCGCAAGGAGGCGGTGCTCTCCCAGCTGGCCCGCTGGTTCGGCGACGAGGCGCGCGCGCCGACGGACTACTACGAGGCCGACTGGGCGACGGACCCGTGGTCGGCGGGGGCGCCCATCGCGACCTTCCCGCCGGGCACGCTCTCGGTGTTCGGGGAGGCGCTGCGCCGCCCCGTCGGCCTGGTGCACTGGGCCGGCACGGAGACCGCGCGCCAGTTCACCGGTTTCATGGAGGGGGCCGTCGAGTCGGGCGACCGGGCCGCTGACGAGGTGCTCGCCGCGCTTCAGTGAGGGGCGACCCGACGACCTGGCCGGTCAGTAGTTGACGACGTCCCAGCCGTCGAGCATGAACGCCGCGAGGTCGGCGTGCTCTCGGCCTTCGCCGTGGATCGGCACGCCGGCGGCCTGGACCGCTTCCGTCGCGTCGAAGCGCTTGCAGCACATGTTGCACGCGTGGACCCGGTCCCGGACCGCGTCGAACACCGAGCCGTAGTTGCGCACGAAGGGGTGGCTGTCGTCGGTGCGGCTGACGAACCGATCGATCCAGGTGACGCCCTTGCCGTGGAACAGCACCATGACGTCCGCGCCGCCCTCCTTGAGGCCGACGGCGAGCTTCAGCGCGTGGATGGTGCGCCCGTTGTCGGCCGGAGCCTCTCCCGGGTTGTTGATACCGACGATGATCTTGCGGCTCATGGCGCTCCCCTTTCGACGGACCGGCTCGCGGCCCGATGGTCGGTCGAGTCGGCTCGGCGACCGCGCTCAGGGGCGCAGGTTGCGCACGATGCCGACCTTGCTCAGCCCCCACAGCACCCAGTAGCCGGGGTCGAACTCCCACTTCGCGTGGGCGTTGTTGGCGCGACTCTGGCGCTCGTGGTGGTTGTGGTGCAGCGCCTCACCCCAGCCGAAGAAGTCGACGGGGAAGAGGTTGGTCGACGTGTCGCCGTTGTCCCACAGCCGGTAGCCGACCAGGTGGCACAGGCCGTTGACCATCACCACGGTCGAGTACCAGGCCGAGCCCATCAGCCCCGGCAGGCAGAGCAGCGCCGCCGGCAGGGTGATGCCGGGGATCGCCCACAGCACGCCGGCGACGACCGGCACCCGCGACAGCGCCAGCACCCAGAATCCGCGCACCTCGAAGAAGCGCACGAACTGCTCGAAGCGGTCATCCGGAAGCCCCTTGGCGTACTTGTCGAACCGGCCGTCTTCGTTCTTGATGCAGAGCACGTAGCTGTCGGCCGACTGCTTGGTGATGTTCCACAGCGAGCCGCCTTCCTTGGTCGGGCTGTGGGGGTCGTCGGGGGTGTCCGCGGCGGCGTGGTGCCAGCGGTGCATCATCGCCCAGGCCTTGCCCCCGGTGCCCATGAACAGCCAGTTGTACCGACGCATCAGCCACTCGACGACCGGGTGGTAGTCGAACTGCTTGTGGGAGTAGGAGCGGTGGAAGAGCGACGAGATGGTGAAGACGTTGATCTGCCGCAGGACGAGCAGGAAGATCAGCAGGTTCAGCAGCGGCAGGGTGTCCCCCGTCGCCGCGTTCCAGGCCGCCATGAGGCCGATGCTGATCGCGATCGGCACCCACGTGAAGACGAAGTAGCTGAGCAGGGACAGGCCCATGTGCTTGAACTGGATCCGCTCGAGTCGCGCTGTCGCCATGAGATCTCCCACGCCGGGCGGGCCGGCGAGGGTGCGAACTACGCGCGGGGGGCCGATGTGTCAAGCGATCAAGGTAGGCTTGAGCGATGCGTTCCCTGCCGCTGATCGCCCTGCTGCTCGCCCTCCCGCTCCCCGCCTGGGCCGTCGACGCCGACGGCGATGGGGTGCACGTCGAGGACGGTGACTGCGACGACGACGACGACACCATCTACCCCGGCGCGCCCGAGATCTGCGACGGCGAGGACAACGACTGCAACGGCGCCGCCGGCTTCCTGGAGGTCGACAACGACGGTGACGGGTTCATGGTCTGCGCCGGCGACTGCAACGACGGGGACGGCGCCATCCACCCCGACGCGGCGGAGGTCTGCAACGGGGTCGACGACAACTGCGACGCCGCCCTCGCCGAGGGCGACGCCGACGACGACGGCGACGGCGTGCTCGTCTGCGACGGCGACTGCGACGACGACGACGGCGCCAACTTCCCGGGCAACGCCGAGGTCTGCGACGGCCAGGACAACGACTGCGACGGCTCCCCCGACGCCGGCGAGGTCGACAGCGACGGGGACACCTTCCTGGCCTGCGGGCCGGACTGCGACGACGACGACGGCGCCGTGCACCCCGACGCCGAGGAGGTCTGCAACGGCATCGACGACGACTGCTCCGGCGCCCCCGCCCCCGACGAGTTCGACGACGACAACGACGGTTGGCGGGTCTGCGAAGGCGACTGTGACGACGAGAACGACGAGGCCGCCCCGGACGTCGAGGAGATCGACGACCTGTGCGAGGACCAGCTCGACAACGACTGCGACGGCCTCGCCGACAAGGACGACCCCGACTGCGACGACCCCCCGGTGGACGACGACGACGCGACCGACGACGACGACGCGGCCGACGACGACGACGCCACCGACGACGACGACGCGGCCGACGACGACGACGCCACCGACGACGACGACGCGGCCGACGACGACGACGCGGCCGACGACTGCGACTGCTCCAGCTCCGTCGCCGCGGCCCCCGGAGCCGGCCTCGCGCTCCTCGCGGTCGCCCCCCTGATCGCGCGACGTCGCCGCGGCGCGGCCGTCCCTTAGGCACCGACCGGGCGCGGGCAACGGGCAAATCGCCGCCCCGAAGACGCGGCACGGTCCGCGCTTCGTGACTCCAGCAAGTCCAACGCGCATCGCTGGAGGCCCCCATGCGCCTGCTCCCCCTCGCCGCCGCCCTCGTCGCCCTGCCCGCGTCCGCCCTCGCCGCCGACGCCGACACCCTCGTGGACGCGCTCGACCTCCCCGCCGACGCCGTCGTCAGCGCCACGACCAGCGGCCTGTACGACCAGAGCGACGTTCGCGCCGAGCTCGGCCCCATCGTCGCGACGTCCGAGGACATGGTGCTGCTGACCAGCGGGTACGCCAGCCAGGTGCTGAGCGGCGAGGACCACGACCTCGGCTCGACCGGGTACGACCCCACCGAGCCGAGCTCCCCCGTGTACGACCAGGCGCTCCTGGAGATCAGCCTGCGGGTGCCCGAGGGCATGCACTCCCTCAAGTTCGACTGGTACTTCCTGTCCCGGGAGTACCCCTACTACGTCGGCTCCTCCTACAACGACCGCTTCACGGTGGTGCAGAGCGGCGCGCTGTTCGACGGCAACATCGTGTTCGACGAGGCCGGCAGCGTCGTCGACGTCAACAACGCCCTGTTCACGGTGACCGACGCGCTCTCCCTGGAAGGCACCGGCTTCTGGCGGGTCAGCAGCGTCTCCCAGACCGGCTACGACGGCGGCGGCACCGGCTGGGTCACGACCCAGACGCCGGTCGAGCCGGGCGAGGTGGTCGACCTGCGCATCGACGTGCACGACGTCGCCGACGGCGTGTACGACTCCGGCGTCGTGATCGACAACTTCCGATGGTCCGAGGAGGAGGTCGTCGACCCGAAGTCCGGCGCCGACGTCGAGCTCCACTGGCTGTCCCCCAAGTCCGCGTCGATCGAGGGCGGCGACACCGTGCTGCTCAGCGGCCGGCGGTTCACCGCCGACACCCGCGTCTGGATCGGCGGGGTCGAGGTCGCCGAAGTGCACCTGCACGGCGACAACCTCCTGGAGGCGAGCGTGCCCGCGTCCCCCGACGGCCACCCCCGCCTCGTCGACGTGGTCGCCGCCAACGACACCTCCGAGGCGACCCTGGTCGGCGGCTTCACGTGGGTCGAGCGCGCCCCCAGCGGCACCCCGCCCGAGGCGCAGTCCGTCGATCCCCAGCACGCCGAGGCGACGGGAGGCGACGTCCTGGTCGTCACCGGCACCGGCTTCGGCGCCGACAGCCGGGTGCTCTTCGGAGACGTCGCGGCGACGGATGTCGAGCTGGTGAGCGGCACCGAGCTCCGGGTGACGGTCCCCGCGTTGGAGGCCGGCTCGATGCTCCTGCGCGTCACGGACGCGTCCGGCCGAAGCAGCGGCGGCCCCCTCCCCTTCGTCGCCCGGACGAAGCTGGACGACCCGTCCGACCACGTCACCCCGGTGCCGGGCGGCTGCAGCGCCGCCGGCGGCGGCTCCGCCGGCCCGCTCGCGGTGCTCCTCTCCCTGCTCCTCGCCGTCGCGCTCCGCCGCTCCGGCGGCCTGCGCAGCGGCCACGTCGCCACCGCCGGCGCCCTCGGACTGGCCCTGGCGATGTCCGGCTGCAGCAGCGACCACGGCCTGCGCGCCGGCGCCCACCCCCACCCCGAAGCGACGGCGTTCGCGATCGTCGCCGACACCGCCGTGCAGGCGGCCCAGGTCTCCGTCGGCCACCCCGTGGCGCTCGACGGCGAGAGCAGCCGAGGCTTCCACGGCGCGGTGCTGGACTGGCATTGGCGGATCATCGACGCGCCCGACGGCTCGGAGTCGGAGCTGGAGGGCACGGCGGACTCGTGGCGGCGAGCCCGGTTCACGCCGGACCGGCCGGGCGAGTACCTGGTCGAGCTGATCGTCAGCGACCACCGCGGCCGTCGCTCCCACCCGTCCGCCGTCGCCATCCAGGCCGGAGACGCCGAGGGCTTCCGGGTGCGGCTGGAGTGGGACGAGCCGGGGCACGACCTCGACCTGCACCTGGTCCGCCAGGACGGCGACTACTTCGCCGACGGCGACTGCTTCTACGGCCGACCCCAGCCCGCCTGGGGGGACGTCGAGGTGGGTGACGACGATCCCCGCCACCTCCAGGACGCCGACGGCAGCGCCGACCAGCTCCGGCGGGAGGAGATCCTGCTGAGCGCCCCGGCGGCCGGCTCCTACACGGTGCTGGTCCACCACCTCAACGACCGCGGTTCGCTCCAGACCGCCCCGGCCCAGCTGACCCTGTGGCAGGACGGCGAGGAGACGACGCTCGACCTGGAGCCGCGCGAGCTCGAGCAGGACGAGGTCTGGCGGGCATTCTCGATCACCGTGCCCGGCGGTTCAGTGACTGAACTCGACGAGGTGACCGACCACCTGACGCTGGGTGGCCCGATCCTCAACCTGCCGGTCGACCCGGAGGGGTGAGCCTCCCAGTCAGCCAACCCTGACATCCGTTATAAGATCAACGCGTAACAGGCGGGCAATGTGCTAGACGCACGGGCATGTCTCGATTCGGCCTGCCCCTCCTGATCGCTCTCCCCCTCACCCTCTGCGCCTGTCCCCCGGCTGTCGACGACGACGATGGGGAGCCCGCGGGCGTCCCCGTCCTCGGCGACGGCAGCCATGACGCAGCCCACATCGTCATCGATGTGATGGTGGACGAAGGGCTCAGCGTGCCGCGCGACCTGGAGTTCCACTCGGTCCGCAGCGACGAGCTGTGGATCGTCAACCGGGGGGACGAGTCGGTGACCGCGGTGCTGGACGCCCGCTCCGACGACCCGGAGATCCTGCACTTCCGCGAGGGCTTCACCGGCCCGCACTTCCTCGCCCAGCCTTCCGGCCTCGCGTTCGCCGACGACGGAAGCTTCGCCACCAGCCACGAGACCGACGTGCCGACCCAGGGTCCGCCGGCCCAGGGCGGCAGCCCCGCCGACTTCATGGGCCCGACCTGGTGGAGCTCGGATCTCGACGTCTTCAACGCAGGCCACGCCAGCCACCTGGACATGCTCCACAACAGCCCCAACGGCATGGGCATCGCCTGGGAGACCGACTCGGTCTGGTGGTACTTCGACGGCGAGCACAGCGCGATCACCCGCTACGACTTCAACGAGGACCACGGCCTCGGGGGCTCCTTCCACGGCGACGCCGAGGTGCAGCGGTTCATCGAGGGCGAGGTCGACCGGCAGCCCGACATCCCGTCCCACATGGTCTACGACCACGAGTCGGACTGGCTGTACGTCGCCGACACGGGCAACGACCGGATCATCGCCCTCGACACCCAGACCGGCACCCCGGGCCTGGCCATCGATCCCAACTACGACGGCGGCCTGCAGTACGAGATGCGCGACGCCGAGTACATCGAGATCGTCTCCGACGACGAGGCGGGCTTCGGCTGGATCTCCGGCCTCGCCCTCCACGACGGCGTGCTCTACGCCAGCGACGCCAAGGCGGGCGTGCTGTACGCCTACTCCCTCGACGGCGAGCTGATCGACTGGGTGCAGCTCGACATGGAGCAGGGCGCCCTCATGGGCATCGAGATCGACGACGACGGCAACCTGTGGGCCGTCGACGCGGTCAACGACCAGGTCATCCGCGTCAGCCCCGGCCACAGCCACGACGACTGAAATGAGCCGGACGGCCCGATCGTCGGGTCACCTCAGCCGGTGCAACCCCCGGGCCCTCGCCTTCGTGTGGGGCAGCGCCTCACGGAGCCGATTGGCGAGGGTCACCGCCGCGTCGGTCGAGAAGGTCGACGCGACCTTGTGGTGCTCACCGTCCCGGGTGCGTAGCCAGACGCCGCCGAACGACCAGACTGATCGCTCCCCGTCCTCGTCGCCCCGCTCGGACACGGACACCGCCGCGACGTCGTGCAGCGGGAGGATCGTCTCCCCGTGGAGCAGGGCGCCCCACGCCTTGATCCGGACGACCCCCTCCTGCACGTCCACGCGGACCTCGATCACCTCCAGGAGGAGCAGCAGGAAGAGGCCCAGGCCGAGCGAGAGCATGCCGGGCAGCGCCATCCCGGGGGCGGGGCCGATCCGGAGCGAGCCGTCCGGGACCTCGCCCCGGGCGACGACGTCGAGGGAATCGGCGAGCTCCTCGGCGTCGTCCCAGTGGTCCATGACCCCCAGGAACCGGTCGCGCGCCCCGTCGATCTCCAGGTGCACCAGCGGCACCGGCCCCAGCTCGGACGTGTCCGCGCCGACGAGCAGCGACACCGCCATCGGCTGGCGTCCCTCGACCAGCCAGGAGCCGGTGATGGAGTCGGGCTCCAGGTGCTCGGTCAGCCCCAAGCCCAGGTAGCCGGTCTTCAACCGGCAGGCCCCGTCCACGGTGCAGGTCAGCTCCGAGGAGCGGAGGCCCTGGTGCAGGCTCGGCACCGCCGCGGCGAGGCAGACCAGGAGGCCGGCGATGATCGGCCACCGGATGGACGTGTGGTGCCAGTCGTGGGGCTCGTTCATGGTTCGCTTACGTCTCCCCGCCGAATCTATTGCGGCGCCGTTATGCTGGCCAGCACTCGGAGAGCCTGGGAGTGAGCGTGTTGCGAATCGTGATCCTGGCGGCCCTCGCCGTCCTGTCCCTGTCCCTGCCGGCCGGGGCAGCCGAACCGTCGGACTACGCCGGCCGGTTCGAGGCGGACTCCGCGATCGACCACGGGGCCGCCGTGGAGGCGGCCGTCGACGATGTCGTCGAGGGGATGAACCCGCTGATCCGGGGCATCGCCCGCAAGCGGCTCCTCAAGGCGGCCACCTGGTCCACGACGTTCACGTTCGAGCCCGACGGCGCGTCGATGACCATCCGCTCCGACCGCCTGCCCGAAGGCCGCACGACGCCGCTGGACGGCAGCGAGACCGAAGGCGTGAGCGACCGCGGCGAGGCGTTCTTCCTGTCCCGATGGATGGAGGACGGCCGCCTCTGCTCCAACGGTCGGTCGGACCGGGGCAGCCACGGCAACGTCTTCGAGCTGAGCGCCGACGGGCAGCGCCTGGTCGTCACGACGACGATCCGCAACGACAACCTGCCCAAGCCGCTGGTCTACCGCGTCCAGTACAGCCGAACGAGGTAGGTCGCCGTTGGTCTGACGGTTCTTGGCGCGACTCGCGCGTTCGCCGCCTACGCTGGAATCGTGGACAACCAGATGCTCTGTCCGGCGTGTGGCAAGGAGCAGGTCCGCGCGCCGGAGTGCCGCTCATGCGGCGTCGTCTTCTCCCGCTACTTCAGCGGGCGACGCCTGACGTCCGCCCGACGCTCGCTCGTCCGCATCACCCCTCCCCCGGGCTCCCGCCCCTGGCTGCTCGCGGTCCTCGCCGGTGCGCTGCTGGTGATGGCGATGCTGCGCCCGGACTCCGAGGACGGCGCGACGCCCCCCGACGAGGCCGACGCAGTGGCGGACCTCGACCTCGTCGAGGAGCCCGAGGCTCCGACCGAGGCGCCGGGCCTGACGGCGGACCAGATCACCTGGGGACTGGAGCTCGACAACTGGCAGGCCCCCGGCTACTCGGCCCCGGCCGCGCCCGAGGCGCCCGCCGAGCCGGCGCCCGAGCCGACGATCGACGAGTCCGTCGCGCCGCCGCCCCCCGACGAGGCAGACGCCGCCGCGGAGGCGCTGCCGCCCGGCGGGCAGTCCCCGATCCGGCACGAGCCCGCGGCCGTCGCCGTCGCCCCGCCGCGGGGCGAGACCTCGGCCCCCTACGGGGACGACGGCAGCTCCCCCAACGAGCTGTTCGACCCCGTCGGCGGACGCGGCTGGTACGAGGGCATCGACGGCTACGAGCGAGCGCTGGACGAGCGGGACCGGCGGGACCGCACGATGGTCGTCTACTTCCACGCGTCCTGGTGCGCCTGGTGCTCGCGGTTCCGGCGCGAGTACCTCAGCCACCGCGACATGCGGGCGTTCCTGGACGACACGATCCGCGTGCACATCGACCCGGAGCAGGGCCTCGCCGAAGCCGAACTGGCGACCCTGTACGGGGTCCGCGGCTTCCCCTCCTTCTACGTCATCCCCGCCGGCACCGAGCGGCCCGAGCGGCTGCACCCCTTCCTGGGGGACGTCGAGCTGTCACCCGAGGAGTTCGTGCGGCTGTGTCGCCACGTCAGCCGGGGGCTGATCTACGACGAGCCGTCGGTCCTCGGCGGGCGGGGGGTGCTGCCCTTCACCTTCGACGGGTAGAGCCGCGCGCTACTCCTCGATCACGGAGTCGGGGTACTGCAGGTCCCGGAGCGGCCTCCAGACGTCGAGGAGGCTGCTGCGATCGTCCGTCCAGGCGACCGCAGGTTCGAGGCCCAGCGGCCGCCAGCCATCCCCGGAGACCGCCCCCTGCAACACCACGACCCGGCTGCCCGCCGCGCCCTCGGCCATCCGGGCGTCGTCGGGCACGTCGATCCGGAGCAGGGGCTCCAGGCCTGCGTCGACGGCGAGCCCGCGCAGCACCGGCTTGAGGTCGAAGTGCCGACAGGAGGTGTGGAACGCGAGCACCCCATCCGGGCTCAGCGCGCGGCGATAGACCGCCAGCGCCTCCCGGGTCAGGAGGTGGGTCGGCACCGCGTCTCCGGAGAAGGCGTCGATCAGGACCAGGTCACAGTCCGCCTCGACGTCCTGGAGGGTGCGCCGGGCGTCGCCGATCACGATCTCCTGCTCCCCCGGGGCGGTGCGCAGGAAGTGGAAGTGACGCTCGGCCGCCCGCACCACCACCGGGTCGACCTCGAACCAGGTCATCCGCTGCCCCGGGCGCGTGTAGACCGCGAGGCTGCCCGCGCCGAGGCCGACGGCGCAGATCCGGCCGTCCGCCGGCGCCGCCTCCACCAGCCGGGCCATCGGCCCCCGCGGCGAGTAGTAGGTCCGGGGCACGTCGCTGCGGCCGTGGGTCTCCGCGCCGTGGAGGATCGGGCCGTGAAGCATCTCCCGGACGTCGCCCCGGTCGACCACCGTGACGACCCCGTAGAAGCCCCGCTCGCGTTCCACGACGTCCCCGGCGCGGTGCAGATCGGCGAGCAGGAAGAGGGCGGAGGCCGCGGCGACCACGGGAAACACCCACCGTCGCTCGGGGCTCGCCAGGGCGACGAGCATCGCCACCGTCGGCAGGTAGAGGGCGAGCTCGCCGACCGCGGCCGAGCCCTCCCCCACCGCCAGGCCGCAGACAGCGAGCGCGACCAGCGTCGCGACGGCGACCCGGGCCCCCCGGGGCCCCCGCAGGCCGGCCTCGATCTCGCGGCGGCGGCTCAGCCAGGCCAGCACCACCACCAACGCCAGCGGGTACTCGACGATGTCGTCGAACAGGGCCGGCGCCACGATCTGGCTGAGCGCGCCGCCGGTCACGCCCCCGATCGCTTGCCACAGGTAGAAGCTGGTCAGGTGGCTCGGCTCCGGCCGATCGCGGGCGAGCAGCCCGTGCACCAGCAGGCAGCCCGCGGTCAGCGCCGCCAGGTGCACCCCGATCAGCACCACCGCGGGCCCGCTCGTCTGCAGGATCAGGGTGCCGAGCGCCGCCGCGATCGACGCCATCACCGCCGCCCGCAGCGCGAGCCCCTCGGTCCGCACCCCCGGACCGAACGCCACGATGAAGGTCGCGAGGTACAGCCCCAGGGGGAGCACCCACAGCAGGGGGATCGGGGCGACGTCGGTGGTGATCCGGAGCGTCGCGCCCAGCAGCAGCGCCGAGCCGGTGGCCGACAGGGCGAACCAGCGCAGCCGACGGGCCCGCGGAGGCGGCGGGGCACGCGACGACGCTTCGGGTCCGATCTCCTGCCGCCGCTCGCGGACCGCGGCCCACCCGATCCAGACGGAGAGGCCCGCGAAAGACGCGTAGCCGAACGCCAGGGCTCGGCCCTGGGCCCTCAGCCCCAGGCTGGGCTCCAGCATCAGCGGATACGCGAGGAGCGCGAGCAGCGAGCCGGCGTTGCTGGCGGCGTACAGGAAGTAGGGATCGGATGCGCCGCGGCCTCGCCCCAGGACCAGCCACCGCTGAGCCAGCGGGGTGTGGGTCGAGAGCACGAAGAACGGCGCCCCCACCGCCAGGGTCAGGGCGATGAGCAGCGCCCCGGTGGGAGCGCCGGTGGGGCCGTCCCCCACCAGGTGCGGCGGCAGGAGCAGCAGGGGCGCGGCGAGGAGCCCGCAATGCACCGCGAACGCGCGTCGGGGAGACGCCCGGAGGGCTCCGAGGTGGGCGTAGGCGTAGCCGGCGAGGAGCAACCCCTGGAAGAAGACCAGCGACGTCGTCCAGACCGCGGGGCTGCCCCCGAAGCGCGGCAGCAACAGGCGCGCGGCGTACGGCTGGACCCCGAACAGCAGGAACGCCGACAGGAAGACCGACACCGTGCAGGCCATTGCGAGAGCCGGGCTCGGGCGATCTGCCACGGGTGGATGCTACAAAACCCGGACGCTCCGCTTCGTCCCCGCCTCGCTGTTCCTGTTGATCGTCGCGACCCTGCTCGCGGCGGGGCCCCGCCCCTACACCGATCCGCTGTTCCCCGGCGGCCTCGCCCCGGTCGACGCGCAAGGCCCCCGCCGGGCCGGCGTCACCCCCGAGGACTGCGGCCGATGTCACGGGGAGACCCACGATCAGTGGGCCGCCTCCGGACACGCCCGCTCCTGGTCCGACCCCCGGTTCGCGGCGTCCTGGGCCCACCGACCCCAGCGCTGGTGTCAGCATTGCCACGGCCCCCTCGCCCAGACCCCCGATGACGAGCGCGCCGCCCGGGGCGTCGACTGCGCGACCTGCCACCTGCGGGACGGCGTCGTCCTGTCGGGCCGGCCACCGTCGCTGCGGGCCCGCATCGCCCACCGCACCCGCCACGCGCCGGCGCTCGGGGATGAGCGGGCCTGCGCCGGCTGCCACGAGTTCAACTTCCCCGAGCGCGTCGCGCCGACCGAGCCCTTCCGCTACGGCCACGAGGCGATGCAGGCGACGGTCTCGGAGTGGCGGGCGTCCCGAGCCGCGGCCGAGGGGGAGTCGTGCGCCGGGTGCCACATGCCGTTGGGCGACCACGGCGTCTCGGGCGCCCACGACCTGACGCTGATCCAGCGCACGATCTCCGCCGACGTCCGCCTCGACGGGGACGCCGCCCGGGTGACCCTGACGGCGACCGGCGCAGCCCACGCGGTCCCGACCGGCGACCCCTGGCGCAGGCTGCTCGTCGAGCTCTGCGCCGGGGACTGCTCCGAGCCGGTGGCGACCGCCCGATTCGGCCGACGGTTCGCCCGCACCGAGCGCTCCTGGCGGATGTTCGAGGACACCCGCATCCCGGCGGCGACCGAGGGGGACGACGCCGCGCGGACAGCGATCGTACCGTTGCCGGTCCGGCCCGACCGCTGGCGGCTGGTCTACGAGGTCGCCGAGCGGCGACTGCGCGACCAGCTCGCCCCCGACGACTTCCGACACGTCATCGCCCAAGGCACCATCCAACCCCCGGAGGACCCATGAGATCGATCCTGCTCGTCCCGCTGCTCCTGCTCGCCCCGCCCGCGCTCCCCACCATCGACCTGGACGGCGACGGCAACGCGGAGAAGATGGCCTGGACGGACGCCGGCCTGCGGGTCGGCGACGGCACGATCCCCTGCGGCGACCCCGAGTTCCCGTGCGATGTGCACGCGCTCGACATCCGCTCGAGCGACTCGTTCAAGGAGCTGTCGGTGTGTGAGCACGGCCCACGGGACGACATCTCGTGCCAGGCCTGGACGCTGCGCGGCGGAGAGGCGAAGCAGATCGAGCTGAAGCCGGCCGACGGGGACGGGATCTGGCCGGCGAAGCTGACCAGCACGGGCAACGGGTACCTGCTGTCCGACGCCGAGCAGCGCACCCACACCCGCCGGGACAAGTTCGTGCTCAGCACCGACGGCCTGTCGGTCCGCCACGTGCCGCAGCCGATGTACTACGTGAACTACGAGCTGCACGTGGATCGCACGTTCCCGATCACGTTCGCCGAGGGCGGCGGCGACGTGGTCGCCAACGTGCGCCCCGACAGCGACATCGTCGTGGTGATGGAGCGCCGATCGGGCGCGGTGATGGTGAAGATCTCGTCGGGCCTCGTCGGCTGGACGACCTGGGCGACGCTCACCGAGAAGAGCGACCACCTGATGATGTTGATGAGCGCCGGCTAGGAGCCTGGAGCGCATTGGAGCCCGAGCCCCGTGAGACCGGGGCGTCCGAGGCCAAGGCGCGACGAGGAGATGCATCGGGAATGCGCGACGAGGAGCAACGCCGGGATCGGGCGCATCCGGTCCTCGGGGCGACAGGCGGCTATGCGCTCCAGGCTCCTGGGCGCCTACCAGACGTCGGACTCGCTGCCGGCCCAGAGCATCTCCGCGAGCTCGCCGGGCTTGAGCAGCCCCAGCGCCCCGTGCTCGGCGGTCGCCTCGTTGAACTCCTGCTGCTCCCCCGGCCCGCGCCAGGTGGCGAGCAGCACCGGCACCGGATCCGCCATGTGGTTGCCGGTGACCGACGACGTGCCGTGATCGGCGGAGATGACGACCCGCAGGCCCCGGGCGAGCTCCGGATCGCCGGCCAGGAAGCGGCCCAGCGCCGCGTCCACCGCCGAGATGAAGTCACGCTTCTCCAGCGGCTTCCGATCGTGGGCCGCGATGTCCGTCCCCTTGATGTGCACGGCGACGAAGCTCCGCTCCCGCAAGAGCCCCGCGGCGGCCCTGAACTTCTCGTCCAGGTCGGTGTCGAGGTTGCCGGTCATCAACGGCGTCGTCGCCGGCTGCAGGCCGACCGCGCGGGCCACCCCGAGCGCGGTCCGGCAGCCGGAGATCAGCGCGGTCCGGTCCACCGGCGCGACGGTCGCGGGCCGCTCCGAGACGCTCGCCGCGCCCCGGGTGATGACGCAGTTGGCGGGGAACAGACCGTGCTCCCGGCGCCGGTCGTTCAGCGGGTGGGCGTCGAGCACCCGACCGGTGATCTCGAGCAGCTCCGCCAGGGCGGTCGCCGTCCGCGACGCCTCGGGGCTGGCGTCCAGGGGGCGGGGCTGCAGGACCTCCTGCACCGCCGCTTCGCTGCCGGGATCGGTGTCCGAGACGGCCGCGGACAGGCCAGGGCCCTTGAGCATCACGACGACGCGGTGCTCGTGGCCGGGGAAGACGCTGCCGAGCACGCCACCGGCCAGCTCGACGTCGACGAGATCCTCGAGCAGATCGGCCTGCCCCGCCTTGATGCGGCCGGCGCGGCGATCCGCGAGCAGCCCGTCGGACTGCAGCGTCGCCAGGTTGCCGCGGAACACGACCCCGCCGGGGGGGAGCGGCAGGCCGAGCCCGAGCGCCTCGAGCAGGCCCCGGCCCATGCGCGGGTTGTCCTCCCAGCCGAGCCCCAGCAGCGCCATCAGCCCCTCGTCCGTCTCGGGGGGGGCGCCGTCGTGGCCGGTGTTGACGAGGCCCTGGCCGCCGGCCCCTGCGAGCATGCGGAACGTCGGAGCGTCCGCCGCCTCCAGCGGGGTCTGGCCGTTGAGGGCGGGGTTGGGCTCGTCGGCGAGCCCGTCCAGGATCAGGAACAGCGTCGGCACCCCCGGGGTCATCGGCGGCCGGGGCCGACGCTGCACGGTGACGCCGGCCGACGGGCCGAACTCCAGGGCCCGGCTGAGGTAGTCGACGACCGACGTGATGGTCCGGTCGATGGTCTGGTTGGCGACGACGACGGAGCCGGATTCCTCCGCGAGGTGCAGCAGGTCGTCGTGGATCCAGCGCACCGACTGGAACGCTTCGAGGTAGTCGGACGCCACCCGCGCGCTCTGCCGGGCGGCCCGTCGCGGGAACCGCGCGCGGTGACGCTTGGTCTGGGGCACCGCGAGCACCAGGCCGGCGTGCACGACATCCGCGCCCGGGGGGAGGTACTGGTCGAACGGAGGCTGCAGGTGGGTGCCCTCGACGATCATGTGAGCCTGCTCCCGCACGGCCCGGCGGATCGCCGCCCGGATGCCCACCGCGACCTGGGCCGCCTGCTGCCGGAAGCCCGCGATCACCCGCTCCCGCGGGTCGGAGAGGACCTGGCCGCCCTGTAGGATCCCGCGGAACGAGTGGTCGTGCAGCCCCGGCACCACCGCCGCCGGGAGCACCGTCCGCATCGTCTCCCGCACCATGTCCGTGCTCGTCACGAGGCTGATGCCCAACCGAAACGCCAGCTCGGTGGCGAGGGTCGACTTGCCCGTGCCGGTCGCGCCGCCGATGAACAGGATGACCGGCCGCTCGGAGCGGCGGACGAGGCCGGTGAGCCGGTAGCGCCGGGCCGCGCCCTTGCCGAAGCGGGCCTTCAGGCGCCGGGCCACCTCGTCCTCGACCTCGGCCTGGCCGACCTCGGCGACGTCCAGCCCGGCGAGCCAGCGGCGGATCCCCTGGGCCAGGCCCATGGCGGGCTCGGGCTCCAGCCCCGCGGTGATCAGGTACCGCAGCAGGATCCCGCGGGAGAAGGGGAGCGCGCCCCGCTCGGTCCGCACCAGCGGTCCCCGCGGGGCCACGTCGATCGTGTCCGGCGACGGCGGCATCGGGAGCGCTTCGGGGCCCAGCCGCTTGACCACCAGCGCCCGGAGCCGCTCCTCGAGCGCCTCCGACGTGATCTCGGCGGTCCCCCTCAGGCCGTCCCGCAGCGCGTTGGAGATGGTGAACGCGTCGCCCATCTCCAGACCCCACTGGAGCAGGGTCGCGGTGACGATCCCGGTCTGGAAGCGGAAGCTCCCGTGCTTGCTGACGACGACGGTCCGACGCTTGGTCTTTTCACCCACGGGCGAAGCGTAGGTGGCGGCCGGCACATTGTCACACCGTCGTCACCACGGCCGAAATCCAAAGGCAGTAGGGTCGCCGCCACGACTGGAGGCCACCATGAAGTCCCTCGCCGCGCTGTTCGGGCGCTCTCCGTTCGACCCCCTGCAGAAGCACATGGAGAAGGTGTGCGAGTGCGCCGCCGAGGTGCCCGCGCTGTTCGACGCGTTGGTGGCCAACGACGCCGAAGGGCTGCGCGCCTGCCGGAACAAGATCAGCGCCCTGGAGAGCGAAGCGGACGCGGTCAAGAACGACCTGCGGAGCCACCTCCCCAAGCGGCTGTTCATGCCGGTCGACCGGCGCGACCTGCTCGAGATCCTGGACCTCCAGGACACCATCGCGGACGTCGCCGAGGACATCGGCGATCTGCTGGTGGAGCGAGACTGGATCGTGCCGGCGGACATGGTCGAGCCGCTCAAGGAGTTCGTGCAGAGCGCGGTCAAGGCGACGCTCGCGGCCCGGGAGGTGATGCGGAGCCTGGACGAGCTGGTCGAGGTCGGCTTCGCGGGGCCCGAGGCCGACGCGGTCGAGAAGCAGATCGACGAGGTCAACCGCCTCGAGGACGCGAGCGACCACCTGGAGGTGGCGCTGACCCGCTCCCTGTTCCAGCACGAGGACACGATGTCCCCCGTCGCCGTCATCCTGTGGATGCGGATCTTCGAGTGGATCGGCGACCTCGCCGACTTCCCCAAGAAGGTCTGCAACCGCCTCCGGCTCCTCATCGCGCACTAGGAAGGCACGACGATGGAAGCTGCAATCGTCCTCTTGATCGTCGCGTCGGTCGCCGGGCTCTACATGGCCTGGGCGATCGGCGCCAACGACGTGGCCAACGCCATGGGCACGTCGGTCGGCTCCGGGGCGCTGACCCTGAAGCAGGCGGTGCTCGTCGCCGCGATCTTCGAGTTCGCCGGCGCGGTGATCGCCGGCTCCAGCGTCACCAAGACGGTGCGCAAGGGGATCATCGACCCGAGCGTGTTCGAGAGCACGCCCGAGATCCTGGTGTTCGGGATGATCGCGGCGCTGCTCGCGGCGGCCGTCTGGCTCTCCGTCGCGACGCGGTTCGGCTGGCCGGTCTCCACGACGCACTCCATCGTCGGCGCGATCGTCGGCTTCGCGGTCGTCGCCGCGGGGGCCAGCTCGGTCGAGTGGAGCAAGGTCGGCAAGATCGTCGCCTCCTGGGTCACCTCCCCGTTGATCGCGGGCACGACTGCGTTCGTCTCCTTCACGTTCCTGCGCAAGTACGTCATCGCCGTCAAGGACCCCCTGAAGCGCACCAAGGCGGTCGCCCCGTTCCTGGTCTTCGGGACGACGGTGATCATCTCGCTGGTGACGCTCTGGAAGGGGCTGAAGCACCTCAAGCTGGACTTCGGGCCGTGGCAGACGGCCGCCATCGCGGTCGGCTTCTCCGCCCTCGCCGCGTTCGTCTCGATGATCTTCATCCGCCGCATCCCCGACGAGCCCATCGAGGGGGAGGAGGACTTCCGCTACAAGCGGGTGGAGAAGGTCTTCGCCATCCTGCAGATCTACACCGCCTGCGCGGTCGCCTTCGCCCACGGCAGCAACGACGTCGCCAACTCGATCGGGCCGATGGCGGCGGCGGTGACGACCATCCGGGAAGGGGCGATCGTGGCGAAGTCCCCGGTCCCCCTGTGGATGCTGCTCGCCGGCGGCACCGGCATCGTCATCGGGCTGGGCACCTACGGCTACCGCGTGATGGAGACCGTCGGCACGAAGATCACCCACCTGACCCCGTCCCGCGGCTACACCGCCGAGTTCGCGGCCGCCGCGACCATCGTCGTCGCGTCCCGCTTCGGGCTGCCGATCTCGACCACCCATACGCTGGTCGGCGCGGTCCTCGGCGTTGGCCTCGCCCGCGGCCTGGCGGCGACCAACATGGGCATGGTCGGCCAGATCGCCATCAGCTGGGTCGTCACCCTGCCGGCCGGCGCCGGCCTCGCGATCTTCTTCTTCTACGTGCTGAAGGCGATCTTCGGCGGCTGAGCCTCGCTGCTGCGATCTGCGGATGTGTCACCTGGACGTCACACGGGTCCGGTATTGGTGTGGTCGTGGGCAAGCTCGTACTCATCGTCGAAGACGAAGCCGACCTCGTCGCTTCGCTCGAATACAACCTGCAGCGGGAGGGGTTCGAGACCCGCAGCGCGCTGACCGGCGAGCGGGGACTGGAGCTCGCGCAGGCCGAGCCACGGCCCGACCTGGTGCTGCTCGACCTCATGCTCCCCGACCTGTCGGGCAAGAAGGTCTGCAAGCGGCTGCGCCGAGACCCGGAGACGGCGGAGATCCCGATCATCATGGTCACCGCGCGAGCCGAGGAGGTCGACCGGATCGTCGGCCTGGAGCTCGGCGCGGACGACTACGTCACCAAGCCGTACTCGGTCCGGGAGCTGATGCTCCGGGTCCAGGCGGTGCTCCGCCGGGCCGCCGGGGACGGGGCGAACACGGAGTTCGTCGACTTCGGCCGGCTGAGGCTGGACGAGGGCGCCCACCAGGCCTGGGTCGACGGCGCGACCGTCGAGTTGACGGCGCTCGAGTTCCGGCTGCTCACGACGCTGTTCGCGCGGCGCGGCCGGGCGCAGACCCGCGACCAGCTGCTCGAGGACGTCTGGGGGGTGCACCGCGACAGCAACACCCGGACCGTGGACACCCACGTGAAGCGGCTGCGCCAGAAGCTCGGCGAGGCCGGCGCGTACGTCGAGACGATCCGAGGGGTCGGTTATCGTTTCGCCGCCCGGCCGAAGGGCTGACCGATTCCGGATCGGTCGACCGAACGGACGCGCGTTGACAGGAGAGCCCATGACCTCACCGGACCTCCTCGCCGAGGCGAGGGCCGAGCGTGACCGACTCCGAGCGGTGCTCGATGGCATCGAGGACGGCATCCTGGCCGTGGACGGGGAGCAGCGGGTGGTGCTGTCGAACCCGGCGGCGGAGCAGCTGCTGGCCGCCAGCGAGCCGCCGGACGGGCGGCTGCTGACCGACCTCCTCCCGCGCGGGGTCGCGGACAAGCTGCTGCGGGCCGCCGCGGCCGGCCGGCCGTTCCAGGCGGAGGTCGAGCTCAAGACCTTCCCGCGGCGACGCCTCGCGGTGAGCGCCCGACCGCGGGGGCAGAGCTCGCTGATCGTCCTGCGCGACGTGACCGAGCTGCGACAGCTGGAGCGGGTCCGGCAGGACTTCGTCGCCAACGTCTCCCACGAGCTGCGCACGCCGATCACCGTGGTGCAGACCCACGCCGAGACGCTGCTCGACGCGGCCCTCGAGGAGCCCGACGCGGCGCGGCGCTTCGTCGAGGCGATCCATCGCCACGCGATCCGCCTGAGCCGGCTGGTCTCCGACCTGCTGGACCTGTCTCGGATCGAGGCCGGCAGCCGAACCCTGGAGCCGCAGCCGTTCAACGTTCGAGCCGTCGCCGACACCGTCGCCGCGTCGCTCGGGGAGCGGGGACAGGTCGCCCTCTCGGTCCACGTCGATCCTGCGCTCGTCGCCTACGCGGACGAGGACGCGGTCGACCAGGTGCTCCTGAACCTGATGGACAACGCCCTCAAGTACACGCCCGCCGGCGGCTCGGTCGAGGTGCAAGCCCGCCGGGTGGAGGGCAGGCGTGTGCGCGTCGAGATCCGGGACGACGGCCAGGGCGTGCCGCCCAAGCACCGCCCCCGCCTGTTCGAGCGGTTCTACCGCGTCGACAAGGGCCGCTCCCGCGAAGCGGGGGGCACCGGGCTGGGGCTGAGCATCGTCAAGCACCTCGTCGAGTCGATGGGCGGACGCGTCGGCTACACGGCCCGCCAGCCGGCCGGGTCGATCTTCTGGCTGGAGCTGCCCCTCGCCGAGGGGGTTTTGTTGCGCGAAGGACCCGGCGATGACACTTGACCGTCACGCAGGAGGTCGATAAGCGCACGGAACTGTCGCGGGGGTGTTCCGCGACCGCTACGGAGCCTCCATGCGCCTCGCGACCGTCCTCGCCCTCGCCTTCGCCCTCCTCACCGTTCCGTCGGCCACCGCGTCGGCCGCTGACGACGCGCCGGCGGACGAGGCGAGGCCCGTGGCGGGCTGGGACAAGGGCTTCTTCATCCAGAGCCCCGACGGCAGGTTCAAGCTGAAGGCGGGCGGCCGGGTCCAGGCGCGGTTCACCTTCGAGAGCGCACCGGGGGACGACGGGCGGGAGACGGAGGCGCACTTCTCGGTGCCGCGGGCGCGCATCGCCCTGGCCGGGCACGTGTTCACGAAGAAGCTGACCTTCAAGCTCGAGATCGACTTCGGCAAGGGCAACGTCACCCCCAAGAAGGCGTACCTGGACTACGCCATCGTGCCCGGCTGGCTGCAGGTCCGGGCCGGCAACTTCAAGAAGCCGTGGAGCCGCCAGCAGCTGACGAGCAGCGCGAAGCAGATCGCGGTCGACCGGTCGATCACCGACAAGGCGTTCGGCGCCGGGTACGACGTCGGCTTCATGCTCCACAACGGCAACAAGCAGCAGCTGGAGTGGGCCTTCGCGTTCATGAACGGCAGCAACGCCAAGGGGAAGATCACCGGCGACGTGGCCGTCGATCCCGCGACCGGAGAGGGTGAGATCGTCAAGGCGGGCGTCAGCAACGTGCCCGACCTGCTCCAGCCCACCCTGTACCTGCGGGCCGGCTACAACCACGGCGGCATCAAGGGCTACGACGAGGCCGACCGGGCGGGCGGCCCCTTCCGCTTCGCCCTCGCGGGCAGCGTGGTGATGTCCTTCGACGCGGCCGACGAGGCGGACGGCTACTTCGGCGCCGAGCTCGACGCGATCGTCAAGGTGGCCGGGTTCTCCGCCACCGGCGCCTTCTACTTCTCCACCGCCCAGGACGGTGACAGCTGGGGTAGCCAGGGGCTCGACCAGCTCGGCTTCCACCTGCAGGCCGGCTACCTGCTGAAGGGGCACGTCATGCCGATGGTCCGGTACGCCCGGGTCGTCGCCCTGGTCGACGGTGAGGAGGACGCCCAGGAGCTCGGCGGCTCGGTCGCCGTCCTCTTCTGGGGTCACAACGTCAAGTGGGTCACCGACGTGTTCGCGGTCACCGGCCCGAGCCTCGCGCCGGCGGACGCCGACCTGCGGGTCCGCACCCAGGCTCAGGTGTCGTTCTAAACGGCCCCTCATGATTGTGAGGCCCCGGGAGCGGGGAGGAGGGAGGGCCGAGGTCAAGGACCGAAGAGAGAGCGGGGCTTGCCCCCCGGTGACCGATGAGGGACGCAGGAATCGGGTCTCCAGACCCGCGCGGAGGGCCTCACTGTGCCGCCCAGGTTGTGTGACCACGGATCCGACAGGCCCGCGGTCCGATGTC
>CAYQEG010000127.1:0-24236 GCA_964416435.1 uncultured Rickettsiales bacterium
GTCGCGTCGTCGTCGTCCGTCGCGTCGTCGTCGTCCGTCGCGTCGTCGTCGTCGGACAGGTCGGCCGGGTCGTAGTCGGGGGGCGCCCAGGTGTCCGGGCAACCGACGAGGAAGAGGGCGAGCGTGAGCGCGCAGAGCGGGCGGATGTTCATGGGGCGATCTTCTCCCGTAGCCCTTGTACCATCGCCCCGGCGGCCCACCCCCACAGAGCCATCACGCCGACGCCGAAACCCGTCAGCCAGCCCCACCAGGGCATGAACCAGAACTGGGCCGCCACGCCGACGGCGGCGCCGGTCACCGTCCATCGGGAGGGCCGCAGGCGCGCCTCGAGCGCCTCCCACTGTCCCCGGGTGAACAGCGCCGGCCAGAACGCCGACGCGAGCATCGGGTAGTCGGCCACGTTCATCACCGCGACCATCGGGAAGTGGAACCCCATCAGGACGAGCACGCAGGGCACCGTCAGCCGGTTCACCCGCCACGCGATGATCGGGACGGCGAGCTCGATGCCGATCGAGAGCCAGCCGATGGAGCCCATCAGCCAGGCCGGGGGGGCGCGCGTGATGCCTCCGTGACGCAGGAAGTCGGCGATCCCCATCGCCGCCGAGCTCAGTCCCGGGTCGGCCGACGTGAAGCGGGGGTTCATCTTGTGGAAGCCGGCGAAGAAGTAGGTGATGCAGAGCACCAGCGCGACGCCCCAGACCACCCGGTCATCGGCCGCGTCGGCCGACGGACCCTCGCCGGTGCGGGCGTTGATCGCCCCCGCCCGGGCCGCGATGGCGGTCAGCACGCCGATGACCACCAGCGAGCTGAGCATCAACGTCATGTGGTTGCGGATCCGGAACGGCCAGCTCAGGTAGTGCAGCAGGTAGGTCCCACACACCGCCAGCAGCCAGCCCCGGCTGCGGAACGCCAGCATCCCGATCATCGCGATGGGCACCGCCGCGGCGAGCGCCATGCAGGCCTCGTAGGGCAGGGCGTGGTGCCAACCGGGGGTGACGAGGTATCGGACGCCCGCCTCGTACGTCCAGGGCGTGTCCTCCCGCATCAGCTGCACGAAGTGGCCGACGAACGCCGGCGCCAGGAGGAGGGCGATGATCCGCAGGCGAGGGTCTCGGGAGATCACGGTCGCCCTACCAGCCGCCGGGGGGGCGGTCGGTCTCGTAGAGGCGGACCGGGATCAGGCGCGAGGGGCGGCTGAGGAACGGGACGGCGCAGGCGTCGGGGTAGTCCTCGAACGCGGGCGCGCCGCGGCGCCGGATGCGCAGCTGCACCGCGTGCCCGGCGTCGCAGAGCTGCGCGACGGCGACCCGGACGGCCTCGGTGTTGGCCTCCCGGTCGCTCCGGTTGAGCCACTGGACGAGGAGCTCGCCTTCGCTGCCGTCCCCGGGCCAGGGAGACACGTGCGCCTCGACGTCGCCGTAGTAGTCCCACAGGTCCGTGATCGCCCGCTGCGGCGCGAGGTAGTGGTTGTTGCTGTCGGCCTTCCAGTCGAGCCCCGAGAACATCGTCTGGCAGGAGTCGTCCCGCACCCCCACGTAGGGGAGCAGGTTGTTGACGCAGAGCAGGCCGCCGAGGACGACCGCGGCGGTGGTCAGTCCGCGCATCCCTCGCACATCACGCTGCCCGGCTGCTCCTCGAGCAGCAGGTCGTCCAACCAGTCGATCAGGAGCACACCGTCGGACTCGACGTCGTACAGAGCGTCGCGCGTGATGATGCAGTGCCGGTCACCGGGAGCGGTGAAGCTGCAGAAGTTGTCCGTGCGCGCCTCGATGTTGGCGATCGACGCGAGCATGCGTTCGGTCCAGAGCGCCCCGCCGCCGCCCCCCATCTGCTCGAAGTAGAAGACCTGGGTGTCGTCCGCGATGGTGTTGAACTGCGACATCTTGGCGCCGGGGTACTGGTCGCCGATGCCGACGTACAGGTCGGCCAGCTCCTTGTCGAAGATGTCGTTGCTCTCGGGATCCAGGCTCGGGATCCAGCCGGGGAAGGCCTCCTCGGCGTTCCACTGGGGGAAGCTGTCGTTGAAGAACGACTCCGTGATCACGCCGGCCCCGCTGTCCCCGAACTGGAGCATCTGGGCGTCCGGGTACTGCTCCTGCAGGTAGGCCGACCACATCACCGAGCCGTAGGAGCCGGCGCTGCAGCCGGTCACCACGATCTGCTCGGGGCGGTTGAACTCCTCGTAGATCCAGTCGAGCACCGACCGCGCGTTGACCGCCCCCTTGTGCTCGATGGTGAAGCTGCCGGGGCCGGGGGCGTAGACCTGGGTGTTGTTCCCCCAGTGCACGTCGCCGGTGCAGTACGGGATCACCACGTGGTACCAGTCGGTGAACGGGTTGTCCTCGTGCTCCAGGTTGTAGATGCCGGTGCCCACCGCGCCGTCGCTCAGCGCGTCGACGGACTCCCGGATCGGCTCCACGCTGTCGGTGAAGATCGCGTCGGCGATCGAGCAGGTCGTCTGGTTCCAGCAGGCGCCGCCGCCGAAGAAGTCGACCACGATCTTGTTCTCGGTCCCGCCGCGCACCCAGTAGGCGAAGTCGGTGCCCCGGGAGCAGACGGTCTCGCCGCCGGGGTTGAACTCCGTCCAGGCGTCCGTCGGCAGGTCCGGGAAGCGCAGCGGCTCCGGTTCGGGGTCCGGCTCGGGGCAGCCGGCGAGCAGCGGGAGGGCGAGCAGGACGAGGGCGATCGGGCGCATGCCGGAACGATACCGATCTGTCAGCGCTTCGCGCCCTCCAAGGCCCACAGCAGGTCCCGCCGGAGGTCCGACAGGTGCTCCAGGCCGACGGACATCCGGATCATCCCGGGCGTCACCCCGAACTGCTCGAGCAGCGGCGGTGGCACGTCGGCGTGGGTCATCCGCATCGGGTGCTCGACGAGGGACTCGGTGCCGCCGAGGGAGACGGCGAGCCGGAACACCTCGAACCGGTCGAGGACGGCGAACGCGGCCTCCTCGCCGCCGACCACGTCGAAGGCGATCAGCGAGCCGGCTCCGGTGCACTGGCGATCCCACAGGGCGTGCTCCGGGCTGCCGTCCTCCAGGAGGGTCGGGTAGGAGACGAAGTTGACCTTCGGGTGGTCGTCCAGCAGCTCGGCCAGGTCCTGGGCCGACTTGGCCTGGCGCCGCATCCGGATGGACAGCGTCTCCAGGGAGCGCTGGAGCAGCCAACCGACGAACGGGTTGGGCATCGTGCCCAGGATCGTGCGGTAGACGCCGACGGCGGTCACCAGGTCCTTCGGCCCGGTGAGCACGCCGGCGACCAGGTCGCTGTGTCCGCCGATGAACTTCGTGGCGGAGTAGATGACGAGGTCCGCGCCGAAGTCGGCGGGTCGCTGGAACACCGGCCCCAGGAACGTGTTGTCCACCGCGGTGACGACGCGCCGGTCCGGCTCCCGCCCCTCGGACAGCTGCCGCGCCAGAGCCGAGACCGCGGCGATGTCGACCATCGCGTTGCTCGGGTTGGCCGGCGTCTCCACGTACAGCATGCGGACCCGCTTCGGTCCGACCCCCTCGGCCGCCGCCGCCATCGCCTCGGCGGTGTCCGTGCCGGCGAGCACCGCCCGGTACTCGATGCCGAGGGTGGGGAGGATGTGCTCGAGCAGGAAGTGGGTGCCGCCGTAGACCGGGGCGGTGGAGAGCACGACGTCACCCGGCTTGAGGAGGGCGAGCATCGACGTCGAGATCGCGGCCATGCCGGAGCTGAACACCAGCCCCTGGTCGGTGCGGTCCCACGCCGCCATCCGCTCCTCGAACATCTGCAGGTTGGGGTTGTTGATGCGGCTGTAGATCAGCCCCGGCACCTCGTCCGGGCGCCGCTCCTTCAGCCCGTAGGCGAGCTCGAAGAACCGCTTGCCGTCGGCGGCGCTGTCGAACTGGAAGGTCGACGTCAGGAAGACGGGGGGCTTGACCGAGCCCTCGGAGAGGGAGGCGTCGTAGCCGTAGCCGAGCGCCAGGGTCTCCGGATTGAACTCGCGATCGGTGCTGCTGTGGTGGCGGTCCATGTACCGAGCATGGACCCGATCGGGTCAGGGCGCGATGACGCGTGTCCGGAGGATGGTGATCAGCGCGCGGTCGTCGCCGTCGAGCTTGCTCGCGCCGACCACCGTGGTCTGCCCGTCCCGTACCTCCAGCGACGTGGCGACCACGGTCTTCTCGAGCACCGTGACCTCGCCGCCGCTGTCGATGACGTCCTTGACGTACAGGTGCAGCGACACGCCGAACGACTCGCCGTCGGTCGCGCCCCGGGTGCTCAGCTCCAGGTCCCAGCCCTCGCTGCCGCCGACCCGCAGTCGCGCCTCGTTGCCGGCGATGAGGCGGACCGCGCCCCGGTCGAGGATGCGGTAGCTGTCGTAGCTGAACAGTCGACGCAGCTCCGTCATGACGTCGTTCAGCTCGCCGAAGTCCATCTCGCCGTCGCGTCGCTGCTTCTCCCCGGCGACCACCATGAACACCGTGAACTCCAACTGGGGCCGCGGCTGGTCCAGCCCGGAGAGGATCTCGATCATCTTGTCGACCAGCGCCGGCTCGTCGACGATCGTCAGCACGCCGAGCTCCCGGTTGGCGTCCAGGCGGCCGCGGCGGGAGACGATCGCGCGGAGCACCTGCTCGGCGTCGTGGACGTCGATGTGGTGGACCTTCACCACCTCCGTCCGCAGGGGGGGCTCCTGGGCCGACGCGGGCAGCGCGAAGAGGAGGGTCGACAGGGTCAGCAGGGCGGTCAGCGGGAGGCGGGTCATGGCGGGGCTCCTCAGCGGATTTCGAAGTCGGAGTCGATGACCCAGACGATCTCGATCGACGGGTCGGCGGTAGCGAGGCGCATCTCGATGCGCTGGGGCGGCTCGGACGGCGTGGCGTCGGCGATGGCCGCGGGGGTCGGTTCGGCCTCCAGCGGGGCGCCGGGCTCGCCGCCTTGTTGCGGGAGCAGCCAGACCGCGAGCACCGCCGCCGCGGCGATGGCCGCCCAGCCGAGCCCTCGGGCCCAGGTCGGCCGCTCCGGCACCGGCTCGGGGATGGCGGCGAGCAGCCGGTCCAGCTCGGCGTCCGTCAGCGGGGACGGCGGCTGCGCGTCGGCCAGGCGGCGGACCGCGTCGGTCATGGGATCTCGGGCGTCGGTCATCGCGCGTCCTCCGGGACGAGCTCGGGGTGGTGTCGGCGCATCCAGGCGCCCAGCTTGCGGCGGGCCTGCAGGCAATGGCCCCTCACGGTGACGCTTCGGCAGCCCAGCATTCGGGCGACGTCGGCGGTGTCGAACTGCTCCAGCTCACGCAACACGAAGGCATCTCGCTCCTGCGCTGGCAGACCGTCCAGGGCTTGCTGGAGGGTCGCGGTCAGCTCCCCCCGTCGCGCCTCCGCCTCCGGATCGGGCCGGTGATCGGCGAGCTCCAGGGACGAGGCGTCGACCGCCGCGAGGTGGCCCCGGCGACGGGTCCGGCGTCGGCGACCGTCCTGGGCGGCGCGCACCGCGATCTGCATCAGCCAGGGCCGCGCCGGCCGGCGGGCGTCGTAGCGGCGGATGCTCCGGGCGATCCGCACGAACGCGTCCTGCACGGCGTCCAGGCCGTCCTCGCGGTCGCCCGTCAGCCGGGTGCAGACCCGGAGCAGGTCGTCGCCGCAGGCCCGCAGCAGCGCATCCAGGGCGGCCCGCTGTCCGCCCGCCGCGTCGGCCGCGAGGGCGCTCAGCGCGTCAGGGGGCTCGTCGGCGGTCAGGGACAGCGGCACGGTGAGGGCATCTTCCACTACCCCTGATTCGCCGGGGGGCGTCCGAGCGTTGGGAAGAATCTTCGCCGGCCTGCAGATTCAGGGGCTGCCGTCCTCCCGGATGACGACGTCGACGGCGTCCCACCGCTTCTCGGCGGCGAGGCTCCAGGGGAACCGGCGCCACACGAGGACCGCGCGGACCGCCGGCTCGGCGCACGGGGCCGCGAAGCGGTGCTCGGTCGAGTGGCTGCTGTCCGGCTTCAGGCGGTTGTCGCTGGCGACGTCGACTGCGGCGTGGTGGGGGACCATGCGCTCGCCGTCCGCGCCCACGAGGACCCGCGCGAAGGCGAAGCCGGGGGCCCCCGCCAGCGGCAGGGAGGCGGCCTCGTCGGCGGGCATCCCGGGGTCCACGAGGTAGGCGGTGTCGCCCGCCGGCAGCGGCGCGTCGAAGGTGACGGCGTCCCCGTCGACCGCGGTGATGATCGAGCCGCCGACGGCCTCCTCGACGGGCAGCCCCTTGGCCTCCGCGTCGAAGGTGCCGTCGCCGAACGGGCCGAAGCCGGTGTAGTCGACGAACTCGCCGGTCAACGCGACCACCCGCACCGCCTGGCCGACCTGGGCGCCCGGCCAGACCGACCAGTCGCCGTCGCTCCCCTGGCTCGCCCAGGCGCCGCCGAAGTCGGGCACCGCGGCGCCGCCGACGGGGGCCAGCGGCTCGCCGTCGCACGTCGCCTCCACCGCCAGCACGAGGTGGCGCATCGGCTCCCCGGTGGGCAGGGCGTGGCCGCGGTTGATGTTGTGGGTCACCACCGTGACCGTGAGCAGGTCGTCCTCCAGCGCGGTCTCGACGTCGAGCAGCGAGGCGTTGGGGAGGAGGAGGCCGTCGGGGTCCCGCGGCCCGGTGAAGCTGTGCTTGCGCACGCCGTCGGGGCCCCGGTCCCAGCCCCCCGCGAGGCCGGCCGGCAGCTCCCAGCGCTGCAGGTCCGCGCCGTTGGTGACGTCCGGGTCCGGCGGCATGTGGCAGCCCTGGCACGGGGTGGCGTCCCCGCCCGCGAGCCACTCGTCGTACGTGGTGTGGATCGGCAGCACGCCGCTCGGCCAGCGGGCCTCGTCGATGGCCGCGCCGGGCACGAGCACCGCCTGCTCGTGCTGGTGGCAGCCCGCGCAGAACGTCGCCTCGGTGAAGAAGTCGCGGTAGACGCCGCCCATCGCGGGGTTGGCGACGTCGTCCCGGTTGCCGAACACCAGGGGCAGCCAGGGGCCGAGCGGACCGTCGACGGGCTCGCTCGGGCGCACGACGCGCAGCCGACCCCCGACGCCGGCCGGCGCGTCGAGGTCGATCGCCTCGACGTGGTGGCAGACGTCGCAATGCACGCCCTTTTCGTAGGCGATCCCGGTCGCCTCCAGCAGGCTGCGGCCCCCGAGCTGTCCGTCGATCCCGGGGGCGTGGCAGTCGGCGCAGGCGCCGAACTCGGTCGCCACGTCGTCGCACGGGGCGTCGTCGCCGCAGCCTTCGTTGAGGGCGGGGAGCGTGCCCGACCCCAGGTAGCAGCGCTCGGCCGCGGCGCCGGTGCCGGGGCCGAGCCCGGTCCACCACGAGCCGCCCGCGTCGGTGCAGTCGGCCTCGCTGTCCAGCGCGGCGACGGCGCCGGCGTACAGGTCCTGCACCGGCACGCTGCGGGCGGAGTGACGGTGGGGCGAGGGGTCCCAGTCGTCCCCCATCGAGATGTGACAGTGGTAGCAGACCTCGGTGGTGCCGAACTCCGGCGGGTCGCCCGGCGGCTTGAACTCGAAGTCCGGGTTGTCGCTGGGGTCGAACCGGGTCAGGTGGATCTCGATCGGGTCGGCGGGGGTCGCGTCGGGGGCGGGGGCGGCGCCGACCCGCGCCTCGGGGTGGGCGGCGAGGAGCCACAGCTCCTGCGGCACCATCGTCACGATCGAGAAGGTGGCGAGCCCGGCCGCGTCGGTCTCGAAGCGGGACTCCTGGCCGCCCTGGAAGACGCTGATGCCGGCGGTCGGCTCCCCGTCCAGGGTGGCGAGCACGGTGACCTCGATGGTCGGCGGCAGGGTCGCGTCGTCGTCGTCGTCGGTCGAGTCGTCGTCGTCGACCACCGCGGTGTCGTCGTCGTCGGTGGGGCAGCCGAGCAGGAACGCGGAGCCGAGCAGGAACAGCAGCAGGCGGAGCATCGCCGGAGACTACCGGCGACGCACCAACGCCGGAACCGTCGAGACCGAGGTGCGCGCGATCGCCAACCCCGTCCGCGGCCGGAGGACCGCCCGGGCGGCGAGGCGGGCGACGGTTCGGGGGCGGAGCCAGAACCGGCGCTGCAGCCGCCGCTGGGCCCGAACCGCCTCGTCCTCGGACATCACGCCGTTGTCCAGGACCGCCTCCCGCAGGAACCGGAACCGGGCGAAGTCGTGCGTGCGCAGCGCGCCGTCGCGCACGGCGTCGTCGTACAGCCGGGTGCCGGGGTAGGGGGTGCAGATCGCCACCTGGAGCTGGTCGGGATCGATCTCCTGCACGAGTCGCCAGGTCCGGTCGACGTCGCTCGCGCTCTCGCCCGGCACGTTGACCATCGCCAGCGCCATCGTCTCCAGCCGGGCCGCGCGGGCGGCGGCGAAGGCGCGCTCGACCTGGCCCTGCTTGATCCCCTTGGCGAGCGCGGCCAGCCCCTCGACCGACGCGCACTCGATCCCCATCTCGACCCGCCGGCAGCCGACCGCGGCCATCCGTTCGAGCAGCCCCCGGTCGACCCGGTCGACGCGGGTGAGGCATTGCCAGGTGAGGCGGTCGGGGAGGCGCCGCTCGGCGAGGGCGTCGCACAGGGCGTGCACCCAGTCGGCGTCCCAGGTGAACGTGTCGTCGACGAAGTTGATGTGGTCGGCCCGCCAATGCCGGGCCAGCTCGCCGAACTCCTCGGCGACGTCTTCGGGATCCCGGCGGCGCACCCGCCGGCCGAAGAAGCCGGGTACGCCGCAGTACGTGCAGGGCGCCGGGCAGCCCCGGGTGGCGACCACGGTGTGGGCCCGCAGGCTGTCGGGGGAGCGGTAGCGCTTCATCGGGAGCAGGTCCCGCGCGGGGCGGGGCAGGGCGTCCAGGTCCGGCGGCTCCGGCAGCCCCGGATCGCCCCGGACGCCGTCGCCGTGTCGCCACAGCACCCCGGGCAGTCCGTCGAGCGGGACGCTGTCGCGGAGGCGCCGCACCAGCTCGACGATCCGCCCCTCCGCTTCGCCCACCACGGCGACGTCGATGGCGGGGTGGTCGGTCAGCGTCCGGGCCGGCAGCGCGCTGGGGTGGGGGCCTCCGACCACCACCGCGCCCTCGAAGCCGGACTGGCGCGCTCGGGTCGCGATCTCCGCGCAGAGGTCGATGGTGGGGGTGACGGCGGTCAGCCCCAGCACGGCCGGGCGGGCGTCGACGATCCGACGGGTCACCGCGGGCAGGTCGAGGCGGAGCGCGTTGGCGTCGATCACGTCGACCGGCTGGGAGGCGTCCCGGAGCACCCCCGCGAGGTAGGCGAGCCCCATCGGCGCGCCGACCGTGGTCTGGGCGACCGAGGCGATCCGCCGCTGGTACGGGGGGGCTACGAGGAGGGTGCTCACCCCCCCATCGTCGCCCGGCCTCGGCCGCTTCGAGTGACGGTGGTCATGCGGGGGGCCGCGGGGCGACCCATGCTGTAGGCGTGACCGACGTGCTCTTCGCGACCCACCCGGCGCTCTCGCTCGGGCCCGGGCGGTTCCCCGACGTGCGACCGGACGAGGTCGCGTTGATGTTCAGCGGGGGGCTGGACTCGACGGCGACCGCGCTGAGGCTCGCCGATCGCTACGCGCGCGTGCACCTGGTGACCTACCGCAACGGGTACGGCCACTTCCGCCACGACCGCAGCCGGCGACGGGCCGAGGAGCTGCAGCGCTCGGCGGGGGACCGCTTCACGTTCACGCTGATCTCGACGAAGCAGGCGTTCGAGCAGGTCGTCGTGCGCTCCCTGCGGACCGACTACAAGCGCTTCGGCTCGGGCTTCGTCTGGTGCCTGGGGTGCAAGATGGCGATGCACGCCCGGAGCGCCCTGTTCTGCCTGCGCCGGGGGATCCTGACGATGGCCGACGGGAGCAACGCGGACACCGACGAGATGGTCGAGCAGTCGCTGCTGTCCCTGAGCCTGATCCGGTTCTTCTACGAGGACCTGGGTGTCGACTTCGGCACCCCCGTCTACGACGACGCCCGCGAGGTGAGTCGGGAGGCGCTGCGGGGCGGCGGGGTCCGGACCGGGCTGACCATCCTGGACCGCCAGCTGGGCATTCAGCCGTCCTGTGTGGCGGGGGCGCTGTACTACCTGCCGTACCTGCTGCTCAACAAGGCGGTCGACCACGAGGAGGACAAGGTCTTCGAGTTCTTCGAGGCGAAGACCGGGGTCGCTCGCGGGCTCGTCGAGGGCTGGCTGGCGGAGGACGGGGTGACGCTGGAGGAGGTGCTCGCGAGCCGTCGCGATCACTGTCAGAGCTGAAAGCCGTTGACGTTGCAGGCGCCGGTGCGCAGGACCGTGCCGTCGGGCTGCTCGCTGACGTCCGTGGTCAGGTCGACGTCGCCGTCGAACCGGATCGCGGTGTCGGCGAACCCGAGCATCACGCACATCTCCTGGTCCCCGATGCCGAAGAACACGTCGACGTCCCGCGGGTTGTCGTGTCCGCAGGAGAAGCGGAGGCCGGTGGCGCCGGCCAGGTCGACCGGCTCCTCGAAGGTGTGGCCGAGCGGCTCGCCGTAGGCGTCGAGCTGCTCGAAGATCGCCTCGCCGTCCCGCGGTCCGCCGCTGATCTCCAGGCGGAACGAGTCGCCCAGCGCGTGGTAGTGCGGCAGCACGTAGTGCAGCTTCAGCTCCAGGGGGTCCCCGGTGACGGCCTGGTGCACCGTGTCGATGTCGCAGTCGCCCGCGTGCTCGGTCCGGGTGTTCGGGGGCAGGCGCAGGTCGCTGTAGTTGAAGCGGAACGGGCTGAGGATGGTGTCGACCTCGTCCGGCGCCAGCAGGCCCAGCTGCAGGCGCAGGCCGGTCTGCCGCGCCTCGTCGGACAGGTTGAGCAGGTGGGCCCAGGCGATGATGCGCGCGTTGGGCGGGATCTCGATCGCCGCGCCGTCCACGAAGGCCTGGGTCTCGGCGTTGGTCTGGGTCGACTGGGCGTACAACACGCCGCCGACCAGCGCGGCGCCCAGCTCGGTGAACGCCAGGTCGCTGCAGTCCCAGTAGCCGTCGGGGAGCTCCCACCAGTCGTCGGGCACCCAGAACCAGTTGGAGTGGTGGAACCAGCCGTCGTTGGCGGTGGAGACCGAGTTGACGAGGAGCGTCTCGGCGTTGTCGAGCGTCCAGCTCATGCACTGGTCGCCGATCTCCTGGTAGGGGGCCAGCACGGTCGTTCCGAAGTCGTGCTCCAGGCAGGTCCCCTCGCAGTCGGGCAGCGGCGTCGGGTCCGCGACGGGGTCGGGCACCCCGTCGCAAGCGCCCAGGACCCCGATCAACAGGGCCAGCGTGCAACTCGCGCGCATCGAATCGTCTCCCAGGCCGACTTCCGCTCGCAGGCTGGCACACGAGTGTGGCGGTTGCCACAACAACCCGGCCAGAGTTGGTAGTCTCCGGGCATGTACCGCCTGTCTCGTCTGCTGGTCCCGGTCGACTTCTCGGAGTGCTCCGAGAAAGCCCTGAGCGTCGCGATGCACCTCGCGTCGGCGCTGCAGGCCGAGCTGACGATGCTGTTCGTCGCGAGCGAAGGGGCGGTGACCAAGTCGTTCGAGTCGGTCCCGATCGACGAGGTCGGGCTGACCACCCTGGACGGCCACGAGAACGACCTGCGCGCGCTGGCCTCCCGGGTCGCCGATGACCTGGTCGCGTCGGGGGTGGAGCGACTCCCGGACCGGTGGCTGCACGCCCGGGTCGAGGTGGGGGACCCCGCCGACGGCATCCTCGCGCTGGTCCACGAGCTCGAGGCGGACCTCGTCGTCATGGGCACCCAGGGTCGGAACTCCCTCAAGGACCACCTGGTGGGTTCGTGCACCGAGCAGATCCTGCGGCGCGCGCCCTGCGCGGTGATGGCCGTCAAGCCGGACGGTCGACCGAGCTGAACCCCGGGCGGATCAGCCGCCGATCTCGAGCTGGACGAGGCCGCGGAGGACGAGGTTCCGGCCGAGGAAGCCGGCCTCGAAGCTGGGGCGGATCGCCAGGGGCGTCGCGCCCAGCGGGAGCTCGACGCCCGCGGAGCCGAAGACCCCCGCGAGCAGCCGCGCCGCGTCGGCCTCGGGGGCGCGGTCCACGGACAGCTGCAGGGCCACGGCGAACCGGGGCCGCACGACGCCTTCGATGCGGACCACCGGGCCGACCCCGAACGCGAACAGCACCGGCGCCCAGGTCTGGCCCGACGCGTCCGGCTCGGTCCGCTGGCCGACCGAGGGGCGGAGGTGGGCCATCACCCGGAGCGGGCCGACGAGCCTCAGGTCCGCGTCGATGGCGAGCGCGCCGTAGTGGTAGTCGACGCCGGCCATCTGCCAGCCGCCGCCCACGGCCGCCGTGAAGAACGGACCCTTGCCGCCGCCGCCGGCCGACGCTCGCCGTCGGAGGTCGGGCGCGTCGCCGGCGAGCGCGAGGACCTGCTTGTCGGCGACGATCCAGACCGGTCGGTCGACGCCGCCGGACAGCGAGTCGGCGAGGGCCGCGCGCCGCGGCTCGTCCAGCCCGTCGACGAACGTGAACAAGGCGCCGTCGGTGCCCACCGCCGTCACCGCGTCGGGGGCGAGCCGTACCAGCCCGCCCCGGAGCGCCCCGTCGGTCCCGCGGATCTGCAGCAGGTGCTCGCCCGGGGTGACCGGGGTGACGCCCCCGGCCAGGGCGACGCCGTCGAGCCAGGCCAGCTCGGCGGCGGAGGTCGCCACGTTGGCGCGGCCGGAGCTGAGCGCCCGCTCCTGCGCCTCCAGGTAGGCCTCGCGGAGCTCGGGGGGGTAGCTGTCGTCGTAGGCCTGACCCGGCCGGATGGCGAGGGCGCGGCGCAGCGACGGCTCCGGGTCGCCCTCGGCGTACGAGGCCGCCACCGCCTCCAGGAAGTGCAGCGTCCACAGCCCCTCGGCGTCCACCGGCTCGGTCATGCAGCCGAGCTGGGCGCGCAGGCCCGTGAGCGCGGCGAGGCCGGCCTCGACCTCGAGCTCGTCGATCCGCTCCTGGGCGTGGGCGAGCCGCTCCGCCACGTCGGCGGCGGTCACCGAAGGCGTGGGGCAGAGGCTGTCGGGGACCGTGCCGAGCACCCAGACCCCGGCGATGCGGTTGGCGTCGGGGATGCCCTGCACGTCCGGGGCTTCGTCGCCGAGCTTGCGGTCGAGGAACGCGCGGGCCTCAGCGGGGTCCTCCGACACCACCAGGGGGTCGGCCGCGAGGGCGGCGGCCGGCAGCAGCAGGGCCGCGAGCAGGACGACGAGGGATCGGTGGAGGCCCATCACCGCCCAAGTAAGTATCGCGCACTCGGCGCGGTTTCACAGGCGGCCGGTGCGCAACGGCCGCTACCCAGCGGCTCGGCGCAGGGCGGCGGCCTCGAAGACGCCCCGGTCCTCCGACGCCGCCAGCGCGACCAGCGCCTCGGCCAGCTCCCGGCCCCGCAGCGACGCCCACCGCTCCTGTGGCCCCCGCACGCCGACGGCGGCGAGCGCGCCGAGCGCGCCGTCGAGCAGCGTCGCGCCGATCCGCTCGCCGGGGCGGTCGTCCTCGCGGTCGGGGCCGGTGACGAAGGCCGGGCGGGCGATGACGTGGGGCACGCCGGCCTCCACGATCGCGGCCTCGACGCGGACGCGCGCCTCCATGTAGGCGTTGCTCGGCCTGCCCCCGGCGCCGATCGCCGAGAGGTAGACGAAGCAGGGGGCCGGGTCGATCGTCGTCGCCGCCCCGAGGAGCAGAACGCTGAGCCCGTAGTCGACCGCCTCGTAGCTGCTGCCGTCGGCCTTGGCCCGCTTCGCGGTCGTGCCGAGGAGCGAGAAGACGACGTCGGGGCGGTGGCGCTGCATCGCGTCGGCCATCGCGTCGGCCGTCCAGGCGGAGGTGTCGACCTGCGCGCCCTCCTGCTCGAAGGTGGTGGTCCACTCGTCCCGGCGTCCGCTGTCGGGGCGGACGTGCGCCACGGTCGTCCAGCCGCGCTTGCGGCACTCGGCGACCACGGACTGGCCGGTGTAACCGGTCGCTCCTGCGATGAAGGCGGTCGTCATGGCTACCAGCTCCCGTCGTTCGCCATCGACGCCCAGGGCTCCTTCGGCGGGAGGGCGCCGCCGGCCTGCAGGAGCTCGACCGAGTGGCCGTCGGGGGACTTCACGAACGCCATGCGCCCGTCCCGCGGGGGGCGGTTGATGGTGACGCCGCGCTCGGCGAGCCGCTCGCAGACCGCGTAGATGTCGTCGACGGCGTAGGCGAGGTGGCCGAAGAAGCGGCCGGTCGGATAGGGCTCGTCCTGGTCCCAGTTCCAGGTCAGCTCGATCTCGGGCTCCCCGGCCGCGGCGGCGAGGAAGACGAGCGAGAACCGGCCGCGCTCGACGTCCTTGCGGCGAGTCTGGACCAGGCCCAGCTTGTCGACGAAGAAGTCGAGGGCGGCGTCCAGGTCGCGGACGCGGAGCATGGTGTGGAGGTACTTCATGGCGGGCGGACTGTAGCGCCCCGGGCGGAACAGCGCCTCGGTCAGTCGAACTCCGGCTCCGCGAGGTAGGCCGGCACCGGCACCCCCCGGAGCGACGGGCGCTCGAGCACCCGCCGCGGCACGTGCCCCCGGCGGACCCACGCGGGGCGCCCGGCCAGCTCGATCATCACGGTCTCCGGCGACGGCTCGAACCTCAGGTCGGCCGCGTCGGGGTCGCGGTCCTCCAGGAAGCGGACGATCCGGTCCCAGGCCGGCAGCGCGGCCCGGGCGCCGTACTCGCGGGGGCCCAGGGAGGTGCGGCCGTCGCTGCCGATCCAGACCGCGACGGTCCACCGGGGCGTGAACCCGACGAACCAGGCGTCGATGTAGTCGTCGGTCGTGCCGGTCTTGCCGGCGCGGGGGTAGCCCTCCCGCCGGAACCGGCGGGCCGTGCCCCGGGCGAACACGCCCTGGAGCATGTCGGTGAGCTCCCCCGCGACCCCCGACGGGAACGCCCTCCGGCCGACGCGTCCGGGCAGCCGGCTCGGCTCCCCCCCGGGCAGCGTCACGACGTCGCCCGCTCGCCCGACCAACGCGCCGCGCACGTCGTGCACCGCGGTCAGGAACCGCGGCTCGACCGGCAGGCCCCCCCGCGCGACGGTCGCGTAGGCGACGGCGAGGTCGAGGGGAGTGACCTCGGAGCTGCCCAGGGCGACCGACTTGTCGTCCCGCAGCGGCGTGCGCACCCCCATCGCCGCGGCGGTGGCGGGGACCGAGCCGGGGGGCTGGCGCAGGTAGGTGGTCGTCGCGGCGTCGTTGACGCTGTAGACGAGCGCGTCCCGGATCGGCATCCAGGGAGGCAGCGCGGGGGGGTCGGGGTCCTCGGGGTCGATCTCCGGCATCGGCCAGACCAGGTCGGCCTGGGTCTTGCCGCGGCTCAGCGCGGTCGCGTAGACGAACAGCTTGAAGGTGCTGCCGGGCTGGCGTCGGGCCTGGGTCGCTCGGACGAAGCCCTCCAGGCCGACGTCCCGACCGCCGACGATCGCGACGACGTCCCCGGTCGCGTTCTCGAGCACCACCGCGGCGCCCTGGACCGGGACCTCGGGATCGCGCCGCGGATGTCGCTCCTCCACCGCCGCCGCCGCCTCCTCGATCGCCGCCTCCGCCTCGGCCTGGACCGCGCGGTCCAGGGTGGTGCGGATGCGCAGCCCCTGGGTGAACGGGGCGGAGTCGCCGAAGGTGGAGCGCACCCGGCGGCGGGCCTCGGTGATGAACGCGGCGTGCTCCAGCGGCCCCTCCTCCTCGACCGCGCCGGGCACCAGCACGGGCGCCTCCAGCCAGGGGGCGATCGCCCGCTCGTCGTCGAAGTCCCCCAGCGCCACCCGCGCCCGAAGGACCTGGGCTCGCCGCCGCGCCGCGCCGACCGGGTTGCGCCGGGGAGACCACCGCGAGGGGGCGGGGATGATCCCGGCGAGCAGGGCCGACTGCCCCGGATCGAGGTCGCGGGCCGAGACGCCGAAGTAGTCGCGGGACGCCGCCTCGACGCCGTAGTTGCCGGAGCCGAGGGCGATCGTGTTGACGTACAGCTCGAGGATCTCCTCCTTGCTCAGGCTCTGCTCCAGCCGCCAGGCGAGGGCGGCCTCCTTGATCTTTCGCTCGAGCGTCTGCTCCTGGCCGACGAGGACGAGGCGGACCAGCTGCTGGGTGATCGTGGAGCCGCCCTGCACCGGCTGGCCCGCCTCCCAGTTGGCCCGGACCGCGCGGCCGATGCCCCGGGGATCGACGCCGACGTGCTCGGCGAACGCCCGGTCCTCGGCGACCACGATGGAGCGCAGGAGGTGCGGCGGGAGCTCCTCGATGGGGACCCAGAAGCGGCGCTCGGCGTAGAAGGAGTCGAGGGGCTCGCCGTCGGCGTCGAGCAGCTCGCACGCGGTGGGGGGACGCCAGCTGCGCACGTCGGACAGGTCCGCAGGAAGGTCGCCCAGGATGGTGCGCTGCAGCCACAGGCCTGCGACGATCGCCCCGATGACGACGAGCAGCCCGAGCGCCAGGCCGACCCGGACCGCGGCCCGCCACAGGCGCCGCAGGAACCCGGGCCCCTGGCTGTCGTGCGCCGTCACGTCGCTCACTCTGCTGGCCTGCGCCGGCCCCCCGCAAGCCCCGACCGCGGAGCCGGAAGCGGTGGCGCGCCGGGAGCCCGCCGTCCGGTGGTCCGGGGCGGTCCGCACGGTGTTCGTCGACCTGGCCGGCCCCCCGACGCCGCGGGGGCGGCGGGCGGCCGCCCCGACCCGGCTGGACGAGCTGGAGTACGCGCTGGCTTCGCTGCCCCGGGTGGTGCCCCGCCGCGAGGGCGCCGCGGCCGGACCGGGGCTGGCCCGACCGCTGCTGTTCGAGTCCCGCCAATGGACCCTCGAGCTGCTCGCCGCGACGGACGACGCCGCCGTGAGGGTGACCTTGTGCGCCGCCCCGTCGGACTGCCGGGCGTTCGAGGGGGAGGACGTGGGCGTCGTCGTGTCTAGCCTCCGGGTCGCGCTGGCCCCCGACGCGCCGGTCCCGGCCGAGGTCGATGAGCCGCCGCCGTCCGACGCGGTGCGCCGATGGCTGGCGGGGCGGGCCGCCGCGGAGGACGGAGCGTGGACGCGGGCCGCCTACGAGTTCGGCGTCGCAGCGGAGCGGGATCCCGGCGGGATCGCGGTCGCCGACCGGGCGGGCGCCCGGGCCGCGGGCGGGGCCGCCGGGGAGCTCGACGCCTGGCGGGCGGTCGACCGGTCGTGGCCGGGGGATCCCCGCTTCGTCCTCCCGATCGCGATCGCGGAGGGGGCGGCGGGAGACGGGGACGCCGCGGACGCTCGCCTGGCGACGCTCCCCGTCGCAGCGGAGCGCGGCGAGGAGGCCCTGGCGGCGCGGGTGGAGATGGCGCGTCGCGCCGGCCGGCTGGACGCCACCGCGCTGCGCGACTGGGCGACCGCCTGGCCCGACGCGACGGAGCCGGTGCGGTTGCAGCTCGCCGCCGCCCTCGAGGCGGGCGACCTGGACGCCGCGGCGAGGTTCGCCGATCAGCTCGCCGCGCGGGGGGCCACCGACGAGGCGGCCCGCCTGCGGGTGGCCCTCGACCACGAGCGGGACCGGTCCCGTGCGCCGGAGGTGGGGCGACGCGATCCCCTCGCGACGGTCGCGGCGGGTCGCGACGCGTTGGAGGAGGGCGACGCCGGCGCCGCGCTGCGCCAGGCCGAGCGGGTGCTCCGTCGACGTCCCTGGCACCCCGACGCGCTCGCGTTGCAGGTCGACGCGCTGAGCCGGCTCGGTCGCCACGAGGAGGCGAGCGCCGCCCGCCGCCGGCTGCGGTGGGCCGAGCCGGGGCGCTAGACGACCCATCACCCACCTGCAGCCCACACACCGTCGGTCCACGAGCCCGATCCCGGCGTCGCTCGTCGGTCACGATGGCCCGCATCGCTCCCTCCTCGCTCCTGGATCTCGGGCCCGTGCCCTCTCCGGTGTGAGGCCGCATATGAGTGATGGGCCGCTTAGCGCCGGGGCTCCAGGTCGAGCGGCGGCAGGCCCCCGGGCGGCCCGAGCACCGCGCCGGGGTGCACCGGGACCGGCTCGCAGTCGCACGCGCCCGCGGCCCAGCAGGCGTCGGGGCCGGCGAGGAGCGCCACCTCCCCGTTGGCCGGCACCTGGTCGGGGCAGAGCGTCCCGAAGTGAAGCCCGATGACCGCGATCGGCGCCGCCTGTTCGCGCTCGGTGCGCTCCCCCGGGACCGGCATGCCGTCGGCGACGGTGAGGTGCAGCCCGCAGCTCTTGAAGCTGCCCTCGACGTAGCGGCGGTGCCACGCCCCGGCTTCAGCCGCCGCGACCGCCTGCTCCCAGGCGCGCGCCTCGACCCGCTCCAGCCGGTCGCGCCGCGCCGAGTCGAGCAGCGGGGCGACCGTCTCCCGCTCCGCCATCGCGATGACCCGGTCGGCGGCGACCCGGGCGGCCTGGGCGGCGTCGCGCCAGGCCGGGCCGAACGTCCTCGACCGGGTCACCAGGCTCGCCAGCTCGTCGTCCTCGCACACCTTCAGCCGGCGCTTGCCGTCCCGCCGCAGGGCGAAGCGGTTCTGCACCTGCCCGGTCGCGACCCCGATCGCTTCGGAGCGGACCAGGCGCTGCTCCGCCTCCGTCAGCGCCGCGTCGACGTCGGCCAGGCGGGGCGCCAGCTGGGTCCGCTCCGACGGGCCGGCCCCCAGCGTGGCGGCGAGCAGCGCGACCGCGGTCGCCAGCGTCAGCAGTCCCTTCGGGTGGGCTCCCACGCCCGCAACGTATCAGTCGTGCTCCTCGCCCGGCAGCCGCACCCCGAAGGCCCGCGCGGTCGCCATCACCTGGGCGAGCCCGCTGCCCAGGAAGTCCATGCCGTCGCCGCCGGTGACCAGGACCTGGCCGTAGCTGGCCCGGAACGCCTCGGCGACCCGGGGCAGCGTCTCCGTGAGGAGCACCTCCTGCAGCCGCTCGTCGCTGAGGTCCGACGCCTCGGCGTGGCGCTTCATCGCGATCACGTCGGCCTCCGCCTGGCCCGCGACCCGGGCCGCCTCGGCCTCCTGCTCGGCCACCTGGACGCGCCCCGCGGCGCGCGCCTGCTTCCGCTCGATCTCGGCCGCGGTGCGGCTCCGGGCCAGATCGTCGTCGGCCCGCGCCTGCTCCGCCGTCATGCGCTGCTGCTCGGCCAGCACGTGCGCGCGGTTGCGCATCGCCTCCAGCTCGAGCGCCTCTCGGTAGGGCGCCTGCAGGTTGGAGAACACCTCCTCGGAGAGGATCGTGACGTCCTGGATCTCGATGGTGTCGATGGCGATGCCCCAGCCGCGGTCGGTGCCGTCGTCGGGCCGCCCCGCCCCCTCCACCACCGGCGCGACCTCCGCCAGCAGCTCGGCCGCGAGCGCGTCCTTGCGGCGCGACAGGCACTCCTCGAGGTCGAGGTTGGCGACCAGCCGGCGGGTCGCGCCGACGAACATCTCCTGCAGGATCGTGGTGTAGCCGTCGCCCTCGCCCTCCCGCAGGTCGAGGGTGCGGTAGGCGAGCAGCGGCTCGACGATGCGGAAGACGGCCAGCCCGGTGACCGCGACGCCCACCTTCTCGCGGGTGATCTGATCGGCCGTGAACTGCAGCCGCTTGACCGACGTGTCGACGAGCGCGACCACGTCCGAGGGGAAGCGCCAGCAGCTGCCTCCCTGCTCGGCGCGGCGTACGTCGCCCTTCCGGATCTGGATCAGGAACTCGTGGGGCGCGGCGACGACCAGGCCCCAGTCGGGGATTCGGGTGCTCATGGGGGACTCCTCGTGGGGGCGCATCGCTACCGATGGGAGCAAGGACCGGGCCGACCCATTCGGCGAGCCGGCGTCCCGCGAATTCGGGGGTTGTCAGGGACCCGATTGGTCCCTATCAATGCACTGATGTGGATCGATGATCCAAAATGGATCAGCCAGCTGGCGGCCGAGCCGGTCGACCTCGAGGTCGCGCTGTCGCGCATCGTCGACCGGGTGGCGCGCGAGGTGGGGGCCGAGCGGGCGACGCTGTTCCTGCTGGACCGGGCCCGCGGCGAGCTGGTGGGGCGGATCGGAGATCTGCCCGAGCTGGCCGAGATCCGGCTCCGCGTCGGGGAGGGCATCGCGGGCACGGTCGCGGCCCGTCGCCGGTCGATGAACGTCGGGGACGCGTGGCGATCCCCCGAGTTCGCCCGCCGCATCGACCTGGAGACCGGGTTCCGGACCCGCAGCCTGATCGCGGCCCCCATCCTCGACCCCGACGAGCGGCTGCTCGGGGTGCTGGAGGCGGTCAACCACGCGGCGGGCGACTTCTCCGAGGTGGAAGAGGCGACGCTGACCCGCATCGCGGCGAAGCTCGCGGAGCTGCTCGGGGCGACCAGCCTGCGGCGCCAGCTGGTCCAGGAGCAGCCCCCGCCGCTCGCGTTCCGGTTCAACGGCATCGTGGGCACCTCGATGGGGATGCGGACCGCGCTGGACCGGGCCGCCCGGGCCGCGCCGACCGACGCGACGGTCCTGATCCGCGGGGAGAGCGGCACCGGCAAGGAGCTGGTCGCCCGCGCCATCCACGTCAACAGCAAGCGCGCCGACGGGCCGCTCGTGAAGGTCGACTGTGCCGCCCTGCCGGCGGAGCTGATCGAGAACGAGCTCTTCGGCCACGTGCGGGGCGCGTACACGGGGGCCGACCGGTCGACCCCGGGCAAGGTCGCGTCGGCGGACGGGGGCACGCTGTTCCTGGACGAGATCGGCGAGCTGCCGGCCGCGGTGCAGGGCAAGCTCCTGCGCCTCGTCCAGGAGCGGACCTGGTACCCCGTGGGCGGCGACCGGGAGCACAGCGCGGACGTGCGGATCGTCGCCGCGACCCGTCGGGACCTGGAGGACGAGGTCGCCGCGGGCCGGTTCCGAGAGGACCTCTACTACCGCCTGCGGGTGGTCGAGGTGGAGCTGCCGCCCCTGCGCGCCCGGGGCCACGGCGAGCTGGACCGGCTGATCGACCACCTGCTGTTCGAGGCCTGCCGACGTCACGACCGACCGGGGCTCGCCCTCAGCGACGAGGCCCGCCGCGCGCTGCACGCTCAGCGCTGGCCGGGGAACGTCCGCGAGCTGGAGCACTGTATCGAGGCGGCGGTGGTGCTCGCTCCGGGCTCGGTGCTGAGGCCGGAGACGCTCCCGACTCCCCGCAAGCTCGGCCCACCCTCGGCGAGCCCCGACGAAGGCCTCGGCGAGCTGCTCCCGCTGCGGGAGATGGAGCGCCGGTACGTGGCGCGGGTGGTCGAGGCCTGCGGCGGCAACCGGAGCAAGGCGGCCCGCCTGCTCGGCATCGGCCGGAACACGCTCGCCCGCAAGCTGGCCGCGGGCTGACCGGCTACTGGCCCAGGTCGGTGCGCTCGACGCCGTCGAACCCGCAGATGTAGTCCGCCCCGAACACCATCGCGGGGGTCTGGAAGCCCGGCTTGCCTTCGCCCGCCAGGGTGCGACGGGCGATGTCCCAGCCGGTCACCGCCGTCAGGGCGTAGCCGTTGGGCACCCGCAGGCGGGACTCCACCCGCTCGTCGCCCGCGCTCGCCTGGCCCCACAGCAACGTGAACGCCTCGGCCCGCTCGTCGGCCGAGGGGCCGGCCGGGGCCTTGTCGACCCGCCGCTGGGCCATCTTGCGCACGAAGCCGGAGCGCATCAGCGGCCCCAGGAAGCCGGCCAGCCAGGCGCCGCGCACGCTGCCGCCGCTGGCGCCGACGTAGACCTCGATGTTGGGGATGCCGGTCGAGTGGTAGGCCGTCGAGATGTCCCCCCAGGGGATGCTCAGGCAGCGCTTGTCCCCGCGCCCGAAGTCGACCTTGCGAGACAGCTTGCCGAACCGGACGGGGGCGATGGCGCCGTCCCGTCGCACGAAGTTGGGCATCCCGAGCCCCTCCACCATCGTCGTCGCGGTGCCGTGGGACGTGCCGCCGCCCACCGGCTTGAACGCCAGCTGCAGCGACGTCGCGTTGGGCAGCCGCGCCTTGAGGTGGTTGGCGAGGCAGTCCGACGGCACGACGTCGAAGCCGACCCCCGGCATGAGCATGACGCCCGCCTCGGCCGCCTCCGCTCCGCGGTCCGCGCAGGCCTCGAAGACGACGAACTCGCCGGTGATGTCGAGGTAGTGGGTGCGGGTGCGGATGCACGCGTCGACCATCGGCTTGCTGGTGCGGAAGAACGGCCCCGCGCAATGCAGGACGACGTCGACGTCCTCCAGGGCGGCGTCGATCGCGTCCGCGTCGTCCAGGCCGAAGGCCCGGTACTCCAGGTTCAGCTCCTGGGCGAGGGGCGCGAGCTTGTCGGCGTTCCGACCGCCGAGCACGACGGAGGCGCCGTCGCTCGCGGCGAGGCGGGAGATCAGGTCGCCGGTGTAGCCGTAGGCACCGTAGATGAGGCAGCGAGACATGCGCGGCAATCTACACGCGGCCGCCCCCGTCCGCGTCGATCGGCGGGAACCCGGCGGCCCGACGGCGGTCTACCGGAGCGTCCCCTCGCGCATGGGAGCGCCATGAGCCGTCGCCGCCGCCTCCTCCGTCTCGCCCTGATCCCCTCCGCCCTGCTCGGCTCGGCCCTGCTGCTCGGCTTGAGCAACACGCTCCAGCCGCTGGAGACGGACCAGCTCCCCGAGGTGGTGCGGGTGCCGCGGGACCTGGCGCTGCCCATCGGGGGCGACAACCCCCTCGGGGCGCCGCAGGACGAGCTGGAGGCCCTGCAGGACGGCTTCGAGCTGGTGTTCGCGGGGGACTACCGCGGCGCGTGGGCGTTCTTCGAGGGGCACGGCGCGGTCGCCCCCGACTCCCCGGTCGGCCCGCTGGGAGAGACGGTCACGTTCCTGGCCGCCCGCTACGCCGGCGAGCCGATGCCCATCGACTACGCCGCCGCCCACGAGGCGACCGCGGAGACGATCAACCACCTCGTCGCGGACGAGAGCTGGACGCCCTGGGCCCGCACCCTGGACGCGATGCACCAGGGGGTCGACGGGCTGTTCGCGAGCAACCGGGGCGAGTACCTGGTGCTGCTCGAGCGCTGCCAGGCCGTCCTGAATCACCTCGACGCGCTGGAGGAGGAGGCCCCGGACTTCGTCGACGCGAAGATCGCGAGCGGCCTGTTCGACTACTGGTGGACCGTGATCGCCCACGAGCTGCCGTACGTGCCGGCGTGGCGCGACCGTCGCGCGTCGGGGCTCGCCGAGCTGCAGGAGGTCGCCCGGGACGCCACGCTCGTCCGGGGCCCCGCCGCGTTCGGCCTCGCCCTCAGCCTGGTGGACGCCGGCTACCCGGACGAGGCGCTGCCGTGGGCGCAGGCGCTGCGCGACACCTACCCCGCCAGCTCCCTCGCCGCGATGGCGTGGGACCTGTCGTCGGTCCCCGAGTGGGGGGAGGAGTGGTCGCGGGGCATCCGTTCGGCGATGAACCACAGCGAGAAGCCGCGCTGACGGGCTCGCCGCGGGCGACGCTCGGCGGTGGGGCGCCAGCCGGTCGACCCGGGCCCGGGCCTCGGCGGCAGGGTAGCCCCTCGATTCACACAGGTTTCACACGCGGCTCACGGGAGGTCCTACCGCCGTCACCAACCTCCGCTCATGGACGCCATCACGACCACGCAATCCGCGCCCCGGATCGCCGCCCCCGCGCGCCTGCTGCCCGCGGTCCGCAACCCCGATCTGCTCGCGCTCGCCCTCATCCTCCCCGCTCCGTGCCTCAGCGCCCTGGTGGGTCTCATCCTCGGCAAGGGCGCCATCGGCGCGGTGTTGTGGGCGCTGGCCAAGGTGTGGATGCTCGTGCTGCCCCTGTGGTGGCGGGTCAAGGTCGACGGCGAGCCCCTGAGCTTCTCCCCGGCGCGCAAGGGGGGGCTGGGGGTGGCGGCGGCGCTCGGCCTGGTCATCTCGGCGATCATCGTCGGGGCGTGGCTGATCATCGGCCCGACCTGGATCGAGCCCGGCGCCCTGCGGGCCGCCGTCGAGCCCGTCGGGCTGACCAACCCGGCGATCTACCTGGGCGTGGCGGCGTTCTGGATCCTCGGCAACTCGGTGCTCGAGGAGTACGTCTACCGCTGGTTCGTCTACGAACGGGCGACGGGGCTCGTCGGTCGGCGCTGGGCGATGGTGCTGTCGGCGGGCGCGTTCGTGCTGCACCACGCGCTGTCGATGGCCGCCTTCTTCGACTGGAAGACGACGACCCTGTGCTGCGTCGGCGTGTTCGTCGGCGGCCTGATCTGGTCCTGGCTGTACGACCGCTACCAGACGCTCTGGGCGCCCTACCTCAGCCACGCGATCGTCGACGTGGCGGTGTTCGCGGTGGGCGGCGCGATGATCTTCGGCCTGGCGGGCTGATCCGAGCCGCCGGTGGTGCTACACCGCCGGCCATGCCGTCGTACAAGCTCTA
>CAYQEG010000128.1:0-24186 GCA_964416435.1 uncultured Rickettsiales bacterium
GGGGCGGCGGCGTCGTCGGCGGCGTCGTCGTCGCCGGTGGCGTCGTCGTCGTCGGTGGCGTCGGCGTCGTCGGTGGCGTCGTCGTCGTCGGTGGCGTCGTCGTCGTCCCCGGTGCTCGGGTCCTCGCCGTCGCAGTCCGCGTCGACGCCGTCGTCGGGCTCGTCCCAGGCGCCGGGGTAGACCCAGCCGGTCCAGTCGTCGCAGTCGCCGCCGCAGGACGTCCAGCCGTCGCCGTCGTTGTCGAAGCCTTCGTCGATGGAGCCGTCGCAGTCGTCGTCGATGTCGTTGCAGGACTCGGACATCTCGGGGTTGACCGAGTCGTCCCAGTCGTCGCAGTCACCGTCGTCGGCGCACCAGCCGTCCTCGTCGAAGTCGTCGCAGAGGTCCTCGGCCGGCGGGTAGAAGCCGATGGCGTAGCTGTTGCCGAGCCAGCCCGAGTTGCACGAGATCGACGTGTCGCCGAACAGGCCGACGGTCGCCGACGCGCCGTAGGAGTACGTCGCGCTGTCGAGGGTGACGTCGCTGTAGTGGAACTCGATGTGGCCGTCGGCCTCGAAGATCTTCACCTCGAAGGTGATGGAGCCCCCGGACAGCTCGTGGCCGACCCCGTACCACTCGACGATGTAGACGCGGTTGGGGGCGGAGCCGGTGGAGCCCGCGTAGATGGTGCCCATCGTCGCGGGCGCCAGGTCGTCCCACCACGGCGCGATGGTGATGGCCGACGGGCTGCAGGAGTTGGTGCCGGACAGCGAGCTGCTGCTCCAGACCGTGATCCCGCCGTTGGCGTGGGCGCGGATCGTGTCTTCGGGGCTGCCGAGGATGTCGACCGAGAACGGCATCGTCAGCTCCAGGGAGCCGTCGTCGGTGAGCTCGTACGCGTCCGGGGCGTAGACGTAGTCGAACGTCGGTCCGCTGCTGCTGCTGTCCGCCCAGGTCCAGCCGTAGGCGTCGGGGCCGCCGCCGCCGGCGAGGGCGGGGGCTGCGATCAGAAGGGTGCACAGGGACGCTGCGCTGAGTCGAAGAGCGTGTGCCATTTTCGTTCGATTCCTCCGGGCGCTGACCGGGCTGCCGCCCCGGCGCAACGAAGGAATAGGCACCCGCACCCCCCGGGACCCGAAACGGGTTGTCACAGCCTGTCACAGTCGCTGGACGTCGCCCCGATCGAGGGCGGCGTCGGGCGTCGGATCAGCCGGCCCGGAGGGACTCGGCGAGCAGCATCACCACCCGGACGTCGAACGGCTGCCGCTGCGTCCCGAGCTCGGCGAATCGGGCCTCCGCGGCGGACCGGTCTTTGGCCGAGGCGAGGTCCGCGAGGGCCGCGGAGGCGTCGACGAGGGCGAGGCCGACGTCGTCTCCGACCCGGGTGAGCTGCGCCCGGGCCTCCGCCAGGGCGGGGCTGACGTCCTCCCCGATCAGGGCGCCGTAGGCGGCGCGGTGGGCGCGGTAGTAACCCTGCACCCGGTCCCCGGCGACCTCCGCCAGCTGCGGGAGGGCGGCCTGCCAGCGTCGCCCCGCCTCCTCCAGGTCGCCGGCCACCGTGGCGCAGACCGCGAGGTTGCAGCGGGTGATCGCGGCGTACCGCCGGTCGCCCGACACCTCCATCTCGGCGAGCCCCTCCGCGTACAGCGTCTCCGCTTCGTCGCACCGCCGGTCGACGAGGGCGATCTCCCCCAGGTCGGCCAGCACCCGGGCCGTGTTCCACCGGTCCCCCACCGCTCGCGTCAGCGCCAGCGACTCGCGCAGCAGCGACCGCGCCTCGTCGTCGCGGCCGTCGGTCAGCACCACGATGGCGAGGTTGCGGGTGGCGATGGCGACGAACCGGCGGTCGCCGAGGCGGGCGAAGATCTCGATCGACTCCCGGAACAGCGGCTCGGCCGCCGCCGGCCGTCCGCGCTGCACGTGCAGGGCGGCCCGGTTGGCGAGCACCACGGCGGTGCCCCGCTCCTGCCCCGTGCTCCGGTGGACGTCGGTCGCCTCCTCGAGCGCCGCGTCGGCCTCTTCCCAGCGGCTCTGCTCGCCGAGCGCCAACGCCAGGGTGCTCAGGGCGTTGGCCCGGACGAACTGCTGCCCGACCGCGCGCGCCGCCGCGATGGCCTCCCGGGCGAGGCTCTCGGCCTCCGCCGGCTTGCCCTGCTGTGTCAGGTGGTAGGCGAGCTGGGCCAGGGCGTGCGCGTGGTCGACCGCCGCGCCGACGGCGGACAGGTCGGCGACCGCGCCCCGCAGCTCGGGGATCGCCTCCTCCGCCCGGCCCGCTTCGGCGAGCGCCAGGCCGAGCCCCATGCGCGCTCGGGCCGCCGCGGCGCCGCCGAGCGCGCGGGCCTGCTCCAACGCCGTCGACGCCTGGGCCAACCCCTCCTCCAGGCGACCCGCGATCCGCAGCGCGCGGGCGTACTTCGCGCGGAGCTCGACGGCGATCTCCGCGGGCAGCTCGGCGGCGTGCGCCAGCGCCCCCCGGAGCGTCGCGACGTGACGCTCGGCCGCCCCTCCGAGCCGCAGGATCCGGTGCAGCACGAGGGCCGCTCGGGCCGCCCCGGGTGGGTCGCCGGGCAGCGCTCGCTCGCAGGCCGCCTGCAGGTTGTCGACCTCGTGGGCGAGCCGTCGGGTGGGGGCCAGGGCGGCGGTGCGGTCGATCTCCTCGGCCAGCCGCTCCCCGCGACGCAGGTAGTGGGCTCGGTGGCGGGCCTCCGTCGCGGCGCGCTCCCCCGACGCGTCGAGCTGCTCGGCCGCGAAGGCGGCGATCGACTCGAGCATGCCCAGCCGCAGCTCCCCGCCGGGCCCCGCCGGGTGGGCCCGGATGAGCGATCGGGCCCGCAGCTCCTCGAGCGCGTCCAGCGCCCACGCGCCGTCGGGCAGCGCGAGGACCTCGTCCGCCGCCTCGACGTCGAAGCCGCCGCGGAACACCGCGGCCTGGCGCAGCGCGGCCTGCTCGTCGGGACCCAGCAGCTGCCACGACCCCTCGATGGCGGCCCGCAGGGTGCGCTGCCGCTCGGGCAGGTCCGTCCGCTTCGATGTGAGCAGCCGAAAGCGATCCTCGAGCCGGGCGAGCAGCGCGGCGGGGCCGAGCAGGCCCGACCGGGCGGCGGCGAGCTCCAGCGCGAGGGGCAGCCCGTCGAGCCGACGCACCACCCCGCGGACCGCCTCGAGCTCCTCCCCGTCCGGGTCGAAGTCGGGCCGGATCTGCCGGGCCCGGTCGATGAACAGGTCGACGCCTGCGTCCTCGGGCAGCGGATCCAGCGGGAAGACCTGCTCGGCGCCGATCCGGAGCGCCTCGCGGGACGTCGCGAGCACCCGCAGCTCCCCCGCGATGGCCAGCCAGCCGCCGATCAGCTCGGCCGAGGGCGCCGCGACCTGCTCCAGGTTGTCGAGCACGAGCAGGAACGATCCGCGGGCCGCGAGCGCCGCGCCGATGCGCTCGCTCGGATCGGCGGGCCCCTTGCCGCCCAGCGGCACCGCCAGGGCGCGGGCGACCAGCCGCAGGAGGTCGTCGCGATCCCGGGCGTCGCTCAGCTCGCACACCAGGTCGGCGCCGACGTCGGCGGCGACCTTGAACGCCAGCCGCGTCTTGCCCGTGCCGCCGGGGCCCGTGACGGTGACGAGGCGCGACGCAGCCAGGGCGGCCGCCAGCGCGGACCGCTCGTCGCCGCGGCCGAAGAACCGGTCGGCCTCGGCGACCGGGGCGGCCGGCTCCCGGGCGGCGGGCGAGGCCGTCTTCGCCGGCTCGAACCGGTACCCGGCGCCGTGGATGGTGAGCAGGTGGCGCGGCTCCCGGGCGTCTCGCTCGATCTTCTTGCGGAGCCGCTGGACCGTCGTGTCGACGGTCCGGGAGACCGCCGAACCGCGGTAGCCCCAGACCTCCCGGAGCAGCTCCTCCCGGGTGACGTCCTCGCCGGGCCGGGTCGCCAGGAAGCCGAGCAGCTCCGCCTCCTTCGTGGTCAGGCTGCGGTCGCCGTCGGCGGTCCGGACCACGCGCTGGCGCAGGTCGACGGGGCCGACGTCCAGCAGGACCTCGATGGGAGCGTCGTCGGTCACGCGGCCATCATCCCGCAGTCCGGCCTGGTGCGCGCGGGCGGGGGGGCGTGCCGGCGCACGCGCCGGGACGCGGTCAGCTGGCGACGGCGGCGATGATGTCGGCGTCGACGTCGTAGGACTGCAGGAACCCGGTCCGGCCTTCCTTCATCCGCTCGACCCAGGCCCGGTACTCGTCGGTCCGGCCCGCGGCGTCGAAGAACCGACGCGGCTGGAGCAGGTCCGCGCCCACCTTGGCGACGAGGTCGGCGTTGCGCGGGTCGTCGACGTCGACGATCTCGTAGCCGAAGTCGGGGTCGACGGTCCACGCGATGGCGCCGCTGAGCAGCGCCTCGAGCATCGCGCTGCTGTGGCGGATCTCGACCTTCAGCGCGGCGCCGCCGGCCACGTCCCGGGCGTCCCCTCCGACGTAGCCCGTGTTCATCAGCCACATCGGCACGTCGCTCATGGTCGCGGCCAGCTCGCGGAACCGGATCGCCTGGAGCCCGAACGCGGCGGGGAAGAAGGGCTGGGTGAACGGCGAGCGCGTCTTGCCCCGCTCCTTGCCGGCGGCCGACGTCTTGGACGTCTCGCCCAACATGAAGTAGCCGGCCGCCTGGGCGGGGCTCGTGAACCGCACGATGCCCGGCATCGCGGCGTCCGCCCCCTCGTCCCGGTTGAGGATGCCCATGCACTTGACGGGCGGGATGTCGCCCAGGTCGGCGGCGCCGGGGATCGACGACATCGGGATGATCGAGCGGCCGTTGCCGGTCCACACCACGAAGTCCCAGCCGTCGTGGGGGATGCCCTGGTCGTCGATGACATCGTCGACGTCGACCTCGCCCGACAGGATCCGGTCGACGTTGCCGGCGTCCGCCCCCGTGGCGACCAGCAGGTCGCGGTAGCGGGCGACCTCATCGCGGGTGAGCGCCGCCTTGAAGAAGTCGAAGCCGCCGTCGGCGTCCAGGAACGCGTTCTCGAGCCAGGCGTCCCCGGAGACGGTGCCGGCGTGGATGACCGGCTCGGCGTCGGCGGACAGCTTCTCGATCTTGGCGAAGCAGCCGTTCTCCGTCACCGACAGCTCGCCGCCGGGCCACAGCGTCACCATGTCGTCCTGGATCGGCTCGGTCAGCTCGCCCTGCTTGCTGAACGTGGTCGTGGTCTTCCCCGTGCCGGAGAGCCCCATCACGGTCATCGTCACCCGGCCGCCGTCGGGCATGGTGACCGCCTTGGCGCCGGCGTGCATCACCAGGCCGCCGCGCAGCCAGACCCAGTGGTTGAGCATGCGGAGCACGCCCTTCTTGCTCTCGCCGAAGTAGTCGGGCCCGATGACGTAGGTGGTCCAGCGCTCCAGGTCGACCAGGATCGCCTGCCCGCCGGGCATGCCCTCGGCCTTCAGGTCCGGGGTGTAGCGCAACACGAACGTCGGCTGGAACGGCCGGGCCAGCGTCTCCGCGTCCTCGACCGCCGCGCGGGGGAACGCCAGGACCTGCTGCATGCCGGCGATGTTCGCCCCCTCGGGGGTGTACAGCCAGGTGGCGCCGAGGGCCCGCGGACCCAACCCGGCGTAGCCGTCGATGGCGATGAGCGAGCCTCGCTCGCGGATGTAGCGCTCCTGCAGGGAGATCAGCTCCTCGGCCCGCTCCCGGGAGATCGTCTTGCCGCTCCAGGTCCCTTCGGGGGCCTCGTCCCCGATGATGTACGTGTACTTCGCCATCCGCGCCTTGTTGCGCGTGAGCTTGTCGAGCGAGCCGGCCGCGGTGGTGAGGATCGCCGGCGTCTCGCGCCTGGCGAGCTCGCGCAGCGCCGCCTGGCTCGGGTTCTCGAGGTAGTCGACCCCCGTGAACGGCCGCGGGTCGGGGCCGGTGTGAACGGTGGACGGCGGGGTCGACGTGGACTCTCGTGGCTCGATGTTCATCGCGATGGGCTCCGGACGGTGGAGGGGTGGTCGCTTCGTGCGTGCTGCGCGACGCGCTGTCGTGTGATTACGCACAGCTGCGCGCACCCGGCGTTTAGTACAGAAGGAGGGGACTCGCTACCGTTGTGGCCAGCGTTTTTCGTGACTCCGGGCCGAGTTACTCGGCCGCTCGGGTCACGCGCGCTCGGCCGCCAGGACCATGAACCCGGCGGACCGGAGCTGCCCCCGCAGCGCGTCGTGCTGGGGGGTGCCGGCGCTCAGGTGGAGGTCGGGCCGCACCCGGTCCCAGTCCCCGCCGGCGCCGGCCTGCACCCAGGCGGTCCAGGCCGCCTCGAAGCGCTCGACCGCGGAGGTCTCTCCCAGCAGCACCACCAGCTTCCGCTCGCGCTGCTCCAGCCCCTGCAGCATCGCGGTCAGGGGACCGGAGATCCCGGCCTGTCGCGCGACGCTCTTCACGGCGTCGTACAGCGGCCCGGCGCTGCGGCCGTCCACCACGAGGATCAGCCCGCAGGGATGTTCCCAGCGGGTCGGGTCGAAGTCGATCTCTTCGCTCCAGGCGTCGGCCGTCGGACCTGCGGGCGCCTCGCGGAGGCTGGGCGGGAGCTCCACCTTCGGTCGGTCGCCGGCCAGGCCGTGGACCATCGTCGGGTCCGCCTCGGGCACGTCCCCGCCCGTGGTCCAGACCCGCAGCAGCCCGACGACGCCGGCGGCGCACAGGAGGATGCCGAAGACGCGGATCGCCATGCGCGAGGTGTCCTGGCCGGAGGAGCGGAGGACCGACATCATCTGCTCCCCGGCGTCGGCCGCGACGGGTCCACCGCCCGCGCTGCTCATCCCCGAGGCGCCCCAGAGCACGGCGCCGCCGGCGACGATGAGGAAGAGCCAGAGCATCGTCCAGCTGGTGCGTCCCGGCTTCGCCACGAACCCAGGATATCGCCCCGGCCCCGGACGGGGCAGACTGGCGGGAGATGGGCGTGGCGAAGAAGCACAACAGCCTCGTGCTGGACCTGGACACCGAAGGCCTCCCGATGGACTGGCGCAGCCGGGTCGAGGACGCGGTGGTGCACACCAGCAAGCTGTTCGACCTGTACGTCACCAGCGTCCAGGCGGGCGTGACCCGGAACCCGCCGCGGGTGCTCGTCAGCATCTCCCGCGAGGGCGCCGAGGAGGCCTGGACCGAGCGGGCCGAGACCACCATGACGACCCGGATCACCCGGGTGCTGGAGCTCGCCCGCGAGGAGCAGACCGCGCGGGAGGCGGCCATCGCCGAGCTCGAGGCGGGGCTCGCCCGTCCGGCGACGCGCACCGCGCCCAAGCGGATCCCGGCCGTCGAGCGGGAGCGCGAGGCGTCGGCCCGGCGGGCGCTGGACGCGAAGCGGGGCGTCGCCCTGGCGGAGGTCAAGACCGCGCTCGCCACCGCGCGCCTCCCCGCCGCCGCCGCCGACCTCGGCCGCCTCGCCGTCGCCCGGATGAAGGAGGGCGGCGATCGCTGGGCGCTGTGGGTGCAGCTGCTGCTGGCGGTGGACGCGACGGCCGAGGCGATCGGCCCCACGTTGGAGAAGCGGCTCAAGAGCCTGCTGTAGCCCGCTTCGGCTTGACGCCGGAGGGGGGATCCGGTGTCCTTCGCGGCCTCGGAGGAACCCCTTGAAGACCTACCCGACGAAGTCGCACCTCTCGCAGTCCGCCCATGTCTCCAGCCTGGACGAGTACCAGGCCCTGTGGCGTCGCTCGCTGGACGAGCCGGACGCGTTCTGGTCCGAGCAGGCGGAGCAGCTCGACTGGTTTCGCGCCCCTCACGCGGTGCGGCAGGGCGGGTTCGACGACCTGGACTTCCGCTGGTTCCCCGGCGGCGAGCTGAACGTCTCGCACAACTGCCTGGACCGGCACCTCGAACAGCGGGGCGACAAGACGGCCATCATCTGGGCCGCCGACGAGGCGGGCGACTACCGCCACATCAGCTACGCCGAGCTGCACCGCGAGGTCTGCCGGGTCGCCAACGTGCTCGCGTCGCTGGGCGTGACCAAGGGCGACCGCGTCGCCATCTACCTGCCGATGATCCCGGAGCTGGCGTTCACCATGTTGGCCTGCGCGCGCATCGGGGCGATCCACTCGATCGTGTTCGGCGGCTTCTCGGCGTCGGCCCTGCGGGACCGGATCGTCGACGCCGAGTGCGAGGTCGTCGTGACCGCCAACGAGGGGCTCCGGGGCGGGCGCACCATCCCGCTCAAGCGGACCACCGACGAGGCGGTCTCCGGGCTCGACTTCGTCCGCCACGTGCTCGTCGTCAAGCGAACCGAGACGCCGGTGGTGATGGACGACGACCGGGACCTGTGGTTCCACGAGGAGACGGCGAAGCAGCGCCCGTACTGCCCGGCGACGCCCCTGGACGCCGAGGATCCGCTGTTCATCCTGTACACGTCCGGGTCGACCGGGAAGCCCAAGGGCGTGCTCCACACCCAGGCCGGCTACCTGCTGTACGCGGCGCTCACCCACGAGTACGTCTTCGACCTGCACGAGGACAGCGTCTACTTCTGCGCCGCCGACATCGGCTGGGTGACGGGCCACAGCTACATCGTCTACGGCCCGCTCGCCAACGGCGCGACCACCGTGATGTTCGAGTCGACCCCGCTGTACCCCGACGCGAGCCGCTACTGGCGGGTCGTCGAGGATCTGAAGGTCTCGATCTTCTACACGGCGCCGACCGCCATCCGGGCCATCGCCCGGGAGGGGGACGACCCGGTCCTGAACCACGACCGCAGCTCCCTGCGGGTGCTCGGCACCGTCGGCGAGCCGATCAACCCCGAGGTCTGGGAGTGGTACCACGACGTCGTGGGCGAGGGCCGCTGCGCCATCGTCGACACCTGGTGGCAGACCGAGACCGGCGGGATCATGATCACCCCGCTGCCGGGGGCGACGCCCTGCAAGCCCGGCTCCGCGACCTTCCCGTTCTTCGGCATCGAGCCGGCGCTGGTCGACGGCGACGGCGAGATCATCGAGGGCAACGACGTCGAGGGGAACCTCGTGATGCTCCGCTCCTGGCCGGGCCAGGCGCGCACGATCTACGGCGATCACGCCCGCTTCGCGGAGACCTACTTCTCCCAGTACCCCGGCCGCTACTTCACCGGGGACGGCTGCCGCCGGGACGAGGACGGCTTCTACTGGATCACCGGCCGCGTCGACGACGTGATCAACGTGTCGGGCCACCGCATGGGTACGGCGGAGGTGGAGTCTGCGCTCGTCGCCCACGACAGCGTCGCCGAAGCGGCGGTCGTCGGCTTCCCCCACGACCTCAAGGGGAGCGGGATCTTCGCCTACGTGCAGCTCGGCGCCCACGTCGAGGAGGCCGCCGACGAGGTGGTCAAGCTGCTGCGGGCGCAGGTCCGCAAGGAGATCGGACCCATCGCCACGCCGGACCAGATCCAGCTCGTGACCGGTCTTCCCAAGACGAGGTCCGGGAAGATCATGCGCCGCATCCTTCGCAAGGTCGCCCGCGGCGAGTACAACGACCTGGGTGACATCTCGACGCTGGCGGATCCGTCGGTGGTCGAGCGCCTCGTCACCGACCATCGAACCAGCCAGGGGGCCTGATGCTCCGTACGACTCTGACCATCCTCCTCGCCCTCGCGGCCCTCCCGTCCATCGCCCACGCCGGCAGTGGCGTCGTGCCGACGGACCTCGCGGGGTGCCAGATCCCGCTCCCCGACGGCGCCACCAGCAAGGAGGTCGTCGACGACACGTTCGAGAACGGCAACCTGACCTACGAGTCGAGCGAGATCCAGGTCAACCTGGTGTGGTTCCCGGGCGCCAACGCGGAGCTGAACGGGGAGTCCCTCCAGCTCTACATCGACGCGCTGGGCAACTCCGGCGCGTGGTTCGGCGACTCGACGGAGTGGACGGCCGTCGGCGGGCAGAAGGCCGCGATCGTGCCGATCAAGATCGGCGGCGAGGAGCAGCCCCAGGTCGGCTCCCTGCTGATCTGGGCCGACGTCGCTTCCGGTCGCTACTTCATGTACATCGCGACGCCGCTGAAGGACGCTGACCTCGAGACGACCATCACGGCGGTCGCCGCGGGGGCGACCTGCGCCGGCGCGGGCATGGTCAAGATGCCCATCGCCGTCTTCGACCCGCTGCCCCCGGGCTGGTGGGTGGACGACGCCGGGCTGCCGAACATGACCTACGGCCGCCGCGACGGGAAGCAGGCGACGGTCCTGTGGAGCGCGCCCCGGCCGGAGGCGAAGTACGACTGCCTCGAGCCGGCGGAGCCGCTCCTGGAGCGCTACCTGCTCAGCCGCGGCTTGACCACGGCGGGCGACCTGGCGGTCGAGGTCGACGACGCGGACGGCTCCCAGGGCGGCAGCTACCTCTGCCGCGTGGTGGTCCCCGTGGACGGCCTGTCCGAGGCGGAGGGCGACGTCGTCAGCTTCTCCCAGTGGGCCTGCGCGGAGGACGAGGGCCGGATCATCGTCGCGCTCGACGCCGCCGCGGGTGACCTCGGCGACTCGCAGAACATGCTGCTCGGCGAGGTGAAGTGCCTGGACGACGTGCCCCAGTCGCAGGTCCAGCTGCCCGACGCCGGCGCCGAAGAGGAGGAGGAGAAGGCCCAGTGGATGCCGACTCGTCCCCCCGTCGAAGAGGACGGCGGGAAGAAGAAGAAGAAGAAGAAGAAGAAGTAGCCGGCCCGCGGGGCCCGCTCAGGGGTAGAGCTGCTCGCGCTCCCAGGCGTCGCCGACGCGGCGGAACAGGTGCCGCTCGTGCAGCCGGAAGGCGCGGTCCTCCCAGAACTCGATCGCTTCGGGGATCAAGCGGTACCCCGACCAGAAGTCCGGCCGAGGGATCGCGCCGACAGCGAAGCGCGCCCCGAACCGCGCCACCCGACGCTCCAGCTCCAGCGGCTCGGTCAGAGCCTGGCTCTGCTTGCTCGCCCACGCCCCGATCCGGCTCTTGCGATCGCGGGAGGCGAAGTAGGCGTCCGCCACCTCGTCGCTCACCAGCTCGACCGGTCCGTCGATCCGCACCTGGCGGTTCAACGGCTTCCACCAGAACGCCATCGAGGCGTGCGGGTTCTCCCGGATCTCGACCGCCTTGCGGCTGGCGAGGTTCGTATAGAACACGAACCCGTCGAGCCCGTAGTCCTTGAGCAGCACGAACCGGACCGACGGTCGCCCCGCCGCGTCGGCCGTGGCCAGCGCCATGCCGGTCGGCTCGGGCAGGTCGGGGTGAGCGACCGCGTCGTCGAGCCAGCTCCCGAACCAGTCGATCGGGTCGTCGGGGTAGCCCATCAGCTCAGGCCCCGGATCGTTCCGTCCGGGTCGATGCTCATGCGCGTCGCGCCGGGCACCCGCGGAAGACCGGGCATGCGCAGGATGTCGCCGCAGATCGGGATGAGGAAACCGGCGCCCGCGGCGATCTCGATCTCGCGCACGTGGATGTCGAACTCGTGGGGGATCCCGCCCCCCTTGGGGTCGTCCGACACGCTGGCCGGGGTCTTGGCGATGCAGACCGGGAGGCCGCTCAGCCCGAGGCGCTCGATCCGCTGCAGGTGTCGCTCGGCGAGCCGCCCGTAGCTGACGCTCGCGGCGCCGTAGATGCCGTGGCAGACCCGCTCGATCTTCTCGGTGACGGGCGCCGCCCAGTCGTACAGCGGGGTGAACCCGGGCGTCGCCGCTTCCGCGACCCGGACCACCGCCTCGGCCAGGTCGACGGCGCCGTCGCCGCCCTCCGCCCAGCCCTTGCAGACGACCATCTCGACGCCGCGGGCGGCGCAGTAGGCCCGCACCGCCTCGACCTCCTCGTCGGTGTCCGCCCCGAAGTGGTTCAGCGCGACCACCTCCTCCAGCCCGAAGTGGTCGATGGCGTCGAGGTGGGCGCCGAGGTTCGGCAGGCCGCGCACGACGGCGTCGACGTCCGGCTCCGACAGCTCCTTGCGGCCCTTGCCGCCGTGGCTCTTGAGCGCGCGGATCGTCGCGACGAGCACGACGCAGGAGGGCTCCAGGCCGGCGGAGACGCACTTGATGTCGAGGAACTTCTCCGCCCCGAGGTCGAACCCGAAGCCGGCCTCCGTCACCACGTAGTCGGCCAGGGTCAGCGCGGTCTTGGTGGCGATGACCGAGTTGGTGCCCTGGGCGATGTTGGCGAAGGGTCCGCCGTGGACCAGGGCGGGGGTGCCCTCCAGGGTCTGCACGAGGTTGGGCCGCACGGCGTCGCGCAGCAGCATCGCCATCGCGCCGGTGACCTCCAGGTCGGCGGCGTAGACACCCTTGCCGGTGCCCCGCTCCTGGCCGACGAGGATGTGGTCGAGCCGCCGCTCGAGGTCGGCGAAGTCGTCGGCGAGGCACAGGATGGCCATCACTTCGCTCGCCGCGGTGATGTCGAAGCCGCTCTCCCGGGGGATGCCCATCGTGCGCCCGCCGAGCCCCAGCACCACGTGCCGCAGCGCCCGGTCGTTCATGTCCATCACCCGCCGCCAGATGACGGTACGCGGCTCCAGGTTGAGCTTGTTGCCGAAGTGCAGGTGGTTGTCGATGACCGCGGCGAGCAGGTTGTGGGCGGACGAGATGGCGTGGAAGTCGCCGGTGAAGTGGAGGTTGATGTCCTCCATCGGCACGACCTGGCTGCGGCCGCCGCCCGCCGCGCCGCCCTTCATGCCCAGGCAGGGGCCGAGGGACGGCTCGCGGAGCACGACGCAGCCGTTCTTGCCGATCTTCCCGAGCCCCTGGGCGAGACCGACCGACGTCGTGGTCTTCCCCTCGCCGGCGGGCGTGGGGGTGATCGCGGAGACCAGGATCAGCCGACCGCGCGGCGGCGCGTCGAGGTCCGGGACGATCTTGGCCTTGTCGTTGCCGTACTGGATGAGCCGGTCGGGGGCCACGCCCAGGTCCGCGGCGACGTCCACGATCGGACGGGGGACGACGGAGCGGGCGATCTCGAGGTCGGTGGGGAAGGTCACTTGCGGCGGGCCTCCAGCTTGGTGGCGACCGCGGCGGGCGGGAGGGCCCGGGCCTGGAGCAGCACCGTCAGGTGATAGAGCAGGTCGGCGACTTCGTCGGCGAGGTGGTCGTCGTCCTGGGTGAGGGCCGCGACGATGACCTCGGAGGCCTCCTCGCCGACCTTCTGGCAGATCTTGCCCGGCCCCTCGGCGAGCAGGCGGGCGGTGTAGCTGTGCTCGGGCTGGTCTGCCGCCCGCGCCGCCACGGTCCGGGCGAGCTCGGCGAGGGCCGGTCCCAGCGCGTCGGGCTCGACCTTTCCGGGGCCGCCCTCGACGTCGTGGTGGAAGCAGGAGCGGGCGCCGGTGTGGCACGCCGGGCCGGCCGGCTCGACCTGGACGACGAGGGCGTCGCCGTCGCAGTCCAGCGCCATGCCGACCACCCGCTGCGTGTTTCCGGACGTGGCGCCCTTGTGCCACAGCTCCGCTCTCGAGCGGCTCCAGAACCAGGTCTCGCCCGTCTGCACGGTGCGCGCGAGGGAGTCGGCGTTCATCCACGCGACCGTGAGGACCTCGCCGGAGCGAGCGTCCTGGACCACCGCGGGGATCAGGCCCCGACCGTCGTACTTCGGTTCCATCAGCGCACCGGGACTCCGCGGGACTTGAGGGCGGCGCGGACCTCCGGGATGGAGATCCGGCCGAAGTGGAAGATCGATGCTGCCAGAGCCGCGGACGCCCCGCCCGCCGTCAGCGCATCGACCACGTGGTCCACCGTGCCGGCGCCGCCGGACGCGATCACCGGCACCCGCACCGCCTGGGAGACGGCGCGGAGCAGCGGCAGGTCGTAGCCGTCGCCGGTGCCGTCGCGGTCCATGCTCGTCAGGAGGATCTCCCCCGCGCCCTTGCCGACCGCCTCGATCGCCCACCCGACGGCGTCCCGGCCGGTGGCGCGACGACCGCCGTGGCTGAACACCTCCCACCGCGTCGGCTCGCCGGGGGCGCCGCTGCGCACGCGCCGCGCGTCGATCGCGAGCACCATCGCCTGGCTGCCGAACCGCGCCGCCCCCTCGGACAGGAGGTCGGGTCGGGCCAGCGCGGCGGTGTTGACGGAGATCTTGTCCGCCCCCGAGCCGATCATCGCCGCCATGTCGTCCAGCGTCCGGATCCCGCCGCCGACGGTGAACGGGATGAACACGGTGTCGGCGACGCGGCGCACCATGTCGGCGACGATCGCCCGGCGGTCGCTGCTCGCGGTGATGTCCAGGAAGACCAGCTCGTCGGCGCCCTGCTCGTCGTAGCTGCGGGCCTGCTCGACCGGGTCCCCGGCGTCGACCAGGTCGACGAACTTGATGCCCTTGACCACCCGGCCGTTGTCCACGTCCAGGCAGGGGATGATCCGGCGGGCCAGGCTCACGACGCCCCTCCCGCCGCGGCGATGGCGTCGGCGACCGTGAACCGGCCCTCGAACAGCGCGCGGCCGACGATCAACGACGTGACCCCCGTCTCCGCCGCCGCTCGCACGTGCTCCAGCGTGCCGACCCCGCCCGACGCGGTGACCTCGAGGCCCGTCGCCTCGGCCAGCGCCACCGCGCCGGCCGAGTCCGGCCCCTGGAGCATGCCGTCCCGCGACACGTCGGTGTAGATGGCTCGGGTGACCCCGGCGTCGGCGGCGATCCGGGCGAGCTGCAGCGCCGTGAGATCCGACCGCTCGCGCCAGCCCCGCACCGCGACCCGACCGTCCCGCACGTCCAGGCCAAGGACGATGCGGGGTCCGAAGCGCTGAACCAGCTCCGCGAGGGCTTCGGGTCGCTCGGCCGCGAGCGTGCCGACGATCGCCCACGCCGCGCCGCCATCGAGCACCTGGGCGACGTCGTCGGCGGTGCGGATCCCGCCTCCGAGCTCCACCTCGACCCCCGCCGCGGCCACGATGCGGCCCGCCGCCCGCCGATTGACGCGGTCGCCGTCCCGGGCGCCGTCCAGGTCCACCACGTGGATCAGCCCGGCGCCCTGCTCGGCGTAGGAGCGGGCGAGGTCGGCCGGGTCGGCGCTGTAGTCCAGCTGGCGGTCGTAGTCGCCCTGCACGAGGCGCACGCAGCGGCCGTCGCGCAGGTCGATCGCGGGGAGGATGCGCATCAGCAGGCCGCCCGCGGCAGGTCGGTCAGAGGCGACGGCAGGCGCACGAACCGGCCCAGCAGGTCCAGCCCCGCCCGCTGGCTCTTCTCGGGGTGGAACTGCACGCCCCACAGTGAGCCGGCCCGGACCGCCGACGGGAACGCGCCGCCGTAGTCCGTGCTCGCCACGACGTGGTGCTCGGCGCCGTCCGGCAGCTCCGCCCGGAAGCTGTGCACGAAGTAGAACCAGGGCGGCTCGCCCGCCTCGTCGAACAGCGGGTCGGGGCGCATGGCGGCGGCCTGGTTCCAGCCGACGTGGGGTACGACGAGGCTGCTGTCGTCGAACCGGGCGACCCGCCCGGGGAGGAAGCCGAGCCCCCGGTGGCGCCCGAACTCGAGCCCCTCCTCGAACAGGACCTGCATGCCGACGCAGATCCCGAGCACCGGGACACCGTCGGCGCCCACCGCCAGGAGCAGGGCGGCGACCCCCCAGCGCCCCACCGCCCGCAACAACCCCCTGCACCCGCCCCCCCCCCGCCCCCCGGGGGGCCCCCGGGGGGGGCGCCGGGGCCGGCCACCCCGATGCGCCCCAGGGCGCTCATGAAGTCTCCGAACGCGCCGACCCCGGGCACCACCAGGTGCGAGGCGTCGGCCAGGAGGCTGCGGTCGGCGCTCAGCACGACGTCCGCGCCAGTCGCCTCCAGCGCCTTGCAGACCGACCGGAGGTTGCCGATCCCACAGTCGACGACCGCGACCGTCATGCGCTCAGCGTGCCCTTGGTCGACGGCACGTCGTCCCCGCCGGTCCGGCAGACCGCCGCCGCCAGCGCCCGCCCGCACGACTTCCAGACCGCTTCGAGCACGTGGTGCTGGTTGTTCCCGTCGAGGCACTCGACGTGGAGCGTCACCCGCGCCTGCTCGGCGAAGCTGCGCCAGAAGTGGGGCGCAAGCTCGACCGGCAGGTCACCGACCATCTCGCGCAGCGCGGGCACCTTCCAGGTGAGCCACGGCCGGCCCGACAGGTCGACGACCGCGCGCACCAGCGCCTCGTCCATCGGCACCCAGGACGTTCCGAAGCGCTCGATGCCGGCCTTGTCGCCGACGGCCTCGGCGAACGCCCGACCGAGCACGATCGCCGCGTCCTCGACGCTGTGGTGCTCGTCGATCTCCAGGTCGCCGTCGCAGGTCAGCTCCAGGTCGAAGCGGGCGTGCTTCGCCCACGCGGTCAGCATGTGGTCCAGGAACCCGAGCCCCGACGCGACGGACGCCCGGCCGGAGCCGTCCAGGTCGAGGGAGACGCGGATCTTCGTCTCGGAGGTGTCGCGGCTGCTCTCGGCTCGTCGGTTCATGATCCCAGCTCCCTGGCGACCTGCGTCAACGCGGCGACGACGGCCGCGTTCTCCTCGTCGGTGCCGACGTTGATCCGGAAGTAGTGGTCCAGCATCGGGTAGCTCGACACGTTTCGGGCCAGCACCCCCCGCTGGAACAGCGCCTCGCACACGTCCCCGGGCGACCAGGGGCAGCGCACGAGCATGAAGTTGGCCGCGCTGGGCACCGGCGCCAGTCCGTCGATGGCGGCGACGGCGTCGCGCAGGTCGTCCCGCATCCGGACCATGGCGTCGATCCGAGGCCGCAGCACGTCGTCGTAGTGCTCGACGGCGACGTGCACCGCGGCCTGGGTCAGCCGGCCGACGTTGTAGGGCAGCCGTGCCTTGTCGAGCTGGGTGGTCAGCTCCGGGTCCGCGAGCAGGTAGCCGAACCGGATCCCCGCCAGGCCGACCGCCTTGCTGAAGGTGCGCAGGATCACGAGGTTGCGGTGCTCGGCGAGCAGCGGCGCGGCCGTCCAGCCCGAGAACTCGTGGTACGCCTCGTCCAGCACGAGCAGCCCGTCGTGCTCTCGCAGGAGGCGCAGCACGTCGGCCTCGCTCAGCGCCTGGCCGGTCGGGTTGTTGGGGCTGTTGACGACGATGAGCGGGGCCGAGGTGCGCTCCGCGGCGGCCAGCAGGCCGTCGACGTCGAAGCCGAGGTCGTCCCGGAGGGGGACCACCTCGGTCCGTCCGCCGAAGACGGTGACCATCTTGCGGTACAGCGTGAAGGTCGGCTCCGGGAGCACGACCGGGGTGCGTTCGCCGACCGCGCAGCCGAGCACCACCTGGATGAGCTCGTTGCTGCCGTTGCCCGGCAGCACCCCGTCGGCCCGCCACCCGGCGAACCCCGCCACCGCCTCGCACAGCGCGGCGGGCACGAAGTCGGGGTAGCGGCTCCAGGGCTCCGCGAGGGCGCGAGCGACGATCTCCTGCTTGAGGGCCTCGGGCAGGTCCCAGGGGCACTCGTTCTGGTTGACCTTCACCGCGGCGAGCCGGGGGGCGAGCGTGTAGGCCGCCATCTCCCGGACCCGGGGCTTGAGGAACCGTCGTGGGTCTGAGTCGCTCACCCCTCCTCCCCGAGCCGGGTGGCGATCGACCGGGCGTGGGCCTCCAGCCCCTCCGCCCGAGCGAGCTCGACGATGGCGGGGCCCGTCCGGGCGAGCCGGAGCGCGCTGTAGCGGATGATGCTGCTGCGCTTGACGAAGTCCCACACGCCGAGGGGCGAGCTGAAGCGGGCCGTGCCGCAGGTGGGGAGCACGTGGTTGGGGCCGGCGAGGTAGTCCCCGACCGCCTCGGCGCTGTGGTGGCCGCAGAAGATCGCGCCCGCGTGGCGGATCCGCGGCAGCAGCGCCTCGGCGTCCTCGATCATCAGCTCGACGTGTTCGGGGGCGAGCACGTTGACGAGGCGGCAGGCGGCGTCGTTGCTCAGGGTGGTGAAGATCGCCCCGTAGCGCTGCAGCGAGGCGGCGGCGACGTCGCGTCGGGGGAGGGTCTGGAGCTGCCGGTCGACCTCGTCGGAGACCGCGGCGGCGAGGTCGGGGTCGCAGACGATCGCGACGGCGGCGGCCTCGGCGTCGTGCTCGGCCTGGGCGAGCAGGTCCGCGGCTACCCACGCGGGGTCGGCCGTCTCGTCGGCCAGCACCACCACCTCGCTCGGTCCGGCGAACGAGTCGATGCCGACGGCGCCGAACACCGCCCGCTTGGCCTGGGCGACCCAGATGTTGCCCGGCCCGACGATCTTGTGGACCCGCTTGATCGACTCCGTGCCGTAGGCGAGGGCGGCGATCGCCTGGGCGCCGCCGACGGCGTAGACCTCATCGACGCCGGCGATCTGGAGCGCCGCCGCGAGCGCGGGTGTCCGGTCCAACGCCTGGGGCGGCGTCACCGCGACCAGCCGGTCCACCCCCGCGACGCTCGCCGGGATGGCGTTCATCAGCACGGACGAGGGGTACGCGGCGGTGCCGCCCGGCACGTACAGCCCGGCGCTGCCGATGGGGAGCACCCGGGTCGCGAGCCGCACGCCGTCGCCGTCGTCGTAGTCCAGATCGACGATGCGCTGGCGCGCGTGGAAGCGGCGGATGTTGTCCGCCGCCAACTCCAGGGCCTCGAGCAGCTCCGACGCCAGGCCGTCGGCCAGCTCGGAAAGCCGCTCCCGCGGCACCCGCAGCTCGTCGGGGGTCATCTGCACGCCGTCGAGCTCGGCGGCGAGATCGCACAGGGCCTGGTCTCCCCCGCGGCGCACCCGGGCGATGATCTGGTCGACCCGGGCGATGACGTCGGGACCCGGCCCGTCGTTGCGACGGAGGATCATCTGCAGGCGTTGGTTCGGCACGCCGGCCTGCCACGGCACGATCGGGATGCTCATCTCGCTTCTCCACCGGCGCGCAGCTCTTCGACCAGCCGCCGGACCTCGGCGCCGCGGAGCTGCCACGCGGCCCGGTTGACGACCAGCGCGGCGCTGCACTCCGCGACCTCGTGCAGGACGTCCAGGCCGTTCTCCCGGAGCGTCCGCCCGGTCTCGACCACGTCCACGATGCAATCGGACAGCCCGGACGCGGCGGCCAGCTCGACCGAGCCGGACAGCGGGATGACGTCCGCCGCGAGCCCGCGCTCCAGGAACCACCGCTCGGCCGTCCGCGGGTACTTGGTGCCGACCCGGATCGGGCCGCCGTTGCCCAGCGGCTCGCCCGCCTCGCCGGCCACTGCGAGGCGGCACCGGCCGAACCCGAGGTCGAGCGGGACGTGCACGTCGGCCCCGCTCTCGAGCAGCACGTCTCCGCCCGCCACGCCGACGTCGGCGATGCCGCGCTCCACGTAGGTCGGCACGTCGCCCGGCTTGACGAGCACGAACCGGCACCGGCCCGAGACATCGTCCAGCCACAGCCGCCTCGACGCCTCCCAGCCCTCGGGCAGGGTCACGCCGGCGGCGGCGAACCGCTGCAGCGCGGGCTCCGACAGGCGCCCCTTGCTGAGGGCGACGGTCAGCCGGCCGTCCTGTGCCGTCGGCACCGCGGCCCGGCGCTCGACGCCGTGGTCGTCCCCGAGCAGCTCCACCATCCAGTCGACGCAGAGCGAGAAGCCGACCGCCGGCAGGTCCCGCCCGAACTGGGCCATCAGGTCGTCGTACCGGCCGCCCGCGCCGATCGCGGCGCCGAGCCCCGGCACGAACGCCGCGAAGGTCATGCCGGTGTAGTAGTCGAACCCGGCGACCCGCCCGAGGTCCACCGTCACGACGTCCCCCAGCCCGGCCGCCTCCGCCCCGTCCAACAGGGTCTCCAGGGAGCGGACCGCGGCGCGGGACCGGTCGTTGTTGACGATGTCGAGCGCCTCGCCGAGCACCTCGCGACCGCCCGTCAGCGTCGCCAGCCGGCTGAACCGCTGCCGCTTTTGCTCCGGGGCCCAGCGGGCGAGGAACCGGTCCAGGCCGTCGCGGTCCCGGTGGTCCAGCAGCGAGCGGAACGTCTCCCGATCGACGTCCGACAGGCCGAGCCCGTCGGCGATGCCGGCGGCGAAGTCGGCGTGGCTGACGACGAGCCGGAACCCCCCGAGCCCGGCCGCCTCGAGCGCCGCAGCGCAGACCGTGAGCGCCTCGACGTCGGCCTCCAGGCGGTCGCCCCCGAGGTGCTCCACCCCCACCTGGCGTAGCTCGCCCGGCTGCCCCCGTCGGGGCGGCTCCCAGCGGAACACCTCTCCGCAATAGGCGAGCCGAAGGGGCGGCGGGGTGTCCGCCAGGCGGGTGGCGACGGTGCGCGCGACCAGGGTCGTGAGCTCGGGGCGCAGCGCGAGCAGGTGGCCCTCGTGGTCCGTGAACCGGTAGGTGCGGGGCGCCCGAGCCGCGCCCAGGCCGCGCTCGAACAGCTCCGCGTAGTCGAACATCGGCAGCAGCACCTCGGCGTAGCCACGGTCCGCGAACGCGTCCAGGGCGGCAGCCTCGACCCGTCGGGTCAGGCGAGCCGCGTCGCCGGTGACGACCTGAACGCCCGGCGGGACCCGGGCCATCGGTGTGCTCACGCGCGTCCTCCTAAGAGCGCCTCTGCGGCGCCGAACCATACCAGCCCCGACAATTCACCGGTCAACCGGGCAATTACGTACCCGACCGCAATTAATCGGAACATCGCGATGCATAGTGAGTACTATAGAGTCGTAACGACGTTGGAGGTGAAACATGAACGCTGTTCGCGAGTACCGTGGGCTGACCGACATCGAGATCGTTCGGCTGGTGCAGGCTGGTCGGACCGAGCTCTTCGCGGAGCTGGTCGAGCGGAACCAGGCGCGGCTGTACGCGGTCGCGTACGGGATCCTCGGTGACCGCCAGACCGCGCGGGACATCACCCAGGAAGCCTTCATCGTCGCTTTCCGGCGACTGGAGACCTTCCGCGGCGAGTCCCAGCTCTGGTCCTGGCTGTACACCATCACCCGTCGCCTGGCCCTGCACGAGCTGAAGCGCGACGTGCGCCGCCCGGACCTCGTCCTCGACGAGCCGGTCGGCCGCGACGAGACCTCCGGGACCACCCGGCTCGACCTCATCGGGGACGAGTCGGAGGGGCAGGAGGCCCGAGCCGAGCGCGGCGATGTCGCCGCGACCGTCCGGGTCGCCCTCGAGACTCTCGGTGCCAAGCACCGCGAGATCCTCATCCTGCGCCACTTCGAGGACCTCTCCTACAAGGAGATCTCGCAGCGGCTCGGGATCCCGGAAGGCACCGTGATGAGCCGGCTGTGGCACGCCCGCCGGAAGATCACGGTCGCGCTGGGCGAGGACGTCGAGTGGCTGGAGCGCAGCTGCTGACGGCTCGACGCCGACAGAACACGGAAGATGCGGGGCGGGTCCTTCGGGGCCCGCCCCGCTGCGCTCACGCCCCCTTACAAGGGCTCACCCCGCCGCTGCGCAGCCAGCCCTCCGCTGGCCTATCCTCCCTGCTCGGGCTTTCCTTGGAGGGACCCACGCATGCGAGCAGTCTGGGGCCTGCCCCTCACCGTCGTCCTTCTGGCCGCGCCCGCGATGGCCGTCGAGTTGCCGTTCGGCTCGCCCGCCGAAGTCGCGGCGGTCGGTTACGTGGTCGGAACGCAGTCGGGCGATCTCGACGGGGACGGGGACGCCGACGTCGTCGCGGTCGCGCAGCCCGGGAGCGAGCTCGGCTGGTTCGTCAACGGCGGCGGGAGCCTCGGACCGTTCACCGTGATCACGGCGACCGGCGACGAGGCCTGGGGCCCCCGCCTCGCCGACCTCGACCGAGACGGCGATCTCGACGCGCTCTACGTCGACCTCACTCCCTCCTGGGTCTGGGTCGAGAACACCGCGGGCGACGCGTCCGCGTGGACCCCCCACGCCGCCGGCGGCGTCACCACCCCCGTGGACATCGCGGTCGGCGACCTCGACCGGGACGGCGACCTCGACGTCGCGGTCGCGGACTCCTCGAACGGCGTGGTGCTCTTCTACAACGACGGCTCCCAGGGCTTCGGCACCACCGAGACGGTCGCCGGCAGCTTCGCCCCGACCGGCGTGACCCTCGCGGACCTGGACGGCGACGGCGACCTCGACGTCGCGTTCGGCGACGAGACCCTCGGCCAGGTCCGCTGGACCGAGAACCGGCTCTCCAGCGCGCAGTCGTGGGTCGACCACGCCGTCGGCACGCTGTCGGAGGCCGGCCCGGTCGTCGCCGGGGACATCGACCGCGACGGGGACGTCGACCTGTTGGCCGGGTCCGGCTCGGGCGGGGAGCTGGGCTGGTTCGACAACGACGGCGCGGGCAACTTCTCCACCACGTCCCTCGGCGGGTACGACGGCGGCGGGGTCGACCTGGTCGACCTGGACCAGGACGGGGACCTCGACGCGCTGGTCGCCAGCCTCGGCGACGACCAGCTCCGGTGGCACGACAACACCGACGGGCAGGGCACGTTCGTCACCCGCGTCGTCGACGGCGCGCTGGTCGAAGCGGGGGCGGTGACCGCCGCGGACTTCGACCAGGACGGCGACCCGGACCTCGTCGCCGCCTCCGACACGACGGTCGAGCACTACGACAACACCCGGATCCACGGCACCTCCACGTTCGGCGAAGAGGTCTACATGGCCACCGAGATCCGCGACGGCGAAGGTCTGGGCGTCGCCGACCTGGACGGTGACGGCGACCTGGACGCCGCCTACGTCTCCAACAACACGCAGCAGGTGCGCTGGACCGAGAACGTCGACGGCGACGGCACCACCTGGACCGATCGGCTGATCGTCGACGCCTCGACCACGGGCATCCCCGACGGCGCGAGCACGATCTTCCCCGGCAACGCCCGGGAGCTGGCGGTGACCGACGTCGACGGCGACGGGGACGTCGACATCGCCGCCTCGTGGCACACCAACGACATCGTCGCGCTGTTCCTGAACGACGGCGCCTCCCCGCCGAACTTCACCAACCACGGGGTCATCTTCAACACCGACGGCGCGGCGAAGCTGCAGGCCGGCGGCGACTTCGATGGCGACGGCGATAACGACTTCGTCTTCGCGGGCAGCTCCCACGGTGACCAGGTCGGCTGGGCCGAGAACGACGGCACCGGCCTGGGCTGGACGAAGTGGGAGGCCGCGGACACGCTCAACAACCCGGGCGGGCTCGCCTGGGGAGACGTCGACGGCGACGGCGACAACGACCTGTTCGCCGCGGCGAGCGGCAACAACATCGCCCACCTCTACCGGAACACGAGCACCGACGGCTCGGCCACGTCCTGGGCTGCGTTCGTCGACGTCACCGGCGCGGTCAACGGGCCGTCCGAGCTCGAGACCGCGGACCTCGACCGGGACGGGGACCTCGACCTGCTCGTCGGCGTGACCGGGGCCGACTCCGCCCGCTGGTACGAGAACGACGACGGCAACGGCGACGCCTGGATCCTCCACACCATCGACTCGGTCTCGACCAACCGGATGTTCGCCGGCGACCCCGACTTCGACGGAGACACCGACCTCGTCCGGATCGGGGACAACGAGCTGCACTTCCTGCAGAACGACGGCACCGACGACGGCTGGTCCTCGACCGAGATGGACTACAGCTCGGAGGAGCTCTACCCGTTCGGCCCCTCGCCGAACGACTACGAGTCGGGCGAGCGTCCGTTGTTCGCCGACATGGACGGCGACGGCGACCTCGACATCGTCGCGATGGCCGGCCAGAACGACAACCCTGCCCGCGGCCGCGTCTCCTGGTTCCCCAACGAGCTGGAGCGCTGGTCGATCGACGCCCAGGACGAGTCCACCTCCCCCCTGGTCGAGACGCTCCCCGAGGCGCTGCACTCCATCTCGGTCTCCCACCTCGGCATCGACGGCGACCTGGAGCTGGCGACCGTGGTGGTGGCGCTCGAGGACTCCGTCGGCAACGCAGCCCTGAGCACCGCGGAGGCGGCCGAGATCATCGAGTCGATCTCGGTCTGGCTCGACGATGGCGACGGCGTCTGGGAGGACGGGCCGGACCTGGAGCTGGCTTCGGTGGACAACGCGTCGCTGCTGCTCGACGTCGACGGCTGGCAGATCCTCCAGCTGCCCGACGACGATGCGGACAACGGCGTCACCGCCGGCGAGTCCCTCGACTGGATCGTGGTCGTGGAGCTGACCTCGGACGCGTCGATCAACGCCTCTGGCCTGACCTCCATCCGCGCGACGCTGCTCGGCTCCGAGCTGGTGGTCAACCACGCCCCGTCCAACGTCGCGATGGTCCACGACCTGGCCGACGTCGAGGCGACGTTCCTCATCGACGGCCTCGACAGCGACGGCGACGGCGAGGACGACCACACCGACTGCGACGACGGCGACGCCTCCATCTACACCGGCGCCCCCGAGTCCTGCGACGCGGTCGACAGCGACTGCGACGGCGACCTCGTCGACGGCTTCGAC
>CAYQEG010000129.1:0-23915 GCA_964416435.1 uncultured Rickettsiales bacterium
CTAGGAGCCCGTGCAGTCCGCCGTCAGGGTGACCGTGTCGGTGCTCGGGCTGCCCCCGAGGCAGTCGGACGCCGTCAGCGAGACCGTGACCACCTCGGTGACCGTCACCCCGACCTCGGTCGGGGTGATGCTCACCGTCAGGGTCGGGTCGAGCGTCGTGGTGCTCGACAGGACGCCGCTGCCGGCGTCGATCGCCCACAGCAGGCTGAGCGGATCGCTGCCGATCGTGCCCGCGCTCTCGAGCTTGAACTCGATGGTGCAGGTGCTGCAGACGACGTCGCCGTACGCGTCCGTCGAGCAGGAGGAGGAGCCGTCGGAGATGACCCGGTCCGGTCCCGCGTCAGCCATCACCGGGCAGGTGCTGTCGTCGATGGCCGTGTCGACGTACGTCTCCGTGGCGTAGCCCGAGAGATCGGGATCGAGCGCCGCGATCGCGTCGTCGACGTAGACCTCCGTCGCGTAGGGCACCAGGTCCGCTGCGGTCAGGTGTCCGAGCCCGTCGACCCACAGCTCGGTGGCGTAGCCGGTCAGGTCCGCGGCGACGAGGTAGGCGCTGTGGTCGACCGCGGCGATCGCGCCGTCGACGTACAGGGTGGTGGCGTAGGGGGCGAGGTCACCGGGCACGAGGTAGCTCTGCCCGGTCACCCAGCCCTCGGTGGCGTAGCCGTCCAGGTCGACCGGCAGCAGGAACCCCTGCCCGGTCACCCAGGGCTCGGTGGCGTAGCCGGCGAGGTCCCCCGGCAGCAGGAAACCCTGGCTCGAGACCCAGATCTCGGTGGCGAAGCCGGAGAGGTCGGCGTCGCTCAGGTAGTCCGCTTCGATCAGCGCCAGGCGCGGGCCGATGTCGTCGGAGATCCAGGCCTCCAGGAGCGCGATCCAGGCTTCGGCCGCCGCCAGGTCGGCCTGCAGGTCTGCGATGTCACCCTCGGCCGCCGCCAGGTCGGCCTGGGTGGCGGCCAGGTCGGCCTCCAGCCCGTCCGCCTGGGCCACCAGGCAGGAGACCTTCGCCTTCATGCCGGAGACGGTCGCGCACGACGCCTCCGCCCGTGCGGGCAGTAGCAGGACCGAGCTCAGCGCGAGCGCGAGGATGCTGCAGAGGTGCGGGACACACGGGGAGCGGGCGAGGAGCGAGCGAGACATTGACCCTCCTGGTCCTGGGGTAGGCGGGGATGACATCTGATGGAGAGAGAGGCCCGCGGGGCGGCTTGACCGTGCACGTCCCCACGGGCGCTCCGGGGTGAGGCGCGGGCACGCCGCGCACGGCTGCACACCACCCCGTGCATCCCCCCCCACCGTCCGCTCAATCGGCGAGCCATGGCCCGAACAGCCCTACGGCAGCTGGCCGATCCAGTCCTGCATCGCCGAGATGCTGCAGCCGAACTTCGTATGTCCGGCACCCAGCTCCATCGCGGCGATGATGTCCGCGCAGTAGCAGCCCGCGGTGTCTTCGAGATCGAATGACAGCTGCGGACCGTTGCCCTTGGGGGCCTTGGTCTCGAACACGCCGTCGTCATCGGTGTCGGCCCAACGGTTGGTGCCCAGGCGCACACTCGGCACGCCAGCGTCGACGTCCGTCATCGAGTCCGGGCACGCGTCCTCCGCGTCCGGGACGCCGTCGTCGTCGCTGTCTTCGAGGACGAACCGGAACTCGTCGATGCCGTTGCCGCAGTCGGGATCGCCCCAGGTCTCCACCTGCACGATGCCGCTGCCCTCGACGTGCAGCGTCAGCGAGCTGCCGTCGGGCAGGGAGCGGTAGGGGACGGTGATCGAGTCGCTGTCGACGACGCCGCCCAGGCCGTTGAAAGCGGTCAGCCCGACCGTGATGTCGGCGCCGGTCGGCTTGCCGGCCACGCAGTCACCGAAGTCCATGAACTGCAACGTGACCTCGCTCACCGCGGCGTCGAAGTAGGCGCCGTAGTGGCTCGAGTCGGACGTGCCGCCGTCGCTCAGGAGGGCGGCGCCGTGAGGCGTCAGATCGTCGGTGCCGCCGGCGATGTAGGCGAACCGGTTGGCCGGGTCACCGGTGTTCTCGACCGCGATGACGGGGTCGCGACTGGCCCCGTCGCCGGCCAGGTAGAAGGTGAGGCCCGAGTAGTAGTCGGTGATGGGGGTCCCTTCGGTCACGCCCTCGAAGCCGATGAGCGTCTGGGCAATAGCGGGGGTGGCGGTCAGCGCGAGCACGGCCGCCGTGAACAGGGAGAGGAGGTAACGCATGTCGAGTCCCGTCCGGGAGGGGTTGAAGGGCAGGGCGGACGACGCCCCACCCACTCGCTACGTGCGTTTCGACTGCGAGATCCGGGCCAACCCCGCCCGGGGTCGGCTCAGCGGTTGGCGAGCGCCTGGAGCCGCTTCAGGTCGCCGGCCGCGCCCAGGGCGGTCAGGCGTTCGCGGGCGTCGTCGAGGGCGGCTCGCGCCTCCGCGCTGCCGGCGGGGAGCAGGCGCGCCTGCTCGAGGGAGACGAGCGCACGCTCGTAGGGCATCGCGAGCTTGTCGGCGAGCGCCGCCGCCTTGCGCCACGCCTTGCGAGCCGCCCCGGCCTTGCTGGCGAGGTGGGCCCGGGTGCCCGCGAGCAGGTGCTTTCGGGGGCGGAAGTAGACGTAGCTGAACGCCCCCGCGGTCATCAGCCCGGCGACCTTCTTGTCGAGCTTCGCCAGGGTCCAGCCCTCGGGCACGGCGACCTCGGCCCCTCCGGTCACCGCCTCGACCGCGGCGAGCACCGCCTCCGATCCGCCGGCGAAGCCCGGCAGGTGGGTGAACAGCGCCAGGGGGTGCTGGCCGTACAGGCGAACCATCTCCGCCGCGTCCTCCAGAGCGCCGACGTAGTCGCCGTCGCGCGCCCGAGCCTGCGCTCGCACCCCGTGGAACCCGACGTGGGTGAACGGGTCGAGCACCGGGACCAGGCCCTCCATCGCCGTCAGGTCGGCAGCCAGCTGCTCGGTCCGGCCGAGCGCCAGGAGGGCGGGCGCGCCGAAGCTCAGCGACCACGACTCGTGCTCCGTGTTGCCGACCAGCCGGGCGACGACGAGCGTGCGGGCGTTGTCCTCGACGCAGTCCTGCAGCCGGCCCACGAGGAGCGAGTCGAGCCCCCGGATCGTGTAGCCGAGCCCGATGCTGTACCGGTCGGCGGTGCGCTCGCACAGCTCGATGCCTTCGGTCGCGACGCGGCGGGACGCCTCCCACCGGCAGTACGTCAGGTCGAACACCGCCTCCGACCAGTGACAGACGGTTCGGTTGCGCGAATCCGTAATCCCCTCGCTCCGCTTCAGGTAGTACCGGGCCGCCCTCTGCAGCTTGAGCGCCCCGACGACGTTTCCGAACGCGCCGAGCGCCTGGCCCGAGACCTGGTCGTCGCCGACCCGGTCCGCGATGTTGATCGCCGTGACCCCCCCGATGAACCAGTGGAGCGGCTCGATCGTGAAGTAGGCGACCGCTGCCCAGGCGGCGTAGATCAGCGCCGCCTGGCGCATCCGGGCCTCGGCGGGGCCCGCCACCCGCCGGCGCATGAAGTCGGGGAGCACCCGGTGGGCGACCTGGTTGGTCACCTCCCGCAGCAGCCACCAGGCCCAGCCGAGCTTGCTCGTCGGCAGCGGCAGGCCGAGCTGCGCGAGCGCCAGCTCGTACGTCGCCTTCGACCCGGCGAAGTCCCCGCGGCTCATCAGGCAGTCGGCCCGCAGCTTGTGCCACTCCGCGACGCGCGCGGGCGACGTGGCACCGCCCTCGGCGACGAGCAGTCGGTCGACCTCCAGCGCCTCGTCCAGCAGGGTGAGCCCCTCGGCGTACGCGCCCCGCGCTGCCGCCGCGGCCCCCGCCGCCTCGAGCGCGTCGACCGCGTCGCCGTGCTGCTCGGCCTGGCGGTAGTGCCACGCCAGGACGGGGCCGACGGTGGCCGCGTCGTCCGGGTGGGCGGCGTACCAGCCCGCCACCTCGGCGTGCAGCTCGCGCCGCTGGGCGTACGGCAGCAGGGCGTAGGCCGCCTCCTGGATGATCACGTGCAGGAAGGTCCAGGGCGCCTCGTCGTCACCGCCGTCGGCCTCGGCGATCCCGGCGTCGGAGAGCGCCGTCAGGTGGTCGGGAAGCTCCGGTCGGGCCTCCGCCTGGGGGTGGACCTCGGACAGCACGTCACGGCCGAACGATCGGCCGATGACCGAGGCGACCTTCGCGGTGAGGCCATGCCGGGGGTCGAGGGTGTCCAGCCGGCTCGTCACGGCGCCCTGCAGCGTGTCGGGGAGGTGGAGGGTCAGGTCCGGGGAGTCGACATGACACGTCCGGTCGGCCACCCGGATCGCCCCGGACTCCAGCAGCGCGTGAGCCAGCTCCTGGGCATAGAAGGGGTTGCCCTCGGCGCGGCCGGTGATCGCCCCGGCCACCGGCTCGGGCAGCCCCTCGACGTGGAGCAGTTGACAGACGAGGTCCGTCACCTCGCTCGGGGCGAGGCGGTCGAGCACCTGGTGGTCGCAGTCCTCCCGTTCGAGCAGGAGGGTCAACTCCCGGGGAGCCTGGCTCCCCATCGGCCGGGTCAAGAGGACGAGCAGGATGCGGTCCACGAGCCGAAGCACGACGCTGACGAACGCCCACGAGGAGGGGTCCATCCAGTGCACGTCCTCCAGGAGGATGAGCTGCGGCCGCGCTCGGGTCTCGGCCGCCAGCAGCGCCGCCAGGAGCTCGCCGAGCGCGTCGGCGCGGCGCCCGCCGGTCATGTTCGCAGTCGTCTCGTTGTCCGGCAGGTCGGTCGGCAGCAGGTCGCCGAGCAGCGGGATCCAGGCCTCCAGGCGCTCGTCACCGTCGAGGCGCTGCCTCGCCCACTCCGCCAGCAGCTCGGGATCGGAGAGGTCCTCGAGGCCGACGAGGTCGATGAAGACCTGTCGCCACGGGTGCCACGCGTCGTTCCGGGTGGTCGGCTCGCAGGCGCCGAGCAGCGGGGACGTCAGCGACTCGAGCGCCTCGCCGTGCAGCCACGCGCCGAGCAGGGACTTGCCGTAGCCGGCCTCCGCTTCGATGACGACGGCGCCCTTCCGACCGCCGTTGACCAGCTGGTCCAGCCGCCGGCGGAGCAGCTCCTTCTCTTCGAGGCGCCCGACGACCTCGACCGGAGCGACCCCCCCGGTGCCGATGGTCTCGAACCCCACCGGGCTCGAACTGGCGTCGACGGAGCGGTCCGGCGGGTTGGAGTAGTTGCCGGAGGACCCGCCGGAGCCGGACAGGGACGCGAGCGCGCCCGACAGCGTGTCGTCCCGGCCGGTGAGGAGCACCTCGTGCCGGCCGGACAGGCCCCGCTCCGCGACGGGGCGCGCGACGGGCACCGGCTCGGCCACCCCCCGGACGTCCACCGGGTCGAGCTCCTGGAACGACAGCCGCTGCAGGGCGTGCCGGACCGTCGGCGGATCGCAGAGCACGTCGTCCTGCGCGTGACCCATGAGCCGGGCCGCGAGGTTCACCGACGGGCCGAGCATCGTGTATTCGCGCCGTCGGTCCGAGCCGTAGGCGCCGCAGAAGGCCCGGCCCGTCGCGACGCCGATGCCGAAGGGCAGGCCCTCGGTCCGGCAATGATCCGCGAGGCGGATCGCGGTGCGCACGGCCCGAACCGAGTCGTCCTCGTGGGCGTGGGGCGGGAACCCGTACCCGATCACCAGCGTGGTCCCCAGGTCGTCGCAGAGCAGCTTGTTGAGCGTGCCTTCCCAGCGATCCAGCAGCTCCTGGACCCGGACGACGAGCGCCTGGAGCGTCGCCCCGGCGGCGGGGTCGCTCGGGTCGAGCCCCTTGATCCGCAGGAACACCGAGGAGACGGGCCGGAGCTCGGCCATCCACCGGGTCTGGCCCGCGTCGACCTGGCTGAGCACCGCCGGCGGCAGGTATGCCCGGACCGCCGCGGCCGAAGGTGAGGGCGGGTCGCCCGGGGCGCCCGGGTCGGCCGGGGCGCCCGGGGCGACGACGTCGTGAGCAGCTCGGACCGCCCGCCAGCCGCCGGGGGTGCGCTCCACGTCGAACCGGTCCCGGACGAGTCGGTGGGCCCGCTCGCAGACGAAGACGTCCCCCGAGCCGGCCGCCTTCTCGGCTGCGCCGGTCGCGATCAGCGCTCCTCCGGCGGACACATGGGCCCAGCGCCCAGCCCGTCCCCCGACGTCCGAGAGCGTGTACCCGCCGACCCCGACCCCGCTGCGGAGTCGGAGCTCACCCTCGGGGAGGGCGGCCATCGCGTGGATCGCGTCGCGGCAGGCCAGGGCGCAGCCGACGGCGGCGGTGACTGCGTCGGCCCCTCCGTCATCGCCCTCGATGGGCCACGCGGCGAGGATCGCGTCGCCCGCGAACGTGACGATGTCGCCGCCCCAGTCGAGGACCCGGTCGATCAGGAGCCCGAACACCTGCTCGAGGATCTCGGTGAGCCGCTCGGCGCCCCGGGGGCCCTGCCGCGACAGCCGCTCGGCCAGGGCCGTGAAGCCGGTCAGATCGGTGAACAGGGCCGCGGCCTCGAACGCGTCGGCGCCCGGTTGCGCAGGCACGCCACGGGCCGCCAGCCGCCCCACGAGGCGGGACGGCAGATAGCTGAGCAGCTGGTGCGGTGCACCGCTCTCGGCAGGTTTCGTGCTCACTCAGGCGGCCCTCGAGCCCAGAGTACCGCGACTCAGGCGTTCAGCCTCGCGCGAACGTCCTCGACCGTGTCGGCCAACGTCTCGCCCGGGTCGCGGGGCGTCCAGCCCAGCTCTCGCCGGGCCTTGCCCGCGTCCAGGTACCAGTAGTGAGACGCCATCTGCAGCTCGATCTGGTCCACCCCGAAGCGGTCCGCGACCGCCTGGCGGGCCCGGTCGGGGAGCCAGCCGAGCACGGTCCGGGTCGCCGCGGGCAGGGTGATCGCCGGTGGCTTCACGCCCGCGGTCCGGGCGAGCCGCTCGTAGTACTCGGTGAACGTCAGGTTGACCGCGCCCAGCAGGTAGCGCTCCCCGCCCTCGCCCCGCTCCAGGGCCAGCGCGACGCCGTCGGCGACGTCCCGGACATCGACGAAGGAGAGGCCCCCCTTCGGCACCGCCGGCACCGAGCCTTCCAGCAGGATCCGGACCGACTTCGTGGAGCTCTCGTCCCGGTCCCCGGGGCCGAGCAGGAGAGTCGGGTTGACGACGATGGCGCCCGCCTTCAGGGCCGCCTTCTCGGCCGTGCGCTTGACCCGGTAGTAGGGCCACCGGGAGATGACCGGCAGCGGGTCCGGTGACTCCTCGTCGAGCACCCGGTCCTGTTCGCTGACCGCGACCGTGCCCGACGTGCTGACGTACAGCACCGTGTCGACCCCGGCCTCGGCGGCCGCATCCATCACGTTCTCGGTGCCGGTGACGTGCACCTCGAACAACCAGTCCGCGTCGGATTGGCGGTGGGACACCCCGCCGGCGGCGTGCACCACCGCGTCGCAGCCAGCCATCGGCCCGGTCAGGGAGCCGGGGTCGAGCACGTCCCCGGCGACCAGTCGATCGTCCGACCCGGGCCTGCGGCAGAGCCCGACCACCTCGTGGTCCTGGCCGAGCCGCTCCAGGAGGTGGCGCCCGAGGAACCCGCTCGCGCCGGTGATCAGGACCTTCACTTCAGCCCCCTCACTTGCGGCCCAGCCGATCCCGCTTGCTCTTCTTGCCCTTCTTGCGGCCCTTGCCCCCGCCCTTGCCCTTGCCGGGGGCGGGGTCGTTCCAGGTCAGGGTCCACAGCCGGCGGTCGGTCGACGCCTGCTGGAGCGAGTCGCCCTCGACGACGATCGCCATGCCGAAGCGCCGCAGGTTGAGCACGCTGCGCACCCGCATGCCGTTGGGCTCGGCGAGCACGCGCACGGTCTGGGCGTTGACGACCTCCCCGATCTGCACGTCCATCTCCGACGGGTCCATCCCCGTCAGGGACGTGATCAGCGGCACCACCGCGTCCCGCAGCTGGGCCGGGTTGGAGTGGCTCGTCATCTCGAGCACGACGCAGGACTTCTCGTCCTCCCCCTCGGCGCAGGGGGCCCAGCCGGTCCACACCCAGCCCACGTCGAAGTCCACCACCGCCCCCCCGAGCTGCGGGATCGCCTGGCTCAGGGTCACGTCCTCGCGGTCGCCGAGGAACATCGTCTCCGGCCACACGAAGGCGGTGCCCCAGAAGTCGTCCGCCATCGCGTCGAGCGACTCGTCGGTGATCATCGTGTCGAACACCGCCTGCTGGTCGGCGCCGACCCGCCACTCGTCCATCACCGCGCCGATGTCGGCCCGGATCCGGCGACCGTCCGTCACCCGGGCGCTGTCGTCCGAGACCGCCAGGCTCCAGGGCGTACCGATGATGCGGTCGGCGACCAGGGTCAGCGTCGCCATGGCGCCGAGCTCGGGCTTCGTGAGGAACTCGAAGCTGATGTTCGAGGCGTTCATCAGCAGGTCACGGCCCTTGCGTTCGACGGTCCACGTCCAGCCGGCGCGCGACGAGCGCTGGGACTCGCTCGCCCCCGAGGTGCGGGTGCTGTCGCGGTCGAACACCACGTCGACCGTCGTCCCGAGCGGCCAGTCCCGGGTCAGGGTGACCCGCTCCACCTCCGGGGCGCCCAGCTGCTTCTGGTCGGCCGACGTCCCCGTCGGTATCGCCACCGCCGCCGCGATGGCCAGGAACGCGATGCTCGTCCGCTTCATCGGTCCGTCTCCTCGGGGCTCATCGCCCCCCCTCCGCGGCCTCGTCCGGCTCGCCGTCCACGTCCAGCGGGCCCAGCTTGAACAGCTGGGCGAACACCTGGAGCTTGTCCAGGTCGCTCGTCTTGATCGCGCCGGTGACGAACTCGCTCACCTCCGGCACGTACGCCTCCCGGACCATGCGGGTCCACAGGTCCGGGCTGGTCTTGATGACGCAGTCGGCGACGCCGCCGGGCGGCTTGCCCCGCCGGACCTCGCAGGTCCCCGGCTCGACGATCACGGTCCATCGGCCCTCCTCGCCGCCGAGGCTGAAGTACCAGCTGGCCCCCTCGGTGGCGGCGTCGGGCTTGAACCGGGTCGGCAGCTCACCGAACAGCGCCTCCATGGGGTCGACCGGCGCGCGCTCGGCGTTCGGATCCCAGGTCTCCAGCTCCGAGACGTCCAGCGCCGAGCCGTCCTTCAGGGCGGCGACGGCGGCGTGCAGGAGCTGGGCGATCACCCGGGACGCGGCGGCCGGCTTGAGCCCCTCGGTCAGCCGGACCAGGTCGGCGAAGTCGATCGTGGGCCCGATCCGGGCGCCGACCTTGCGACCTCGGGGGAGCACCGCGCCCTTCGGGAGCGCGTCGTGGGTGCCCCACAGGAACATGGGCAGCACGTCGATCCGGGTCTCCTGGATCAGCTTGCCGACCAGCGGCTTGAAGTCCTTGAGGCGGCCGTCACCCTGGCGTCCGCCCTCGGGGAAGATCAGCACGACCCGACCGCTGCGCACCGCGTCGGCGGCCTGGCGCAGGCTCTGCCGATAGCTCGTGCCGCGCGCCAGGGGGGCGAGGTTGGTCAGCTGCTCGACGTAGGCGACCCACAGCGGGTGCCCCTCGAAGAAGTAGTCGGCCGCCGCCAGCGCCACCATGTCCTCGCCGTACGAGCCGAGCGCCGTCTTCACGAGGCCCATGTCGATGTGCGAGTTGTGGTTGCTGACCACCAGCACCTGGCGGTTCATCGGCACGTGGGCGCGGCCGGTGACCGTCACGTCGAGCAGCGACTCGTAGATGTTCCGCTGCCCGGCTCGCAGCGCCTTGCGCAGCGGGGTGACCAGCGGGCCGGGGAACCGGAAGGGCTCGTCCGCGGGCGCCGGGGTCGGCTCCTGGGCGCGCGCCGGGAGCTGATCGGTGGAGGCGAGCAGCGCCTCGACGTCGGCGATCGTCTCGCAATCGGCGAGCGCGCCGCTGTCCGGCGAGGGGCCCGGCTGGTCGTCCAGGGCGGCGGCCAGCTCGACCCACATCAGCGAGTCGAACGCGAGCTCGTCCGCGATGCGGGTGGCCGACGTCAGGCTCTCGACGTCCCGTCCCGCGACCTGGGCGATCGCGCGTCTCGCCGGGGAGCCCGCGGCCGCGCCGACGGCGGGGGGGCGCTCGGCGGCGCGCGTCGCCTCGTGGATCCGCTCCAGGACGTCGCGGACCTCCCGTCGCTTCACCTTCCGCGTCGCCGTCCGGGGGAGGGGCGCGTCGACGAGGTACAGGAGCGCCGGCCGGTGCGCCGACGGGAGCCGGCCGATCGCCTTGCGCAGCGCCGAGCGGGCGTTGTCGTGGCTGCTCGTGCTGCGGCGGGTCGCGAGCAGGCCGAGCTGCTCGCCGCCCCGGCCGTCGGGCAGCCCCACCAGGGACAGCTCTTCGATGTGCGGCACGGCGCCGAGCTTCGCCTCGACGTCGTCCAGGTAGACGTTCTCGCCCGTCGCGGTGACCACGACGTCCTTGGCCCGGCCGACGACGACGAGCTTGCCCCGCGGGTCGATCCGGCCGAGGTCGCCGGTGTGCAGCCAACCGTCGGCGTCCAGCACCTCCGTGGTCGCCTCGGAGTTCCGGAAGTAGCCCTTCATCACGTTGGGGCCGCGGGCCAGCACCTCGCCGACGCCCTGGTCGTCGGGCTCCGCGATGCGCAGCTCCACGCCCGGGATGGCTCGCCCGACCGTGCCGGGACGAGCCCCCGGCCGCGGCGCGTCGACCGTGAGCACCGGCGCCGCCTCCGTCAGGCCATACCCCTCGGCGAGGTGCAGCCCGAGCCCGGCGAAGAAGCGGTGGGTCTCTTCGGGCAGCGCGGCGCCGCCGGAGATGAGCAGCCGGATGTTGCCTCCCAGCCCCTTGTGCACGGTGCCGAAGATCAGCCGGCCGACGTCCAGCCCCGTGGCGCGCCCGAGCCAGCGGTTCAGCTCCAACCCGGCGTCGAACACCGACTCGAACATCGGCCCCTTGTCCGCGACGCGGGCGAGCATGCGGCGCTCCAGCAGCTGCCACAGCGCCGGCACCCCGACCATCGCCGTGATGCGCGCGTCCGAGAGCGTCGAGCTGAGCGCCTCGCCGGTGATCTCGTCCAGGTAGACGATGCGGGTGCCCCGGGACAGCGGGAGCAGCAGGCCACACGTGAACTCGAAGGTGTGATGCAGGGGGAGGACCGACAGCACGCGGTCCTGCTCGCCCAGGTCGAAGACCCGCGCGAGGCTCGCGAGCAGCGAGCAGAAGTTGGCGTGGGTCAGCATCACGCCCTTGGGATCGCCGGTGGTCCCGGAGGTGAACAGGATCGATGCGACGTCGTCCCCGGTGACCTTCGGGTCGGGCAGCGGCTCCGCGCGACCGGGGGCGGTCGTCTCGGCGAGGTCGAGCCGGTCCGCTTCGACAGCCCGGCCGAACGCCGCGAGCGCCTCGTCGTCCAGCAACGCGAGCCGGGGTTGGGCCTTGTCCGCGATGACCGTGGCGTCGTCCGCCTCCAGCCCGGGGTCGAGCGGGACCGCGACGGCGCCCGCCAGCTGGATGCCGAAGAAGGCGACGACCCAGTCGGGGTGGTTCCGGCCGGACAGGACCACCCGGTCGCCGTGCCGCACGCCGGCGGCGAGCAGCCGCTTCGCGGTCGCCCGGGCGCGGTCGCGCAGCTCCACGAACGTGACCCGGCTGAAGCCGTCGGGGTGGCGGACGAGCAGGGCTGGCGCGTGGCCGTGGCGCTCGGCGATCTCGTCCAGGAACGCGACCAGGTCGTCGTGGGGCCGCAGCGCCTTGCGGGGCCGCTTGATCCGGTCCTCGATGACCGGCCAGACGTACTTCTCCACGCCGGGGCAATGCACGTCCAGCCAGTAGGTGCGCCAGTCGATCGTCTCCGGCGCCCAGGGCACCAGCGCCTGCTGGTCCTCGGGCACCCGGTCCAGGGCGGAGCGCGTGTTCCGGCAGCTGAAGACGTAGTTGTGGGTCGCCGTGAACGGCACGTACTGGTCCACCACCTTGTCGGTCAGCGCCATGGTGCCGGCGACGCCGTCCAGCGCCTTCGCCGCGGGCTCGAGCGCGCCGCCGAGCAGCGGCACGTCGGCGGTGACCCGGCGCAGCAGGCCCGACGCTGCCTTCAGCCGGCGCGTCGTGGCGCCCGGGCCGATGGCGCTCCAGCGCTTCGGCCCGACCGGGATGGTCTGGTAGTTGGCCTGGATCCAGTCGAGCAGCGGGCTGCCGCCGCCGCCGCGGAACTTGCGGCGCTTGTACAGGCCGGTCAGCTCGATGAGCCGGTACATCGGGAACGGGTTCGTGTCCGACGTGCCGAGCTGGTAGACGGCCTTGTGGCTGCCCTCGAGCAGCTCGGCGAGGGCGAGGATCATGCCCGCGGCGACCATGTCGGCGGGCACCACGTCCAGCACCGAGTCGTGGTTCGCGGGCATGCCGGTCATGCCCTTCATCGCCAGGTACATGATCGGGGCCGACGTGGTGATGCCCTCGTTCCAGCCGACGCTCGGGAACGCCAGGCTCGACTCGATCACCGCCGGCCTCACGATGCAGAAGGGCACCCCGCTGTCGGCCAGGATCTGTTCGCCGATGGACTTGGTGTACGTGTAGGTGTTGGGCCAGCCCCAGAAGGACGCGCGCTCGCGTCCCGCCTCCGCCAGCTGCGCCTCCTCGTACTTGCGCCGCACTCGGGTCAGCTCCGACTCCAGGGCGGTGCCGCGCGCCGGCTCGCCTTTGTCGATCAGCCGGCGCCGCGCTTCATCCAGGAACTCGGACTGTCGGAACGAGTCGCCGCTGCGGTGTCGCACGTGCTCGATGACGTCGACGCACTCGGCGATCTCGTTGTCCGGGTCCCAGTGCTGTCCCGACAGCTCGGCGGCGCGGGGGAAGGGGTGCTCTCGGGGATCCACCTCGTCGACCTGGCCCGTGCGTCGGCCGGCCACGTAGCAGGTGGAGGTGTGCATCAGCCGCAGATCGCCCAGGTCCTGGGCGAGCGCGACGAGGCTCTGCATGCCGAACGCGTTGACGCCCAGCGCGTCGTCCAGGGGGGGGTTGAAGTCGACCACCCCGGCGGCGTTGACCATCGCGTGCAGCGTGCCCCGGAGCTTGTCCCGCACCGCCTCGGGGATGCCCGCCATCGGCTCGCTGACGTCGCCCGGGATGGGCGTGATCTTCGCCCGCATCAGCTCTTCGTAGGCGGGACCGGCGTGCTTCGCGCGCAGCGGGTCGAACGCCCCCGACGGGGCCACCTCGGCCCAGAACCGGGCCTCGGGATCCAGGCCCGCCTTCGGTCGCACCACCAGGTAGACGTGCTCGATCCGGTCGCCGAAGCGCTCGAGCAGCATCGACAGCCAGACCTTGCCCAGGAACCCGGTCCCCCCGATGACGAGGAGCCGGGCGCCCGTCAGCTGGGCCCGGAGGTCGAGGGGGGAGCTCACGCCGCGCCCCCGGGCAGGAGGCGCAGCGGCTCGGGTCGGGGCTTCACGTCCGCCATCAGCATCGGGCAGATGTGCAGGCACGAGATCTCCGGGTCCGCCGGCCCACCGTCCCGGGCCATCCGGAGCGCCTCCGCGAACGTCGACGCGGTCTCGTACCCCAGCGTCTTCGGCACGTACTCGTTGTCCGCCCCGACGATGATGATCCGACCGATGTGCTGCCGCCCGTTCTCGCCCCAGTACCACATGTAGAAGGGGTGGGCGGGGTGGTAGGCGTTGCCGCTCCGGTACAGCTGGATGTACGCGGGATTCTTGCGGAACTCGTCCTCGAACTCCTTGTGGAGCACGTCGGCGTCGCGCGTCTTCGTCAGGATGTCGTGGAAGAACTCGACGTAGGGCAGGTGCTGGGTCCGGTCGAACTTGTCGGTGCAGGGGTGGAAGGCGATGACCGTCCCGCCCTCCTTGAGCAGCGGCATCCCCCGATACAGGTTGTGAAGGTAGCCCTGGATGAGCACCGAGACGAGCACCGGGTTGAGGTACGCGCCGACGTTGTAGGGGCTGATGTAGGGGACCCCGGTGACCAGGATGTCGGCCTGGCCTTCGACGGGCACCAGGTACTGATCCCAGCACTTCTGCAGGGTCTTGGCGTGGGCCGCCTCGGTCTCGCCGGCGAACACCCCGGTCACCCCGTACGGCGCCGGCACCTTCTCGAAGATCGCCTGCCGGGCCGGCTGGGGCAGCGCCCGGAGCGACTTGACCAGCGCCTTGAGGGCCAGCTCCTCCTTCGGGGTCAGCTCGTCCTCGTTCTTGGCGAGGAAGGAGAGCTGGGGCCCGAACATGCGGTTGTTCACGGTCGTCTCGATCGTGAAGACGTCGACGTGCTTGCTGAGCAGGCGCCCCATCCGGGTCACCTTGGTGTTGAGCTCGGACCGCTCGGGGTCCATGTAGCTGTCCGACTCGCGGATCGTGCCCGGCTCATGGTGGTGGCGGAGGCTGCGGTAGCCACACAGCCCGACCGCGACCGACTTGTGGCCACCGTCCATCGGGACGAAGTTGAGGTTCAGGTAGATGACCAGGTCGGACGTGGCGGCCCGGGTGTTGATCTCGACGACCTCGCCGTGATCCGTCGTGCCCAGCTTCGTCAGGCCGCCGGGCTTCTCGGCGTCGTGGTTGTACAGGCGGTCGGGCCAGTACTTGTCGAACGTGCGTTCGCCCACCATGCGGCGGATCTCCGCCTGGGTCATCGGCCGGTGCAGGCAGGTCGCCACGATGAGGTGGATGTCCTCGACGCCGTGGTCCGCGAGCAGCGGCAGGACGATGTCGAGCACGCGCTGGCGGATGTCGGGCCGCTGCATCGGCGGCAGGGGCAGCGAGATGTCGTCGATCGCGATCGTGACCTTCATCCCCGGCTCGAGCCGCGCGAACAGCGGCGCCCCGCCCTCGGGGTGGTTGATGGCGTAGCGGATCGCGGCGTCGACGTCGGGCAGGGCGGCCATCGGCGGCTTCGGGTAGATGACCCGCGTGCCGACCGGCAGGTCGACCTCCACCAGCTGGTCACCGCTGAACAGCACCCGGGGCTTGCTGCGGTGGTCGATCGTGACGACGCAGGGATGCTGCGCGTTGTGCTGGCTGCGTGTGCTCATCGGGCTCCCCAGGGTGGCGCAGGATATCGGCGCTCACGCGCGCGTCAAATCAACCCGCCGCCGCCCGTGGTTCGACTCCGGGCGTCGCGCGACCCGAGGCGGGCATGGCGCTGCCCGCTGGGACCGAGACACCCCGATGGGGGCGGCCCGGACCGTGCGAGCCTCGGGGCGTCATGAGACGGACCCACTTCCTCCTGCTTCCGGCCGCCGCGCTCCTGCTCGTCGGCTGCCCGCCCGCCCACATCCTGACCGACGGCGGCCACTTCGCCTTCGAGAGCCCGCCGGAGGTCGAGGGGGAGGACCCCCCGCCGGGGGTGCACGCCGACCCCTTCTACGGCTTCCGCAACAGCGGCCCCGTGCTCGCCGGCACCACGATCTGCCTGAACCTCAAGGGGCACTCGGGGGAGGGGTCCGCGGCCTACCAGGCGTGCGGGTACGAGGTCGTCGCAGACGGCGTCGACGTGGCTGACGGCTGCTACACGTTCGCCCAGGCGGGCACGGCGGTCCTGTCCGTCGAGCCGACGGGCGAGCCCTGCGCGGACGACTACGACGCCGAGCCGCCGGTCGACCAGGTGAGCGTCGAGGTGGTCGACGCCGACGCGCTGTCCCTCGGGCTGCTCCGCTTCGGCGAGCACGCCGCGACCGTCGGGGCGACCGAGGGGGATGCCGGCCCCTGGCCGGACGAGTGGCCGGCGCCTTGGCCGGATCCGCTCCGCGTCGTCGAGGGGGAGCCGGTGCTGCTGCACGTCGGGCTGCTCCACGACGGCGGCACCGAGGCGGTCGCGTTCAACTCGGACGCGACCACCCTGACGGTGATCACGCTGGAGGGGGACGAGCCGGGCACCGAGCCGATCTTCGACGACGGCGAGGAGCACGATGCCCCCTACGGCCCCGGCGTCCGGCTGCGGCTCGCGTCGGGCAGCCGGGTGCAGCTGCAGCTGACGATCGGGGCGGAGAGCTGGACCACCGGCGAGGTGATCGCGGTGCCGCTGGACGACATCGCGACGCTCGACGTGCTCGGCGCCTACTCGGTGCCGATCCGGTCCGACGGCGAGCTGCCCGGCAGCCCCCTCGGCGCCCGGGCGGTCGCGCGCGACGCCGACGGCAACCCGGTGCTCGGCGCGCCCGTCACCTGGACCCTGACGGGCCACTCGTTGCAGGTCGTGCCGGGCAGCCAGCCGGGCCCGATCTCCCTCTTCCCCCTCGCCGGTGACGACTACGTCTGGCTGTACGACGGCTGCTTCCCCCCCGACCAGGGGGCGGGCACCCGCCAGGCGACGCTCCGGGCGAAGCTCGGCAGCCTGTCCGACTCCGTCGCGCTCACCTGGGAGCGGGGCGAAGGCGAGCCCGACGAGGACTGGGTCCAGCCCGAGTACTGCAACGCCGGCTGCGGGGGCTGCTCCACGGGCGCCTCGCCGGGAGCCGTCGCGCCCCTGGCCCTGCTGGCGATGTTGCTCCTTCCCCGGCGTCGCCGCTCCTAGCCCGCCAACCGCCGCCCCCCTACGATGGGGCCATGGGGCTGAACCGCGCCGAGCAGGTCGCGTCGTGACGGCGGAGGAGGGTCGGCGTCTCGAGCTGAGCGCCTGCGACGTGGATCTCGCGGGTCTCGTGGCGCGGTGGCCCGACGGCGACCGGGCGTTGCGTCCCATGGAGGCGAAGCTGCTCGCCTTCCTGGCGAGCTCGGGCGGGCGCGTCGTCGACCGCGCGGACCTGCTGCGGGAGGTCTGGGGCTACCGCGGGGGGGTCGTCAGCCGCACCGTCAAGGTGACCATCTCCCGCCTGCGCTCGAAGATCGAGCGCGACCCCTCCAGCCCGGAGCACCTCGTCACCGTGCCGGGCGCCGGCTACCGCTTCGACGCGGGCGGTCACCGGCCGGCGGCGGCTCCGTCGACGGCGGCCGCCCCGGCCCCCGCCCCCCCGCCCGGGGGCGCGGCATCCGCCCCGCCCCGGCCCCAGCCGCGGCGCGCGCCCCCCCGGGGGGGGGTCCGGGGGGGGGGGGGGCCCGGGCGCGGGGGGGGGCGGGGGCCCGGCCCCCCGGGGGGGGGGCCGGGTGGGCGGCCGCGCCCGGGAACCTGCCGCGGCTCGCTCCCGACCTGGTCGGCCGGGACGGGGCGCGGGATCGGCTCCTGCGGCTGTTCGCGGCCGAGCCCGGCGCGCTGGTGAGCCTGGTCGGCCCCGGGGGCGCCGGGAAGACGTCGCTGTCACTCGCCGTCGCGGTGGCCCTGCGGGACGCTGCGGACCGATCCGCGGTCTGGCTGGCGGAGCTCGAGTCCTGCGGGGCGCCGGGCGACGTGGCGATCGCGGTGGGCCGCACGATCGGGCTCTCCCCGTCCCCGGGCACGACGGAGGAGCTGCAGGGTCGGGTGGCCGGCGCGCTCGCGGGCCGGGGATCGGCCTTGCTGGTGCTCGACAACGCAGAGCAGGTCCTGGACGACGTGGCCGCGCTGGTCGTCGAGATCGGCCGGCGCTGCCCCGATGTCGGAGTGCTCGTCACGTCCCGGGAGCCCCTCGGGCTCGGGAACGAACAGGTGGTCCGGCTGGGCGGGCTCGGTCCCGACGAGGCGCAGGCCCTGCTCGCCCTTCGCTCGGGCCCCGAGCGGCTGTCGGCGTGGCGTGACCCGGCGCGGACGCGCCCCGTGCTCGAGCTCCTCGACGGGCTGCCGCTGGCCATCGAGCTGGCCGCCGGGTGGGCCGCGTTCCTGTCCCCCGAGGACGTCGCCTCGCAGCTCTCCGGTCGGCTCGAGCTGCTGCAGACGCGCCGCCGGGACCGGCCGTCCCGGCACGCGTCGCTGGAGTCGAGCATCGGCCTGTCCTGGGATCGCCTCGATGAATGGGAGCGGGAGGTCCTGGCCCGCGCCGCCGTCTTCGCGGGCGGGTTCAGCGTCAACGACGCGCGCACGGTCGTGGGGGAGGTCGAGGGGGCGCCCGAGCCGGCCGCGCTCCACGGGCTGCGGCGCTTGCTCGCCGCCTCCCTGGTGCACCGCGTCGGAGATGGGGAGGCGCGGGGCGGGCCGACCTTCCGGCTGTTCGCGTCGGTCCGCACGTTCGCTCGCGACCGCGCGCCCCGGGGGCTCAGCGAGGCCCGCCACGGCGATCTGTTCGCGGCCCGGGGCACGCCCGTTGCGCTCCGAGCCCTCGACACGACGGCGGTCGCGGCCGAGCTCGAGGAGCTGTGCGGCGCGGCCGGCGACCTGCGCGCGGCGCTGGAGCGCGCGACCGAGCGGGACGATCCGGGGACCGCCATCGCATGCTGCCGGGCGCTGTTCCGGTTGGTGCCGTGGGCGGTCTCCTCGGAGACCTGGCTCGCCGACGCCGATCGATGCGTGGACCACGGCGGAGCGTGGAGCGCCGAGCGGGTGCTGCTCCTGGCGGAGTCCTCGACGGCTTGTCGGGGGTGGGGTCGCAGCGCCGAGGCGTTGGAGCGCGCGCGCCGGGCGTACGCCCGGGCCGACGCGATGGGGGAGGACGCGCTGATCTGCTACACGCTGCGTCTACAATCCGACCAGCTCCGGACCTCCGACATGCGGCAGGCCCACCGCCTGGCCGTGCAAGCGCACGCGCTTGCGACGCAGGTCGGTGACCGCCGCCTGCTCGGCCAGGCGCTGGCGTCCCTCGGCATGACCGAGCTCAACCTCGGAGAGGCGGCGGCGGCGGAGCTGCACATCCAGTCGGCGGTCGGCCTGCTGCGGGAGGAGCGGGACGCCCCGTCCGAGGTCGCGGCGCTCCTCTTCCTGGCCACCCTGGACAGCAGGATGCGGCGGTACGACCGGGTGCAGGCGACGCTCGAGCGAGCGCGCGACCTGGAGCAGCGCCGAGGCCACGTCCGCCTGACGGTCGTGCTGCGGCTCGGTCGATCGCTCCGGCACCAGGGCCGATGGGCCGAGGCGGTCGTCCAGCTCGAAGAGGGGCTGCAGACCGCCCGCCAGCAGGGCGCGCTGACGATGCAGGCGTTCCTGCTCGGGGAGCTGGGGGAGGTCGAGCGCCTGCGGGGGTGTCCCGCGGCGGGGCGCCCTCGGCTGATCGAGTCGCTCGAGCTCTTCCGCCAGCAGCGCCACCGCAGCGGCGCGACCGTCGCGCTGGTCTACCTCGCGTTCACGGCGCTGGACCTGGGCCGCGCCGACGAGGCCGAGCGTCGGCTGGAGGAGCTGCAGGAGGAGGGGGCGGAGCTGGGCTGGTCCATCTTCGATGGCGTCGTGGGGGCCGTCCGCGCGGGGCTCCACGCCGCTCGGGGCGAGCTCGCGCAGGCGCGCCGGGAGTTCGCGGCGGCCGTCGCCCAGGCCGAGGAGCACGGCGACCGGGCGTTGCTCGTCGAGCTCCTGGAGCGCTGGGCCGAGGTGGAGGCGGAGGCCGGTGATCCGGTCCGCTCCGGCACGCTGTACGAGCGCCTCGACGTCGCGTCCGCGGCCACGGTCGCGGACCGCGCAGCTCCCCTGTAGATCGCTCGACGTATCGGCTGTCAGCCCCGCGGTTACCCGGTGTAACCCCTGTGTAACCGGGTCCCCGCCAGTCTGTGGTTGCGGGTGGCGACGGAGCCCCCGAGCGGAGACTCCGATGCGTCACTCGTCCCCCCTCTCCCTGTCGATCATCCCCCACCGCCGCCCCGGCCCGGGCCGACCCGCGGCGCTCGCCGCGATCGCGCTGCTCAGCGTGCTCGCGATGGGCTTCGAGGCGTGCCCGGCCGACCCCGAGTGGGCCGGGTCGGACGCCGGTGACTTCGGCGGGGCCGACGGCGCGGTCGACGCCGGCGACGCCAGCTGCCTCCAGCCGACCCGGTGGCTCGCCTGCGGCGAGTCGGTCCTGGGTGACTCGTCCGACGCGAGCCTGGGCTCCACCGAACTCGTCGACTCGTGGCCGGCCGACGTCGCCGTCGGTAACTTCGACGGGCCGGAGGTGACGTACGCCTGGCGCGCGACCGCCTCCGAGACGGTGACCTGGGCGCTGGTGCACCCCTCGCCGACCGAGGTCAACCACGACCTCTTCGTGCTCGACGGCGGCGACGGCACCTGCGACTCCCGCAACGCCCTTCGGCGCGGGTTCAACGACGTCACGTTCGAGGCGGTGGCGGGCCAGACCTACTACCTCGTCCTCGACGGCTTCGCGGGTGACGCAGGCCCCTACGAAGTGGCGCTCGAGTGCACCCCCGGGCCTGTGCCCGACGGGCCGGCGACCCCGCCGGTCGGCTGCGACCAGCCCGGCGACCGGCCCGATGGCGCCACGGCGGTCCTGCAGATCCACCCCCTGGACATCTGGGGCCAGCAGCTCCCGCCGGGCGGGTTCACCCTCGCCGTCTACCGCGACGGGCAGGCGCTGACGCTCCCCGCCGGCGACAGCCCCGTCCTGCCCCTCGACGGGCCCGCCGAGTACACGATCGAGCTCGACGCGGCGGACCACCAGTCGATGAAGCTGAGCCTCACCTGGTCGGGCGCCGAGCTGGCGGTCGAGCAGGACCTGGTCGACGGTTCCTCGCCCCACGGCCTCGCGGTCAGCCACGGCGTCTTCGAGTCGCCGGACGGAGACCTCCCCAAGCACGCGCTCTACCTCGGCCTCGCCCACCGCTGGTTCGCCTCCGCGGGGCGGCCGGCCCGCCGCGGCAACGACCTGGAGCTGTTCATGAACGGCGAGGCGGCGTGGTCGGCGGTGGCCGACGCGATCGAGGTCGCCGACGGCGACGTCCTGGCCTCCTTGTGGAAGTGGCGCTCCGACTTCGAGCTGCGCCGCGGCGCGCTGAGCGAGGTCCGCACGGCCGAGCAGCGGGCCGCCCAGGGCGTGCTCCGCGTGATCCAGGACCGGATGGACGAGCTCAACGTCGGCGCGTCGGCGGACCAGCCCCGAGCCACGGCGCGCATCCTGGTGAACGAGCGAGGCGCCCAGGACAGCGGCTCCAACCCGCAGATCGACGACGCCCTGCACGCGACCGGGGCCGACCTGGAGGACTTCGTCGAGCACATGGTGCAGGCCAACCCGTCTCGCGGGAAGTTCGACGTCACCCCGCAGGGCTTCTTCTTCCTGGACCGGGTGCTCCTCGCCCACCCCGAGGCGGCCGCGAGCGAGTCGTTCGAGGACGGGGTCGAGACGGCGTCGCTGGTGCAGCCGCGGACGGTGAACCTGCTGGCCCTGAGCTGGCTGCTGCCGGACCTCCTCGCCGGTCAGATCTCGCTCGGCTCGTACCACCAGAAGTTCATCGTGACCGACCCGGGCGTCGCGTTCGTCGGCGGGATGAACCTCAACTACACCGACTGGGACTCCGGTGAGCACCGGGTGTTCGACCCCCGGCGCCTGCACCCGAGCGCCTCGCAGGCCGACCGGGACGACGTGCTGCAGCGCCGGGCGGTGCCCGACAACGCGCCCCGCGCCGATTACATGCTCAAGATCGAGGGCCCGGCCGCGCAGGACGTCGCCGAGGTCTTCCAGACGCGCTGGGACGAGATGCTCGCCGAGGGCCACAGCTTCGCGGCCCAGAGCACCGACTTCGAGATCGAGCGTGACATCGCCCCCGTCGCGGGCGGGGCGCAGATCCAGATCACGACCACGATGCCCCAGCCGTACCCCGAGCATTCGATCGCGGAGACCTGGTTCAAGGCGGTCGACAACGCCGACCGGTTCATCTTCATCGAGGACCAGTACTTCCGAATCCCCCTGCTGGTCGACCGGATCGTCGAGCGGATGAACGAGGCGCCCGACCTGAAGCTGCTGGTGGTGACCCGCCGAGAGGGCAGCGCCGGCGCGGGCTGCTACTGGACCCGCGAGATGGACGAGGTGCTCACCCAGTTCGGTGACCGCTACAAGACGGTCCGCCTGCGCGCCTTCGACGTCGGCCCCGCGGACGACTGGTCGGACCTGGACGAGGAGTGGGCGGCGACGGGCAACGTCGAGGCGCTGTTCGAGGACGTCTACATCCACAGCAAGATGATGATCGTCGACGACGTCTTCATGAGCGTCGGCTCGGCCAACAAGAACAACCGCGGCATCCTGTACGAAGCCGAGATGAACGTGGCGGTGGTGGACCCGACCTTCGTGCGGCAGAGCCGTCGGGAGATCTTCGCGTCGATGCTCGGCCGGGACGTCGCGCAGATCTCCGACGACGTCGACGCCTGGTGGCTGACCTTCGAGTCGTCCCTCCTGTGGAACGAGTACGTGCTGTCCGACTGGGAGCAGGCCGACTGGACCCTCGACGCCGACGTGATCACCGGCGGAGCGGTCGTCGACCCCTGGGCCACGGGGAGCTGGGGCCTCGACCGGATGGACCTGGACGACCTGTATCGCCCGGTCGGGCTGATCTACCCGCTGACCTTCGAGACGTACTGCATCTTCGACCACGTCGGCCCGGACGTGACCTGATTCGAGCCTTGCCCTCCGTGACCGATGAGGGACGCAGGAGTCGGGTCTCCAGACCCGCGGAGGGCCTCAGTATTGTGAGGGGCCGTTTGGTCTAGGGTCCGGGGGTGTCGCAGCTCCCCAACCCCGCCGAGGTCGCCGACCGCGACGCTCGTCGTTTGGCCCTCGTGCTCCAGGAGGTCGGCGGAGCGGGGGAGCCCGTCGGCAGCGGCTGGATGGCCTGCGACCATCCCGGCTCGTGGGCCCACTACGCCGCGGGGCTCGGCACCGCCGGCCCGGTGGACGACGCCGACCTGGACCGGCTGGTCGCCTTCTACGCCAGCCGCGACCGCGAGCCCCGGATCCAGACGACTCCCTACCAGCACCCGAGCCTGTTGGCCGGGCTCGGCGCCCGGGGGTTCGTCCCCTACGAGCAGGACACTGTGCTCGTCCGACCCCTGCAGGGGTTGCCGATCGGACCGGACGTACCCGGCCTGGAGTTCCGCTCCGTCGAGCCGAGCGACGACGCCTCGGTCACGGCCTTCGTGGACTCCCAGCTGAGGGGGTTCTTCGCCCCCGACGAGGCGCCCGAGGGCATTCGACCGATCATGGCGCGGGTGGCTCGCAATCCACGGTGCCGCACGCACCTCCTCGTGCTGGACGGCGAGGTGGTCGGGTGCGGCGGCCTGGAGACCTTCGAGGACAGCGCGGTGCTCATCGCCGGCTGTGTCTACCCGCAGGCGCGGCGCCGGGGCGTGCAGTCGGCCTACATCCGGTTCCGCCTGCAGCGGGCCGCGGCGCTCGGGTTCCGCTACGCGGTCGTCGGCTCCACGCCGGGCCAGGCGACCGAGCGGAACGCGCTGCGCGCCGGCTTCCGGGTCGCCTACACCCAGACAGGGCTGCGGCGGCCGTCGGCCTCCCCCGAGCCCTGACGGCGGTCACCGCATCAGGCCGTCGTCCTGGAGGAGACCGCGGACGGCCCAGCCCGGGTCCCACCGGCCGACGTGCCCGGCCGCCGGTCGCCGGGCGGGTCGCCTCGCGGGGGCGCGGGCGGGTGGCACCGCCGGAGCGGGAGCGAGGGGGCGGCCGGCCGGGTCGGTGAAGGTGAAGTCGCCGTCGGCGGTCGCCTGGACTCGCCAGTCCCCCTCGTGCACGAGCCGGTGATGGAATCGACAGAGCAACACCAGGTTGTCCAGCTTCGTCTCGCCGCCCTGGGCCCAGTGCACGACGTGATGGGCGTCGACGAACCTCGAGCAGGTGCACCCGGGGAAGCGTCAGCGCCGGTCTCGAGCCCGGAGCGCGCGGCCGATGGCCGGCGGGATGCTGCGTCGCGCGCGGCCGACGTCCAGGACGCGGCCTCGCTCGTCGGTCTTCAGGGGCAGCAGCTGCGCGTCGCGCGCCAGGCGAAGCGCCGCGTGCAGATCCAGGGCCGGACCGTCATCGATGCAGCACTTCCCCGGCCCCAGGTGAAGCACCACCTGCGTGCGCTCCCCGCCGCGCCGCCCGCGGAGGCCGTGCGCGACCGAGGTCTCTGCGATCGCGACGAACGCGTCGGCGAGGTTCGGGTCGGGGGTGGGGGGAGCTGATTGCGGAAACCTATTCCGATGACTCAGCCGGGACGGATTCCGTCCTGTGCCCGTCCTGGCGTCA
>CAYQEG010000130.1:0-23672 GCA_964416435.1 uncultured Rickettsiales bacterium
ACCTCGTCGGCGGGCACGGCGGAGTCGCAGTCGTTGTCCTCGCCGTCGCACAGCTCGGGGGCGCCGGGGAACGCTTCCGCGGAAGCGTCGTCGCAGTCGGGATCCGACGCGGCGCAGGCGAGGAAGCCGTCGCCGTCGTCGTCGCCCTCGTCGCCGAGCAGCGCTCCGTCGCAGTCGTTGTCGAGCCCGTCGCAGAGCTCGGCGGCGGCGGGGGATGTCTCCGCGGAGGCGTCGTCGCAGTCATCGACGTCGCAGTCGTAGCCGTCGCCGTCGAAGTCGGTCTGGTCGGCGCCATCGCAGTCCTGGTCGATGGAGTCGCAGGACCAGTCGGTGGCGGTGGGGGAGATCGTGGCGTCCGTGTCGTCGCAGTCGTCCCCGCCGCAGGCGTCGTCCTCGGAGCCGTCGACGTCGGCGTCGGGGGCGTCGCCGCCGGAGCAGTCCGAGTCGAGGCCGTCACCGCAGGCGTCGGGGGCGCCGGCGTAGACGAGGGGATCTTCGTCGTCGCAGTCGGACGTGCCTGCGTAGCCGTCCCCGTCGAGGTCGAAGAGGGCGAGGAAGTCGGCCCCGCCGGGGCCACCGGTGGCGCCGATGTCGTTTCGGGTGCCGTCGGCGTCGTTGTAGAAGGGGAGCGAGCTGCCGGCGTCCTCGAGGCAAGTGCCCGGTCCTGGCAGGTAGTCGAGGGGGTCGGGCGGCCAGACCGGCGCGGGAAAGCCGGGATCGCAGGGCGTCTGGTTGGTCGAACTGAGGGTGCTGTTCGAATCGGCCGAGTTGCTCCAAAAGGCGGAGTACTCCACCGACGGAGCGCCATCCTGGCTGAAGATCCCGGTGCTGCTCGCGTACCCGATCGCCGTGTTGACGACGTTGACCCCCGCGCTTCCCCGGATCTTGAGCCCCTGCTGGGTTCCGATGATGGTGCTGTTCTCGACGTCGACCGAGCCGTAGTAGTAGAGGGCCGCCTGACCGTCGACCACAACCAACGAGTTGGAGACGGAGAGCGAACCGCCGCTGTTCGTGCTCAAGACGCCGTACAAGCCGTCGCAGAACAGCACCGACGAGACCACCGAGATGCTTCCGCTCCAGCTCCCGGAGACCACTTCGATTCCGTCGACGTCGGATCGGACTATCGAGTCGACGACATCGATCGACCAAGTCTGGCCAGTGGAGTCGAGCGTCATGAAGTCGGAGCCCGTGTGCCCCTCCACGCCCTGGAGGCTGATCGACACGTCTCCGTTGGTGTCGGCGAGGATCGCGGTGCCGGGCAGCGGGTCGGCTGCAGTCCCGAACTGGCCGCCGATCACCGTCAGGTCGATCACCGAACTCGAGTGGCGGGGGCTCAGCCCACCGATGTCGACGGCCGGAGTTCCGCTTCTGACCTCCACGTCGGTCAGCACGATGTCGTACGTCCCTCGCGCATCGGTCATCAGAGCCCTGTCGGCCGGCCAGAGCGACAGTCCCGACAAGGTCAGCGCGACGGTCGTGGTGCCCGGCGGATCGATGAGGGCAGTGCTCCCTCTCGAGCAGAGGGCGACCGTGGCCCCTGGAGCAGGCTCGACTGTGGCTCCGACCACGAAATTCGGATCCGTGCCGGCGTCGACCGTACCGTCCCGAATCTGCAGGACGTGCCCGGGCGAGGAGAGTGCGGCCGCTGCTTCGACCAGAGAGGGGAACCCCTGGCCGGTGCTGGCGTTCGACACCGGGCAGTTCGGCCGCCAACTCCTGCTCGCTTCCTCCGTGCCACCGAACGCTCCAAGGTTCGGGAGGTTGCAGGTCCAATCTGCTTCGGCCGCTTCGTCGTCCGGTTCGTGGTGAGCCGAGTCCACCGCCGGGCTGTCGGTCGCTCCCGGGGTGAAGCCGACGCCGTCCCACTCGCCGGCGGTACTCTGAAGGTGGAAATCGCCGGAGGTCGCGTCGGTCGGGGCGACGAACAGTGGATCGAGATCCTGCCTGTTGGGCAGCCCCCCCAGCTCTTCGCAAGCGTCCCACGTGACGCCGAGGTCCCAGAGGTAGTTCCCTCTGAGCGAGCACGGGACGGACCCCGCCTCGATCCCCTGGGCCCAGCCGGCGAGGATGCTGTCCTCGACGAACAACCCGGCGACGCTCGTCGCGTGGATCGCGGTGCTCGTCTGGCCACCCAGCTGGGCGAGGGTGACGTGGCTGAGCGACCAGTCGGCGTCGGTGCCGACGATTCCCCACGCACCGGCGCTGGCGGTGACGAGGGTTCGGCTCACGCTGATCAGGCCGTTGTTCGACGGCTGCGCCGTCAGGCCGTACAGCGCGTCGCGCACGTCGATTCGGTCCACGCTGCCCGCTCCCAGGAACAGGACGCCGGTCCCGGTGCTGGGATCGGGGAACAGGCCGATGTCCTGGGCTACGGCGGTGTCCCCGACCGTCAGTGATGGCGTGCCGCAGGTCCCCGTGTCGACCAGGGTCTGGGCCCTGCCGGATCCTCGCAGGGTCACGCCGTCGGGGATTGTCAGGGAGCACTCCGTCCACGTGCCCGCAGAGACGTCGACCAGGTCGCCTGAGGCGGAAGCGGCGAGGGCGTCGGTGATGGTGGAGTAGGTGCAGCCGGTGGGGCAGACGTCGAGGGTGTCCGCGGCGGCCGGGGCCGCCGCGAAGAGCATCGTCGCCGCCGTCAGCAGGGCCCCCCTCATACAATTCGGACCTTAGCCCATCCCCGACCTCCCGGGTCGCGCGCGCGATCCCGCGGTATGCTCGTCCGACCCTGGGAGGGGATATGAAGCTCCGCCTCGCGTTTGCAGCCCTCGCCACCCTCCTCCTCGCCGCCCCCGCGTCGGCCGAGGAGCCCGCCTTCGTAGCGGCCGACGCGTACGACGTACACCAGGCCCATTGCGCCTCGGTGGCCGGGGGCAGCACCCAGGCCGCGGCCGAGTCGATGGCCGAGGTGACGGAGGTCTGGCGGCGCGTCATCTCCGCCTACGAGGCGTCGGGGCGCACCTACCTGCTGTATTGGCGGGGCGTGCTCGGGGAGTGCCTCGGACAGCCCGAGCGGGCGGCGACGGATCTGCGCCTGTTCGTCGACCTGGAGCAGTTCGGGAGCGACGACCTGGCCCCCCTCGTCAAGGACGCTCGGACCCGGCTGCGCCGGATGGGCGTCGACGTGGATCGACCGTCCGACGAGGACCTCGCGGCGGCCAAGGCCAAGGCCGAGGAGGGGGGCGAGTTCAGCGCCGCCGCCGAGTCCGCGGCCCTTCGTCGAGCCCGCTCCAACGCCCAGGTGCCCTTCTTCCTCGTCGCCGCCGGCGGCGGCTACCAGCGCACCGGCGCCTACAACTACGTGGCCATCGCGGCGGACGTCAGCTTCGGCATCGTCGGCCCCCTCCGCGCCGAGGTGACCTACCGGACCGGCGCGTCGCTGTCGTACACCAACGAGGACGGCGAGACCGAGCAGATCGCCTACTGGCTCAACGCCATCGGCGTCGGCCCGGCCCTCGAGTTCGCCGGCCCCGTGCGGCCGCGGGTGCTCGTCGCGTTCCAGATCGCCCCCAACCCGTCCGAGGTCGGCGGCGGTCCCGTGCTCCTGGGCGCCCTCGTCAGCGGCGGGGTGGACATTCCGTTGGGGCGCTCCGGCCTCGCCTTCCGGCCCGTCGTCGAGCTGGGCAACCTGGGCCCGATGCTCACGTTCCGGGGCATGGCCCAGCTGGTCGTCGGCGCGGACATCAAGCGCAAGCCCAGGTAGGCGGGCCGCGCGGTCGGGCTACTCCGCCGCGCCCACTCCGAACCGGACCTCGAACCCGACGCGGCCGACCAGGTCGAGCCGCCGGGTCGAGAAGACCTTGCGGCACGCGTCGTCGCCGTCGTGGTCACAGTCGATCGTGGTGTTCACGTGCGCCGCCCGCTCCTCCCTCGTGGTGCCGTTGAACGACGTCTGGAGCGGCACGATGGGCAGCGGCCAGATGTCCGACGGATCGTTCGGGAAGTGGAGGGTGACCGCGTTGACGTCGACCCCGATGAACGGGCCGAGCGCGACGCCCTTGCCGACCGGCGCGATGAGCGCGAATCGGCCGCCCCAGCCCATCCGGTCCGTGCCGACCACCTCGGGCAACACGACGACGTCCTCGACCCGCGTCGGCTCCGACTCCAGGTCCTCCGACTGGTCCGCTTCGAACCGGAAGTCGACCGGCGAGCCCTCGACCGACTGCCCCGTCGTCGTGCCCGGGAGGCGCGGGTAGTACGCGAACCAGCCGCCGACCTCCAGGAACAGCTTCGGGGAGATCTCGAAGCCCCCCGAGATCCAGGCCGCGGGGCCGACGTGGCGGACCGCCCACGTGCCCGCGTCCAGGAAGCCCATCGACCGGTACTTGCTGCCGGACCAGGGGCTGATCGAGCCGAACGCCGCGGCGAACCGCACCTCCAGGCGGAACCAGCCGGCCCGCCCGCCGGACGCCACTGAGTTGAGCAGCCGAAGCTGCGGGCCCACCGCCACCATCAAGGTCGCCCCCGGATCCCGGGCCGTCGGGGTGTTCGTCGGCATCGCCCAGTCCAGCGTCACGCGCGCCCCCAGGCCGAGGAAGCGGGCGAGGAACGCGTCGACCCGGGCGTGCACCCCCACCGGGGCGAACAGGCCGGAATAGACCCCTGCCGCCGCCGAGCCGCCGAGGCAGACCGAGTTGATCACCAGCGCGCCCGCCTCCGAGTCGGTGCAGGCCATCTCGTCGACGCCGCCGCCGGCCCCGTAGCCGACGTCGATCTCCAGCCGGTGGGCCGACCGTAGCCACGCCGCGGACGGGCCCTGGCCGACCGGCCCGCCCCCGCTCAGCCGCCGCAGCCGCGTCTTCGCCTGGCGCGCCATGTCCGAGTACATCGAGACGTCGCCGTACTCGTCGACGAACGCCTGGAGATCGGTGAGCGCAGCCTCGTCTCGGCCCAGGCACTGGGCCAGGACACCACGCCAGAAGAGCAGCGAGGGGTCGTTCGTCTCGGTGTAGAACTGGTCGACCCGCTGCCAGATCTCGGCGACCGCGAGCGTCGCCGAGGCCGCCTGGTCCACCTTCGACGTGTACAGGTCGGCGCAATGCTCCTGGTTGATCGCGTCCGCCTCGATCGCGATCTCGTAGGCGGCCGGCTGGGACCACGCCGGAGCGGCCGACAGCGCCCCCACGATCGCCACGACGAATGCTGCAACGCGTCTCATCGAGCCTCCTTCCAGCCGGGCCAACTGCCCAGCGGTCCCACGTACAGGTGGTTGCGGACGTCGTCCCCGTCCGCGTCGCCGACGGCGATCACCGCCAGCCAGTCCACCAGCTCCCCGTCCGCCCGCGGGTAGGCGGCCACGGCGACCTCCTGGTTGCCCCGCGTCCCGGTCGTCACCGCGACCGTCTGGCCCGTCTCCCGATCGAGCCGCACGACCGGGTTGCCGGCCGTCGGGTCGTTCGCCACGTAGTACACGAAGCGGCCATCGGCCGACACCGCGGGCCGGGGGGCGAGGCCCGGGGGGATGTACACGCCGGTCGCGACGACCTTCGCCGCGCCGCTGTCCATCGGCTGCTCCAGCAGCACGTGCTCGCTGTCCTCGCAGCGCGGGTCGGCGCAGCCCCGGGCGACCGCCAGCACCACCTCCGTGCCCGGGATCGGGGCGACCGACAGCACCTCGCGGTCGGGCACGCGGAGCTGGCGCAGCGGCGCCGAGCCCCGGGCCTCGGCCCGCGCGATCCAGGTCTCCTCCCGGCTCGTGACGACGAACAGCAGCCGGCCCCGCGGATCCACCGAGAGCGAGTGCTCCACGGTGCCCTCGCCGCTCGTCAACCGGGCGCCCGGCACGCTCAGGTCGACCCCTTCGTACATGCGTACGTCGACGTCCTCGCCGTCTCCGAGCGCCACGTACAGGCGGTTGTTCTCCGCGTCCGGCGTCAGCTCGACCACCGAGTCCGGCGCGTCGGGCACCGCCCGGGCCAGCCCGTCGAAGTAGTAGGGCGACGAGCCCTCGCCCGCCGAGCGGATGAAGAAGAAGCTGCTGCCGTCCCACCAGGCGGCCGCCCGGTCGCTGCGGGCGGCGCCCGCGCCGAGCGAGCCGAGCCGGCTGGAGCGCGTGCCCGGCACGACGTAGGAGTGCAACCCGTCGGCGTCGAACGAGACCACCCGCAGGGACGTCTTGCGGCTGCGATCCGTGACCTCGTGGACCAGACGCGGCGACGCGCCCGGCGCCCACAGCGGGACCTGCGCCTGTTGCCCCTCCATCTCGGCGACGTCGGTCACCGGGCGGAGATCCGCCACCGGCTGCTCCGCCCGCGTCGGCCCGGGAGCGAGCAGGAGCCCGACGGCCCCGATCGTGGCGAGCAGGCGCGTCACTCGTCGTCCAGGTCGAGCCGCTGGCCCGGGCGCAGGGCCTGGGCGGCGCCGTCGATCTCGTAGCGACCCGGGTAGAGCCAGTAGCCCAGCCGGCCCCCGCTGAGGGAGACCCCCCGGCCCTCGGAGATCGCCTGCAGCTGGGCTGTCGTCGCGTCGTCCTGGACCGGTCCGGTGTACTGGACCGCCGGGGGGGAGCGTCGGTCCGAGCGGGTGGTCAGCAGGACGTAGGTCTCGGAGAACCGCTGGCGCCGGTCCTCGGTCCGAGCCGCGAGCTCTTCGTCGGAGTCGAACGTGCCGAGGTCGTCCAACAGCCGCGCGACCGCCCACGCCTCGTTCAGCCAGCCCTTGTCCTCGTACACGTCCATCGCGAGCTGCAGGTAGGGCGCCGACCGCAGCGCGCCGGGGCAGCCGTCCAGGCCGCGGATGTACAGGAGCGCCTCGTCCAGACGGCCGGCCTCGAACCGGGCCCGGGCCGTCTCGGTGTCGCCGGCCACGCTCCGGGTGCAGTCCGGCGCGCCCGAGGGCGGCGTCGGCTCGGCGGCGGCGGCCGTGGTCGTGCCGCCGCGGGTCGTCGCGCAGCCGACCCCCAGGAGCAGGCTCAGAGCCAGGGTCCCCAGCAAGCTGCGTTCAGCCCACATCGCTCAGCTCCCCGTCCCGCAGCTCCAGGATCCGGTCCGACACCCGCGACGCCAGGCTCTCCTCGTGCGTCACGAGCAGCAGGCCCGTGCCCTCGTCCGCGGCTCCCCGGAGCAGGCCCAGGACCTCGTCCCGGGTGAGCGGATCCAGCCCCGCGTCCGGCTCGTCGACGAACGCGAACGCCGGTCGGCTGAGCAGCACCCGGGCCAGCGAGGCCCGCCGCTGTTCGCCGCCGGACAGCCCTTCGGGCCTCCGGTCGAGCAGCCCGGAGATCGCCAGCCGCTCGCACAGGTCGGGGATGCGCCCCTCGTCTCCGCCGACGTGCCGCGCGGTCTCCTGCAGCGCCTCCCGCACGGTCAGCCAGGGCGGGAGCAGCGCGGCGGTGTGCTGCGGCAGGCCCTGAACCCGGCTTCGGAGCGGCTGCAGCGTGCGGTTGGGTGCGCGCGTCACGTCTAGATCCTCCCAGAAGATGCGGCCGGGCGGGAGTACGGGGCGCAGGCGGAGCAGGGTCGTGCCCAGAACCGTCTTGCCCGTTCCGCTCGGCCCCCGCAGCGCGACCACCTCCCCCGGCGCCACCGCGAGCGAGACGTCTCGCAGCACGACGCCGCCGTCGGGTCGGCTCCAGCGCAGCCCCTCGGCGCGGATCGCGGCGGTCACGGGTCGACCCCCAGCCACGGCGCGAACGGGCCGTCGGCCTCGAGCTCGTCCGCCCGAGCCACCACCGCGCCGTTCTCCACCAGCCCGAAGGTCGTGCCCAGCGCCCCGGCGACGGCCAGGTCGTGGGTCGACACCAGCAGCGCGGCGCCGTCGTCGCGGGCCCCCCTCAGGGCGTCGACGAGCTGGGAGCGGGCCGCCGGGTCGAGCCCCGTGCTCGGCTCGTCGACCACCAGCGCGGCGGGGCGGCCGGCGAGGACCAGCGTGAGGAGCAGGCGGCGGATCATGCCCTCGGACAGCTCGGTCGCCCGCGCCTCCAGGTTCGCCGTCAGGTCGAGGGCCATCGACTCGGAGAGGCCGGTCGCGACGCCGACGTCGACCCCGAGGAAGGCCAGGTGCCGACGCACCGTCCAGCCCGGCACCAGGTTCTCGCGGCCGCCCTGGGGGACGAACCCGGGCCGGGCCCGGCCCGCGGGCGGCAGCCCGTCGGCGCGCAGCGGAGGCGCCGGCGGCTCTCCCGCGGCCATGCGACACAGCAGCGTCTTGCCGGAGCCGCTGCGTCCGATCAGCACGAAGCAGCCCCCCGCCGCGACGTGGATGTCCAGGGGGGCGCCGGTGGCGGGGCGGCCCGGCAGGTGCACGCGCGGGGCGCTCAGCGCGATCACGCCGTCACCTCCGGCTCCGCGGGCTGGGCGAGTCGGCCGAGGCCCGCGAAGACGACCAGCGCCGCCGCGAGCAGGCACCCCGCCTGGAACGCCGCGACCGCCTCGGGGCACGCCCCGTCGGCCGGGCAGATCGTCGACGACGTCGGCAGCAGCGCCGCCAGCCGCCGGAACTCCATGCCCCAGGAGACGCCGAGGCCGGCGGTCGTCGCCGAGCCGCCGAAGATGTAGGACAGCGCCACCTGGGTCAGCGCGACCTGCGCGAACAGGGCCGCCGCGTGGCGAAGGGCAGCCTCCCGCAGGTGTCCGAGCAGCAGGTGCCGGACCGCGATGTGACCCAGCGGGAGGCCGTGGGACACCAGCCCGCCGATCACCTCGCGGTCGACGAGGTCCGCCAGCCGGCCCAGCACCTCGTCCATCGCCACCGGCAGGTAGAGCGCCGCGACGACGGCGGCGGCGATCCAGGGGTTCGGCTCGGGGAGCAGGAGCATCGCGACCATGACGATCAGCAGGCGCGGCGGCGACGCCAGGGCGAGCAGCCCCGCCGGCATGGACGCTCGAACGCCGACCGACGGTCGATTGAGGGTCCACCGCGCCGCGACGGCGAAGGCGAGCAGGAGCACCGCGGCCGCGGCGAGCCCCGGCAACGCGAAGTCCGCCGTCCCGGCGCCGAGCACCGCCAGGAAGTCGCGCCCCATCGCGTCCACCCCGAGGGGATGGGCGGGGCTCGGCCACGAGGCGGGACCGTGGATCGGGCGGGGGGCGCGGGACCAGACCCCCAACCCGCCCAACAGGACGAGCAGCGCGGTCGCGACCCCGGCGAGCGTCGGCCGCTTCATGTGCGCCACCTCGCGACCGCTCGCTCCAGCGGCAGCCCGTCCAGCACCGTCACCGCGACTGAGAACGCGAGCAGCACCCCGCTCAGGAGCAGGGGGTCCAGCCCCCGACGGTCGACCAGCAGGTCGCGCAGCGTCTCGCCCAGCCCGTTGACGCCGAAGATGCCTTCGACCACGAGCAGCCCCCCGACGAGGCCGAGCACCGCGGCTCGCACCTGCGCGCTCCGGGCGGGCGCGCTCACCTCGGCCACCGCCGCCTCGACGTCCGCTCCCCACAGCCGGACGGTGCGGGCCCAGGTCCGGGCGCGCTCGGTGGCCGACGCGTGCCGCACCCCGGACCAGGCGGTGCCGCCGACGCCGTCGGCCCAGGCGAGCGCGAGGCCGGCCCACAGCAACCCCGCGCGGTCGTAGTCCAGCGGGGAGTCGGGGGGGAGCAGCCGGACGACCGCGGCGAACAGCGCGAACCCGGCGATCGGGAGGGGCAGGCCCAGGGGCGGGGAGAGGTCCCGCCCCGACTTGCGGGACGCGACGGCGTGGAGAGCGAGCGCGAGCAGGGCGACGGCGACCACCGCGCCGCTGCGCACCGACCGCTCGCCGAGGAGGGCGATCATCGGTCGGCTCGCATCCTCGCGGCTGCGGCCGCCCCGCCCGCTCAGCAGGCCGACCGTCGCGCGGCCGAAGAACGCCGCGCCGGCGAACAGGCCGGGGCGCTCGTCCGGGTCGCATCGCTGCGTGGTGGGCTGGTAGCCGACGCCGGCTTCCCAGGCGTAGGCGTCGAGGCAGGGTCCGCCGCGGGTGCCGCACAGCGCGGCGAACAGGAGCCCCGGGACCAGCACCGCGACGGCGACCCGGAGGGCGACGCGCCGGGGGAGCCGTCCCAGCGACCTACTCCCCGGCCTGCTTCCAGGCGAGCTGGTCGATGCGCGTGAAGAAGTAGAAACGCGAGGTCCGGAAGCCGGTCACGCGGTCCCGCCGGTAGACCGACTGCACCCGCAGCGACCACAGGAACAGGTACGGCCGCTCGTCGTGGAGGAGCCGGTGCAGCTTCTGCATCAGCGCCTCGCGCTCGGGGCCGCTCGTCTCGGCGTAGAACGCCTTGAGGGTCTCCTCGACGCGGTCGTCGGCCCAGCCGAACAGGTTGACCTGGGGGCCGTCGCCGGACGGGCGGCGGAACAGCTCCAGCGCCGCCTCTTCGCGGTCCAGGTTCCAGCGGCCGAGGATCAGGTCGTGCTCGCCCTGGGCCTTGCCCGACTCCACGACGGCGCGCCAGTCGCTCTCCCGGACGCCGCGGACGCGGATCCGGAACCCGGCGTCCTCCCACGCGTCGACGATGCCGTAGACCACGTCGTTGTAGTCGTCGAGCACGTCGCCCTCGACGCCCAGCTTCAGCTCGATCGCCGAGCCGTCCTTGCTCCAGCGTCCACCCACCTTGGCGTAGCCCGCTTCGGTGAGCAGGGCCGCCGCCGCGTCGCGGTCCTCCGCCGTCGGGGCCGCGTCGGCGGGCTCCCAGGCCGAGCCGGGCAGGAACGGGCCGGAGGTCAGCGTCGCCGACTCTCCGCCGAACTTCTCGACCAGCTGGGGGCGGGGCACGCAGAGGTCCAGGGCGGCCCGCACCGCCGGGTCGGACAGGTGGCCGTTGGTGTTGTCGATGGCGACGTACCACCACTGGTTCAGGTCGTACGTGCGGGTGCCGAAGCGGTCACGCTGCGCCTTGAAGGCGGGCAGCACGGCGGGGGGAGGGGAGACCCAGAGGTCCGCCCGGTTGCCGTCCATCAGCTCCTTCTGGCGGGCCGCGTCCTGGTCGTACAGCAGCCTCACGGCCTGCACCCGGCCGGCCGCCTCGTCGCCTTCGTGGGCGCCCTGGCGGTGGGGGTTGGCCTGGAGGGTGACGTCGTCGAAGTTGCCGATCGGGCCGGCGGCGAAGAAGGGGCCGGTGCCGACCGGCTGCCGCTCGGTGCCCTCGAGATCCGGGGCCGCGCCGGCCCCGCCGAGCGCTTCGCGGGACAGCAGCGCGGTGGTCATCAGGTACCGCTCGCTCCCCTCCTGGGGCATCGACACCAGGTAGCGGATGCTGCCCGCCTCGGGGGTGATCTGCTGGGCGTCGCCGAACACCCGGGCGTACCAGGCCGCGGCCGGGTGGCCGAGGGAGGCGCGCCGGTAGACCTCGTTCATGGTGAACGCGACGTCGCTGAAGCTGACGGGGCTGCCGTCGGCGAACTTGAGGTCCTTGCGGATCGCGACCGTCAGGTTGGGGGGGCGCGTGCGCCACTCCGACGCGAAGACCCGGGAGTCCAGGTCGCCGCCGGGGGTCAAGTAGAAGAACCGGTCGAAGAGCAGCTCGGCGAGGCGCTGCTCGCTCATCGTGCGGCTGAGCAGCGGGTAGGTCGTCTGGGGTTCGTCCTCCTCGAGGACCACCAGCTCCCGCGGGGCGTCCTGGACCGACGCCTCGGATGGGGGCAAGAGCACCGCGCCGCCCACCAGCAGGAGGGCGGCGATCATTCGCAGGACTGGCTTCATCGCCTCACTCCCTCGACGGCCGGTGACGGTAGCACGGCCACCCGGGCGCAGGCCTCGGCGGTGGGGGTCAGCCAGCCCCACCGCGGCTGCCCCGCCATGTCTCTGAGGAGCTCCGCCGCCTGGCCGGGGGAGCCGCCGACGTAGCGGGCGCGGGCGATCCGGGCGAGCAGCCAGGGGTCGCGCCCGGGACCGGGCCGGATCCGGGCCGCGCCGCCGGCCGCCTCTTCGAGCAGGGGGAGCGCCTGGCCCGCCTCCACCCGGTCGGCGGCGGCCCGATAGACCGCGCCCCGGACCCAGCCCAGGAGCAGGGCCTGCTCGGTCGCTTCGAGCTCTGTCGCCTTCAGCGACGCGCGCCAGCGGGCGATGTGTTCTTCCGCGGTCCGCTCCACGGCGGCCAGGGAGCTTCCGGTGAAGTCCACGCGTATGCCTCCGCCGAAGTCGGACCCCCCCGCGCGCGACAATGGGTCAGTCCGCAGCAGCGGGCCGGCGTCCAGGAGGTCCGCCGCCCAATCGAACTGCGCGGGGTGCTGGAACCGGTAGCGGAGCGTCTCTCCGTGGATCTCGAGGGTGCGGTCGATCGTCGGCGCCAGCCCGTCGAGCACGCCGCCGTCCGCGGGAGCCTGCCACGGCGCCGCGTCGGCGCTCGACCCGTCGCACGCGACCGCGGCCAGGGCTGCGGCGTCGGGCATGCTGGAGGGCAGCCCGTTCCCCTCGTGCAGGTCGCAGAGCGCGAGTCGATAGAGCGAACCCAGCTCCCGCAGCGCCCGGGCGTCCTCGGCGAAGCGGCGGTCGTCCAGGAAGGGATGGACCGGCCAGGCGATGGGCTGCCACGCCGGCTCTGGCTCCGGCTCGAGGGTCAGCCAGCGGCTCGCCGTCGCCACCACGAGCGCTTCATCGAGGGACGCGTCGAAGGCGATCTGCCAGACCCAGGTCTGCTCGATGGCGGCCTGGTCGAACGGCTCGATCGGCGCGCTCGCTTCGGGAGATCGGGAGCCTCCGCACCCGATCAGGAGGGCCGCCAGCAGCAGGCCGGCGCGTCTCACTCGAGCTGCGAGATGAGGTCCTCGATCGGGCCGACGTCGCCGCCCGATCGCTGCGCCACGTCCAGCCACCGCTCGCACCAGTCCAGGCCGTCGTCGGGCGGGTTGCCCGACAGCGCGAGCTGACCCGCCGAGCGACAGGCGAACTCGACGACGAAGCCCCGGTCCTTGCCGGACAGCTGGTAGCCCTTGTCGAGGTTCCGCCAGACCGTTCGGGAGCGCTTGAGCACGGTGGAGTACCGGCCCTGGTCGTAGGCGGGCTTGATGCCGGCGAAGTTCAGCGGAGGCGCGTTCCCGAGGGCCGGCCGCTTGAGCGCCGCCTCGACCGCGCCCTTCCAGCCGCCCGCGCGGTTGTTGAACAGGGTGATCGCGGCGACCTGCACGTCCGGGTCGGTCGCGGAGGTCCGGCCTTCGGCGGTCGCCTGCAGGCACACCGTCTCGGCGGGGGACAGGCTGCTGCTCCCCTCGAGCGACTTGACGACGATGCCGCCGCAGACGTCGTCGCCGGACGTGTCGGGGGGCGGGGTCGTGGCCGAGGTCGGCGCGTCGACCGGGGTGGCGGTCGGCGCCGGGGTGGCTGAGCTGCTGCCGCCGCCGCCGCCGCTGCCGCTGCCGCTGCCGCTGCCGCTGCTGCTCGAAGCGACGCTCGAGCCCGAGCTGCCGCCCGACGACGTGGCCGCCGCCGGGGTCCGCCGGGGGGGAGGAGCGTCGGCGCAGTCGACCACCGCCCCGCAGTCTGCGACCGCCGTCAACACCGACGCGGTGCCGAGGTTCGCCAGCCCCAGGGGCGCGATCCGACCCAGCAGCGCGGCCTGGCCGCACGAGGCTGCGCCCGTCCCCCAGCAGTTCTCGGCCCCCAGGTCGTGGCGGGCCGCCTCCCCTCCACCGCAGCCGGCCACCAGGCCGGTCGCGAGCAGCAGGGCGTACAGGAGGTGTCGCACGTCAGGAACCGCTCTTGGGGCCTTCGCTGGGGAGGCTCTCGAGGACCTCGAGCCGGATCCGCTCCGGGACCTTCTCGTCGTCGACTTCGGTCCGCTTCAGCTCGACCGACAGGAGGTTCTCACCCCGCTTGATCTTCGAGTCGACCCGCTTGAGCTCGTGGCCGGGGCTCCAGATCAGCAGGGACACCTTCGAACCCGGCGAGAAGGGCAGCGCCCACCCGGCCTCGGTCCGTCCCAGGCCCTCGAAGCGGACGGACGTGCCGGCTTCGCCCTGCACGATCGTCTCGAAGTCGTCCGGCGAGTCCGAGGGCCAGACGGTCGCCGACAGAGGGTTGCCGGTGCCGGCTTCGTAGACCTCGAACACGACCCAGGAGGTCGGCTCCGCCGGGGCGGCGTCGCCGCTGGAGGCGACGTCTCCGCCCTTCTTGGGGCAGCCGACGAGGAGGATCAGCAGGGGCAGCAAGGCTGCGAGTCTTCTCACGGGCTCTCCGCGAACAGGGCGCAGTCCGACGCGTCGCGGGCGGCGGCCCGGGTTGCGTCGGCGATGGGTTGCACGAGATCGGTGGGCACGCTCGGGGCGTTGCCCCAGGCGCGCAGCGCGGCCACTTCGGCGCACGACGGAGCGCCGTCCAGCGGCATCGCGAGCGCGTCGGTGACGCGGGTCGAAGCGGCGGAGCGGTGGCCGTCGGCGAGCAGGACGAGGCCCGCCGCGATGAGGCGGGGCCGGTCGCCCAGGTCCCCGACCACCGCGCCGCAGCCGGTGGTGCCGGGCCCCGCCACCAGGCAGGCGTCGCCGAGCGCGGTCGTCGCCTGGGCGACGACGTCGGCGCAATGCTCGCCCGAGCACTCCGACGCGCTGACGTAGCGGGCGACCGCGGTTCGATAGCCTTGTGGCGAGCCGACCCGGTCGAGCGCGGCGAGGATCATCGACGCGTGGCTGCCCAGCGCGTCCGGCCGGTCGCCGATCCCGCGGGCCAGCTCCTCCGCCCGGGCGTTGTCGCCGGTCATGAACGCGTCCAGCGCCATCATCGCCTGCACGTGGGGGTCGTCCGCCGGGACGCCGGTGAAGTAGCGAGCCACCAGGTCCGCGGCGCCGTCCTCGCCCTTGCCGGCGTGGCGCGCGTAGTGGTCGATGTGCACCGACAGCCCCTCGGTCGAGGGCGGCTCGCCGGGGCCGGACAACAGCACCGCGACGACCGCGATGACCGCGGCGAGCACGCCGACGCCGACGAGGCCGAGCACCAGCATGTTGGGTCCGCGCCGCCCGCCGACGTCGTCGAAGTCGTCCTTCGGGGGCGGCCGCTTCTTGCGCCTGGGCTTGCGGTTCTGGACGTCCTGCTGCCGGGTGGCGACGTCGTCCGGGCTGGGGGGCCGGGTGCTTCGGTCGAGGCTCGTCGCGCCGCCGCTGTGCACGTTGGGGAGGGCGCCCTGCTCGATCTCGGTCGACGCGACCTCCTGGGCGATCTCCTTCTGGATCGGCGGCTGGACGGTGAGGTCCAGCGTGTCGTCGTAGCCGAGCGTGTCGGCGGCGACCGACGAGATGTTCGGGTCCGACGGGGACAGCGGGGTCGGCTTCAGCGGCACGCCGTCGGAGGAGACCGGAACGACGCCCGTCTGGCCCGAGACGTACGCCCCGGTCGGCAGCGGCGGGAGCTGAGCCGCCTGCATGGGCTCGCCGTCCGGCTCGGACCAGTCAGCGTCGCCGAGCAGCATCAACACCTCGTCGAACGACTTCGCGCGGTTCTTGAGTTCGTAGGCGCAGACCTCCCGGAAGAAGTCCTGCAGCCCGGCAGGGATCCGATCCCACGCCACCCGCTTGATGTCCCCGGTGGGGATGCGGTTGGAGGTCACCTCCTGCTCGGGGAGGCGGCCGGTGATCAGCGCGTAGATGGTGACGCCGAAGCTGAAGATGTCCGACTGCGGCCCGGGCAGCCCACCCAGCTGCTCGGGCGACATGAAGCCGAGGGTGCCGACGGTCTGGCCGACCTCGGTGAGTCGATCCGCGTCGGGCGCGATGTCCAGCGCGACGCCGAAGTCGGTGACCTTCGCGACGCCGTCCCGCGCGATGAGCACGTTGTCCGGCTTCACGTCCCGGTGGATCACCTCGGCGCTGTGGCAGGCCCGCAGCCCTGCGGCGAGCGCGGTGGCGTAGTACCGCACGTAGTCCATCGGCAGGTGCTTGCCGGTCTTGCGGACGGAGTTGGCCATGTCGACCAGAGAGCCGTGCTCCATCCACTCGAGCAGCACGAAGGGGTAGCCGCCGGGCAGCTCGCCGGCGTCGAACACCTGCATCACGTGCGGGTGGTTGACGCGGGAGGTCAGCTTCAGCTCCCGCTCGAACCGGTCGAGGAACATCTTGCGGGCGTAGCCCTCGGGCGCGGTGCAGAGCTTGAGCGCGACGAGCCGGTCGAGGCGCGTGTCCCGGGTCCGGTAGACGACGGCCTGACCGCCGCGGCCGATCTCCGCCTCGACGATGAACCGGCTTCCGGACGTGCCACCAAAGCGCGAGCCCTCAGCGAGGGCTGCACCGGGCGCCATCCGGGTCGGATCGTTCGTTCCCATTGCCAGCCTCCCCCGCCGAGCGACATCCGATTATAGGGATCGTGCGCGCCGCGCGCGGGGTGATCGGGCGAGTCGCTCCCCAAAGACCCGGGCCGTCGCCCCTTCCCATTGCTAGTCTCGATGTGAGGGACTCGCCAGGAGGGGTTGATGCGGCGTCAGGGATTCACAACGTGGGCGGTCGCGATGGCGGCGTCGTTCACGTTGCTGGGGCCGGCCCTCGCCATGCAGCAGCAGGCGTCCCGTCCCACGCTCTGCTCCATCTCCGACGTCGTCGCGATCGCCGAGGTGACCTCCGGCGAGACCGCCTGGGTCGAGGGCGGGGACGGCGGGATCCTGCGCCGGGTGTGGCTCGCGACCTGGCGCGGCATCAAGGGCGCGCCGGGGGACACGCTCGAAGTGATCCTGCCCGGGGGCGCCATCGGCGATCTGGAGCACGTCGTGGAGGACGTGCCCGACCTGGCGGTCGACGCTCGCTACCTGCTGTTCCTCGAGCGGGCCGAAGACGGCTCGCTGTACGTGGTCGGCGGCGACGCCGGCGCGGTGCTCATCGCCCCTTCCGAAGGAGGCCCCGGAGAGGCCTACATCTCGGCGCTGGCGTCGGTCGGGAGCTGTCGTGCGGACTAGCCGCCGCACCCTGGCGGTGGTCGCGGTCGCGGTGGTCGCCGCCGCCGGCACGCCGTCGGCGCTCGCGTACGTGCTCTCCGGCTCGTCTTGGGGCTGGCAGCTCGACCCGATGGAGGATCCGTTCCTCTTCAACAGCGACTCGTGGCCGGCGACGGCCGGCACCGCGGCGGAGGTCGAGGCGGCCTGGCTCGCGGCTCAGGACGTCTGGGCCGACGCCGGCGCCGACTTCGCGTTCACCGACGGCGGCGTCACCACCGGCGTCTCCTGGACCGCCGACTTCGTCGACGTCGCCCAGTTCTACGTCGGCTCCGGGGGCGGCGGCACGCTCGCCCTGACGCAGTACTGGTCCTCGTCGGGCGACACGGTCGACTGCGACATCCGCTTCTACTCGGAGAACGCCCTCGGCCCCATCGACTGGTCGTCGGACCCCGCGGGGGCGCCGGCAGGCTCCTTCGATCTGCAGTACATCGCGACCCACGAGCTCGGTCATTGCCTGGGCCTCGACCACTCCACCGACGCCGACGCGGTGATGTTCGCGTTCGCGCTCGACGGCACGGGCGAGGATGAGCGGGAGCTGGACCAGGACGACATCGACGGGCTCGTCGCCCTGTACGGCGGGGCCTGCGCGGACCTGGACGGCGACGGGTTCACCCAGGGCTCGGGCTGCTCGATCCCGGGGGGGGACTGCGACGACACGGTGGCCTCGACCAACCCGGCCGCCCCGGAGGTCTGCAACGCGGCCGATGACGACTGCGATGGCCTGATCGACGACGGGTTCGACCTGGACGGCGACCTGGTGACCACCTGCGCGGGGGACTGTGACGACACCTCGGCGTCAGCGTTCCCCGGGGCGCCGGAGATCTGCGACGGGCTGGACGACGACTGTGACGGCCTGCTGCCGATCGACGAGCTGGACGGCGACGGCGACGGCGCGGTGGAGTGCGAGGACTGCGACGACGACGACGACCTGGTCTTCCCCGGCGCGGTGGAGGTCTGCGACGGCGTGGACGACGACTGCGACGGGGACGTGGTCGAGGGCTTCCCGGACACCGACAACGACGGCGTGCCCGACTGTGCCGACGACGACAGCGACGGCGACGGCGACCCCGACGCGGCCGACTGCAACGACCTCGACCCGAGCGTCTACACCGGCGCCCCCGAGGCCTGCGACGCGATCGACTCCGACTGCGACGGCGGCCTGGTCGACCAGTACAACGACCTCGACGGCGACGGGACGCCCGACTGCATCGACACCGACGCGGACGGCGACCTGTTCGACGCGACGATCGACTGCGACGACCTGGACGCCGGCATCCACCCGGGGGCGGCGGAGATCTGCAACCTCCAGGACGACGACTGCGACGGCCTCGTGGACGACGAGCTGGACACCGACGGTGACGGCTACTCCGCCTGCGCCGGCGACTGCGACGACAGCGACCCGTCGATCAACCCGCTGGGGGTCGAGTTCTGCGACGGCGTCGACGACGACTGCGACGGCGTCATCGACGACGGCTTCGACGGGGACGGGGACGGGCACCCCTCCTGCTCGGAGTGCAACGACTTCGACCCGGCGGTGTATCCGGGCGCACCGGAGCTCTGCAACCTGGTCGACGACGACTGCGACGGCACCGCCGACGAGGACTTCGACGGCGACGGGGACGGCTGGTCCTCCTGTGGCGGCGACTGCGACGACGCCAACACCTCCCGCTTCCCGGGCGCGGTGGAGGTCTGCGACAACTTCGACAGCAACTGCAACGGCTTCGTGGACGAGGGCTTCGACAGCGACGGCGACCTGTGGAGCGTCTGCCAGAACGACTGCGATGACGGCGACCCGTCCGTCAACCCGCTCGCCCCGGAGGCCTGCGACGGCGCCGACAACGACTGCGACGGGTACGTCGACGAGGACTTCGACGGGGACGGCGACGGCTGGGCGACGTGCCAGGGGGACTGCAACGACAGTCACTCGGCGGTCTATCCGGGGAACACGGAGCACTGCAACCAGCAGGACGACGACTGCGACGGGTCGATCGACGAGGACTTCGACGTCGACGGCGACGGGTACACCCAGTGCGGCGGCGACTGCAACGACTTCAACCCGTCGATCTACGACGGCGCGGTGGAGGTCTGCGACAACGTCGACTCGGACTGCGACACCGACCTGGTCGACCAGTACCAGGACTTCGACGGGGACGGGCAGCCGGACTGCATCGACGCCGACGCGGACGGCGACGGCTACACGGTCGCGACGGGGGACTGCGACGACAGCTGGGACCTCGTCTTCCCCGGCGCCCCCGAGAACTGCGACCCGTTCGACTTCGACTGCGACGGCGACATCATCGACTCCTTCGCCGACACCGACGGCGACGGCACCCCCGACTGTGTCGACCTCGACGCGGACGGCGACGGCTACGACCTGATGGTCGACTGCGACGACTCGGACCCGACCGTGCACCCGGGCGCGACCGAGCTGTGCGACATGGCCGACACGGACTGCGACTTCGACCTGGTCGACGGGGCGGACAACCTCGACGGCGACCTGCTCCCCGACTGCGTCGACGACGACGACGACGGCGACGGGGCGGACGACGCGATCGACTGCGACGACCGCGACGGCTCCGGCGCGCCGGGCGCCAGCGAGCAGTGCGACGCGATCGACTCGGACTGCGACGGCCAGCTGACGGACGGGTACCTGGACACCGACACGGACGGGCTGCCCGACTGCATCGACGAGGACGACGACGGAGACGGGTACACTGTCGCGGCCGGCGACTGCGACGACCTCGACCTGGCCCGGGCGCCCCGCGCGCCCGAGAACTGCGACAACATCGACAGCGACTGCGACGGAGACCTGGCCGACGGGTTCCCGGACGCGGACACCGACGGCTGGCCCGACTGCGTGGATCCGGACGACGACGGGGACGGCGACCCGGACAGCAGCGACTGCGAGCCGATGGACCCGACGCGCTACAACGGCGCGCCCGAGGTCTGCGATCTGATCGACGACAACTGCGACGGCAGCCTGGTCGGCGCCTGGACCGACACCGACTTCGACGGGGTGCCCGACTGCGTCGACGAAGATGACGACAACGACAGCTGGATCGACGAGCTGGACTGCGAGCCGACGCTGGAGTTGATCTTCCCGGGCGCGCCGGAGATCTGCGACCTCGTCGACCACAACTGCGACGGTGACTACCTGGAGTCCTGGCCGGACATGGACGGCGACCTGATCCCCGACTGCGTGGACCTGGACGTCGACGGGGACGGGTACGACTTCGAGAACGACTGCGACGACACCGACGACACGATCGGCCCGCCCGAGGAGGAGATCCCGGAGGACGGGATCGACCAGGACTGCAACGGCTGGGACGGCACCTGGTGCTACATCGACGAGGACGGCGACGGCTGGGGCGGCCCCATCACGCTGATCAACCTGGGCGTCAGCTGCGTGGAGGTGGACCCCCAGGCGGTCTCCCAGGGCGGGGACTGCAACGACGGTGACCCGACCATCCACCCGGCCTCACTCGACGTGCCCGACGACGGCATCGACCAGGACTGCTCAGGCACCGACACGGTGCTCTGCTTCACGGACAGCGACAACGACGGGTTCGGGGTGCTCCCGTACATCACCGACGCCGACGGATCGTGCGACGGCCCCGGCGAGTCCGATCCGGACGGCGACTGCGACGACACCGATCCCAACATCTGGCCCGGCGCGCCGGAGCTGGAGTGCGACGGCATCGACAGCGACTGCGAGCTCGACCCCGACGAGGTGGACGGCGACGGTGACGGCGTCACCCCGTGCGCGGGCGACTGCGACGACGAGGATCCGTTCGTCTCGCCGCTGCTGCCCGAGGTGTGCAACGCGCTGGACGACGACTGCGACGGCGTCGCGGACGACGGCTTCGACAACGACGGCGACGGCGTGACGGTCTGCCTGGGGGACTGCGACGACGGTGACCCGACGGTCTACCCGGACGCGCCGGAGGCGTGCGACCTGGTCGACAGCGACTGCGACGGAGACCTGCTGGAGGGGGCGCCGGACACGGACGGCGACGGGGTGCCCGACTGCGTCGACGACGACGACGACGACGACGGGGTGAACGACTGGCTGGACTGCCGGCCGCTCAACCCGGACATCTACCCGGGGGCGTTCGAGGCCTGCAACCAGATCGACGACGACTGCGACGGGATCGTGCCGGACACGGAGTACGACGACGACGGCGACGGGCTCGAGGAGTGCAACGGCGACTGCGACGACACGGACCCCGACGTGCACCCGGACGTCGAGGAGTCCTGCAACGAGGTCGACGACGACTGCGACGGGGACGTGGACGAGGGGTTCGACGAGGACGGGGACGGGCAGCCGCCGTGCTCGGGCGACTGCGACGACGGCGACCCGGACGTCTACGAGGGCGCCCCGGAGCTGTGCAACGGCCTGGACGACGGCTGCGACGGCTCCGCCGAGGACGACGAGCTGGACGTCGACGGCGACGGGCTGAGCCCGTGCCTCGGCGACTGCGACGACACCAACGCGGACGTCTACCCCGACGCCCCCGAGACGTGCGACGGGCTGGACACCGACTGCGACGGCGACCTGATGGTGGTGGAGCTGGACCGGGACGAGGACGGCGTGTCCGAGTGCTTCGGCGACTGCGACGACTTCAACGCGGCGGTCCTCCCGGCCGACCTCGAGGACCTCTGCTACGACGGCTTCGACAACGACTGCGACGGTCTGCCCGACATGGAGGACGACGACTGCGAGCTCGCCGGGGCGGACCGGTGCGACTGCATCGCCGCTCAGGGCGGCCAGGGAGGGGCGGCGACGACGACCGGGCTGTTCGCGCTCTTCGCGTTGGCCCTGCGTCGCCGCCGCCGAACGGTCACTGCCGGCTGAACACCAGCGGGTAGGCCTCGACGTCGATGATGTCGGGGGGGACGCCGAGCACGGCGCGGCGGAGGCCGCGGACCACGCAGCTGCGCAGCTCGTCGCTCCCGGTGCTGTCGCTCTCGACGTGGACGTCGGCGACGGAGCCGTCGATCTCGATGGTCCAGGAGAGGACGAGCTTGCCTTCGATCTCAGCGCCGTCCTTGATGACCTTCTCGTAGCAGCCCTTGAACCGGCCCATGTAGCGCTTGAGCTGGCCGGGCACGTCGTAGCTCGTGCCGGGGGTCGGCGGCGGGGTCCAGTCGTCGCCGGGGTCGGTGGTGATGACGACGACGGACTCCTTCTCGACGGTGCCTCCGTCGCCGCCGCCGGCCTTCTTCAGCTCGCCCGCGCCGACGACCGAGTCGTCGCCGCCGCCGGAGCGGAGGCCGACGTCCTCGTCGGGTCGCGCGAGGCCGCGGTCGGCGGACGCGAGGACCGCGTCGCGCACGTCGCCGTCGATGTTGCCGGCGTCGGCGAGGAGGTCGGCGTAGCGGGTGCCGGGCTTGTCCAGCGTCGTGCCGAGCACGCCGAGCCCCTCGACCTCGCTCAGGAGGCGGGCGCGCCGCTCCTCGGGGGTCTCGATGGGGGCGGGCTCGGCGTCGGCGGCGCCGGCGGCGCCGGCGGCGGGGGCGGGCGGGGGCGCGGGCGCGGGCGCGGGCGCGGGTCGTGGGGGGTCTGGTTGGGGGGGGGGTCGGCGTCGGCGGCGCGGTCGCCGCCGTCGTCGGTGGCGGGCTCGGACTCGGACTCGGGCTCGGGCTCGGGCTCCGGGTCCGGCTCGGGATCCTCGTCGGCGACCTCGGGGCCCTCCCCGTCGGGTTCGGCCTCGGCGACCTCGGGTGGGGTCTTCGATTCGGCGGCGAGGGTGACGAAGTGGTCGACGACCTCGCGCATGGCGGCGGTGGTGGGGGGCGGCTTGGAGTTGACCCAGACGAACGCGGCGGTGTGGACCAGGCCCGACAGGAGGATCACGGCCATGAAGATCCAGTCGACGGCGCTCCAGTTCCAGGCGCCGAAGCGGGTCCTGCGTCGGGCCGCTGGGGTGGGCGGGGTGCGCACGAACTGGAACAGGACGGTGGCGTCGCCCAGGCGGATCTTGCCCTTGTCGAGGGGGCCGAGGCGGCGGACGGCCTTCCCGGAGAAGGCGTCGATGCCGCCGGCGGCGGAGACCTTGCCGCGCATGCCGTCGCGGGCGAGCAGGCGTCCGCCGCCGCCGGTCCGGCTCTCCAGGAGGGTGTGTTTGCGGGGCCCGCCGTGCAGGACCACGGTGCAGCTGGGGTCGCTGCCGATGGTGACCTTGGCGCCGGGCGACATGAGGCGTTCCTGCACGATGGTGCCGTCGATGACGACCCCGATGCGCAGACACCTTCCGCTCTTCCACTGCCGACCGGCGCGCGCGGATCCCCCCGCGCGGCGGCGTACGGATGCAGTCATGAGAGACCTCCGATGGCCGTGCGGTTCGCATCGACGGCCATGGGCGCAGGAAGTCCCCGGGGAGCCGCCGGCCACGGCGCTCCCAGGTGGTGCTTAGGACCGGGCGGTCACGGATTGGTTCCCAGCGGCGAGATCAAAGAGCGACGGCGAGTCCGAAGCCGACGGTGACGACGAAGCTGAGGATGGTCGCGACGAGCAGGGCCTGCACGAAGCGGTCGACGGTGGTGGGGGTCGCGGCGTGCATCGAGGGGAACAGCATGAAGGGCCTCCGGTTCCGTCGTCGCGTCGTCGCTCCGACACCCACAAGCTACGGACATCCCGCGGTTTTCTTGCCTCCTGGCCGCCGACCGGTCCCCAGGACCGCTCAACGGTCGTCGGCCCCGCCCCGGCGGTCCGAACGAGGACCCTCAGCGCGAGGGTCGCCACCCGTTCCGCCCCGGCGGTCCGAGCGGGGACCCTGGGCGCGAGGGTGTCCACTCGTTCCGCCCCGGCGGTCCGAACGAGGACCCTGGGCGCGAGGGTGTCCACTCGTT
>CAYQEG010000131.1:0-23566 GCA_964416435.1 uncultured Rickettsiales bacterium
CCCCCCCCCCCCCCCCCCCCCCCCCCCCCCCCCCCCCCCCCCCCCGGCCCCCCCCGCCCCCCCCCCCCCCCCCCCCAAAAGCGTCGGCCATCGCGCCGCCGGGCAGCATAGCCGCTCGTCCGCGGGGCCGGCCCGTCTCGGCGATCGTGGACCGGAACACTCTACGAAATTGCGGATGCTCCAACCCGCGTCTACGCTGGGCAGCGATGCGGGTCCTTCTCGTCAATCCAGCGATGAACATGGAAACCCTGGGCAAGTTCCAGGGGCTGCTCGAGCCGATGCCTGTCATCGGACTGGCCTACATCGCCGGCGTGCTCCAGGCCGACGGTCACGAGGTCAAGGCCATCGACCAGTTCACCTACGGGTGGGGGGTCGACAAGGTCGTCGAGGAGATCAAGGACTTCCGGCCTGACGTGCTCGGCATCGGGATGTTGACCCCGTCGACGCCCGTCGCGCTGCACCTCTCGGCCGAGGCCAAGCGGGTGCTCCCCGAGCTGAAGGTGGTCGTCGGCAACGTGCACGCCGACATCTTCTACCGCGAGATCCTCAGCAGCTCGGCCGTCGACTTCGTCGTCCACGGCGAGGGCGAGTACACGATCTCCGAGCTCTGCGAGGCGCTGGGCCGGGGCGACACCGACTTCAGCGGCATCACCGGCATCTCCTACGTCGACGAGGCGACCGGAGAGATCACCAAGAACGCCGCCCGGCCGGTCATCCAGGACCTGGACGCGCTGCCCTACCCGGCGTGGAACCTCTTCCCGTACACCCGCTACGGGCTGCTGCCGTTCGCCGACGTCGCCTACCCCGTGCTGTCGATGACCGGGTCCCGGGGCTGCCCCTACCGCTGCGAGTTCTGCTCGCTGCTGTACACCGGCAGCAACTACCGCAAGCGCGACCCGATCAAGATCGTCGACGAGTACGAGTTCCTGCACGAGAAGTACGGGATCAAGATGGTCGGCTTCGTCGACCCGATCTTCCCGCTGAACAAGCGCATCCTCTTCAAGTTCTGCGAAGAGCTGATGCGCCGCGGTCTGCACAAGAAGGTGGTCTGGCTCAGCGAGACCCGCGTCGACCGGATCGACCGCGAGAGCCTGCGCATCATGCGGGCCAGCGGCTGCCGGCGGCTCCTGTTCGGGATCGAGTCCGGCGTCGACCTGCTCCTGGAGAACGTCAACAAGACGTTCACCACCGAGACCACGCGACGCGCCGTCCGCATGTGCCGCGAAGAGGGCATCGACAGCGTCGGCCTCTTCATGATCGGCCTGCCCGGCGAGACGCCCGAGATGACCCGGCAGACGATCGACTTCGCCAAGTCGCTCGACCTGGACTTCGCCAAGTTCGCCATCACGGTGCCGTTCCCCGGCTCCCAGATGTTCGAGGACCTGCGCCGCGAAGGTCGGCTGGACCGGAACGACTGGGAGAACTGGACGACCTTCCAGCCCGATCCGGCGAAGATGATCTTCGTCCCGAGGGACGTCAGCAACGAGTATTTGCTCAAGATGCAGAAGCAGGGACTGCGCGAGTTCTACCTGCGACCAAAGATGGTCTATCGCCACCTCGTAGAAATTCGTACGATCTCTGCGAAGCAGGTCATGCGAGGCCTTCGCGGAGTGTTCTTGTAAGATCTCATTTGACAGTGCGACGGACTGCCGGCTACTTAAAAGGAGTCCGTCGTTTTTCCCTGGGGGTCGAATCCCCGCAATCCTGCAAGGAGTCACCATGAACTGGCGTCCTGCCCCGATTCCGAAGCCGACCCCCAAGCCGCGTCCGAAGAACTAGCTTCGACGTAGGGTAAGAGCTTCGCCCGATTTCGGGCTCGGCCGCCGTCGCGGGCAACCGCGGCGGCGTTCGTTTATCTGGGGCTCACCGCGAGCTCCGGCGGCGGCCCCGCGCAGGGCCCGCCCTCCACCTCGCCGGCCAGGTGGCCCGGGTCGTCCCGGCGCCGCAGCTGCCCGCCGGTGACCTGCACCGACGGCTGTCCGCCGCTCAGCGGCAGCCGCACGTTCATCCGCCACGTCGCGTCGCCGCCCTCCTCCTCGGAGGCGCACGGCTGCCCGTTGGGCTCCAGCCACCCGACCGCGCTCACGTCGACGGCGGCGGGGGCGAGGCCGAGCACGGCCGGCGGCCGCCACACGAGGTCGCCGGGTCGTCGCGCGAACCGGTAGACCTCGACCCCGTCGGCGCTCCAGGACTCTTCCAGCACCATCTCCTGCTCGGCCCACGCGAGCGCGCGCCGCGCCACGTCGAGGTCGAACTTCGCCTCGCCGAACACCCGCTCGTCCACCAGCACGACCCACAGCCGGTCGAACCAGGCGTTCCGGGCGCTGCTCTCGAACGGCAGCCCCTCGTCGATCGTCTCGGCGAACACCACGGCGTCCCCGAACCGGAGCACCGGTACGCCGTCCAGCTCCCCGAAGCGGCCGCCCGCCCGCCCCAGGTACCAGGTCATCGGCCCCCGCTGACCCCACATCGGCAGCGTCGCGACCGCGTCCCGGGGGCCGAGGTCGGCGACGATGTGCTCGGCGGCGGCCCGGTAGTCGGGGCGAGGGGAGTGCTCCGGCAGACCCGACGTGAAGAGGTGCGCCCCGACCAGCCAGGCCCCGAGCAGGACCCCCCGTCCGGCCCGAGACAGCGGCGCGGTCCCGGGCGGGCCGAGCGCCCCCAGCGCCCCCAGGGCGGCCACCAGCGGCACGACCCAGGAGACCCAGCGGAACCCCCAGAAGACCTTGCCCTGGAGCGCGGCGACGAGGTTGGCGTGGAAGAACACCGTGCCCCCGACGAACGCCGCCACCATCGCCAGCAGCAGCAGCGCCAGCTCACGGTCGGCCCGCCAGGCCTCGACCAGGCCGACGATCACGAGGAGCGCCATGGCCGCCGCCGGCAGCACCGCGTCCGGCCCGACCCCGACGCTCACGGCGCCGAACCGGGCCGCGAACGCGCCGAGCCCCGGGTCGAGCGGGTAGACATCGGCGAACAGGCGCGTGTCGAGGGCGACCGGGTCGTACCAGGCGAAGTGCACGAAGCACCACGCCAGGGGGAGGGGGGCGATGACCATCGCGGCGCCCAGGGCCCGGTGCAGGGCGGCGAGCCAGGCGGTGCGTCGGGCCCGCACCACCGCCATGACGACGAGGGCCCCCGCCTGCGCGAGGCCGAAGAGCGCGACCGAGTAGTGGCACAGGAAGCCGAGCGCGAGCAGCGCGGCCCACCGACGCCAGGCGCGGGGCGTCCCGGTCTCCAGGGCACGGAGCATCAACTCGAGGGAGCCGATGGCGACCAGCGCGCTCAGGGCGTACGGGGTGGCGTCGCGGCCGAAGTGCACCGCCGGGGCGGCGACGGTGATCATGGCGGCGGCGAGCAGCGCGGCCCGGGGGCTCAGCCGCCGGACCAGGGCCCAGGTCACCACGATAGTGCCCAGCGACGCGAGCAGCGCGGGCAGGCGGAGCAGCCACTCCGCGTCGGTGATCAGGCCGAGCAGGCCGAGCAGCCAGTGATACACCGGCGGGTGGGTCACCTCGACGGTGCTGGGGCGGACGAGCGCCTCGATCACGGCCTGCACCAGCGGGAGCGACTCGGCCCGCAGCGGCTGGCTGCCCGGGCCGTAGGTGTGCTCCAGCAGCTCCAGGGGGGAGGTGAAGAACCCGGGCAGCCGCAGCGCGAGGCCGAGCAGCAGGAGGCCGCCCAGCCACGTCCGCTCGGCTCGGGTGGTCGGCACGCGCCGGGCGCGGCGGGGCGCGGCGCTGGCGTCGTCCAGCAGCGGGTCCGCGGCGAGCTCCGCGGGGGGGCGCGGGTCGGCCCGCAGCGCGCCCAGGAGCATGCGGGCGCCGACCGCGGCCTGGAGCCTCCAGCGGACGAGCATGCGGCCGCCCAGGGTCGCGGTGTACAGGCCGACGACGAGCATGAGCGGGAACAGCCACCAGCCCGGCACCGGCTCGCCCCGCGCCCGCAGGCGGGCCATCGCGGGGGAGACGGCTCGCAGCGTCGCGGTGGCGGGCGGCGCGGCGCGGTCGAAGGGGGTCAGGGAGAGCGGCAGGAACAGCTGCTGCGGGGGGCCGCTGGGGTCGGCGATGCGCTGCCGCAGGAACAGCCAGCCGTCGCCGTCTCCGGTGGGCACGTCGATCCGGAACGCGCCGGTCTCCGCCTCCACCGCGGCGACGGCGGCGGGCCCGTCGGTCAGGTCGAGGGACGTGACGAGCCAGACCTCGAACTCGGCGTCGGCCGACCAGCCGCGCACGTCGCCCTCGATCGTCGCGGCGGAAGCGGCCCCCGGCAGGAGCAGCGCGACCAACGCGGCTGCGGCGACCGCCGGCGGCCGGGCCCGGGCGCCGATGAAGAGCCCGATCACGAGCAGCCAGCCGACCGCGCCGCCGCCGAGGGCCAGCGTCAGGCCGGGCGGCACGAAGCGGTACCGCACCACGGTGGTGCCGGCGGGGACGACGACGCCGAGGTGCACCTGGTTGACGGGGAAGGTGCCGAAGCGCTCCCCCGCGCCGGTCTCGACCTGCCACCCGGGGTGCCAGCGCTCGCGCCGCACGAGCAGCGCCGGTCCGTCGGCGGTGACCTCGGCGTACGGCCCCTGGCAGGTCAACGCGGTGGGGCTGGTGAGCCCCGCGCGGACGTCGCTGCGGGGCCCCTCCAGGAGGGCCGGACGGCTGGCGATCGGGGTCGGCCCCTGGAGCAGCCGGCTGATCCGCTGATCGGTGTCGTAGACCACCTCGACGCTGGCGGGCGAGTAGCAGGCGGGCGTGACCGACGGCGCGCGGAAGGCGATGCGGTCGTCCCAGGCGGCGAAGCCGACCCCGTGCAGCGCCATGGTGGCGGCGCCCAGGGAGCCGGCGTCGGCGAACAGCTCGGGCAGGTCGTACTCCATGCCCCCGGTGCCGTGCATCGCCTCGGCCAGGGGCCGGAGCGCCGCGAGCTGTCGCTCCGGCATCAGCTTGCTGCGGCCCGCCAGTCCGCGTCGCCCCAGCGCCATCGCCAGGTGCGGCGGCCAGGTTCGTCGCAGCAGGTCCGCCTGCATCGCCGGTCCGTCGCGCTCCGGCACGACGATCTCCTCCTCCGAGTCGAGGCGCCGACCGACGTCGCCGCCCCAGCCGTCGGCGAAGTCACGCAGGTCGAAGAAGCCGTCGTCCAGCGCCGCGGGGTCGCCGGTGAACGCTTCGGCGGCGGGGCGGAGCGGCGTCGACGGCACCGCGACGTGGGCCCGCACCGCGAACAGCGTCACCTCGGCGATCACCAACCCCAGGAGCAGGGCCGTCGGTGCGGTCCGTCGACCCGGTCGGAGCAGCAGCCACCCGCCGACGCCGAGCACGGCGGCGCTCTGCGCCAGCGACGTCGCCTGGAGCAGGCGACCGACGTCGCTGCGGTGCGGCGTACCGAGGCCCACCACCTGGGCGGCGGCGGCGAGCCCCAGCAGCGCGACGATCCAGCCGATCGGCCCGCCGAGCAGCGCCCGCCGCTCCCCCGGGCTCATGGCGACCACGCGGTCGAAGCCGCGCGCCGCGAGCACCGCGATCGGGAACGTGGCGAGCACCGGCCAGACGAGGTTGACGGGGTGGGACAGCAGGAGCAGCGGCGCGAAGGCGACGCGCACGCCCGGGAGGCGGCTGCCCGCGAGCAGCAGCAGCACGACGAGGGCGGTCGTCCGCCGGTCCCGCGAGGCGCCGACGAGGGCGGCGACCCCGAGCGCGGCGCCCAGCCCGACGTCCCGGTCGATCGCCATCGGCGTCGGCGCCAGGAAGCCGCCGATCCCGTGCAGCCCGAGGCTCAGGTCGAAGGGCGCCGCGAGGCCGACGCCGGGGGCCGCTCCCTCCGCGGCGACGCGCGCCTCGAAGATCATCGGCAGGAAGCCCGGCAGCCCCGCCAGCAGGCCGAGCGCGCACACCTGGGCCGCCCCCCGCAGGTCCCGACCCCGCACGAGCACCCACAGGCCGATCATCCCGCACGCCGCGGCCGCGACCCGCAGGTGGGTGCCGAGCAGGAGGGCGGCCAGCGCCGCCGCTCCGAGGGCCATCCACCGGCGGCGGGCGCGCGGCTCTTCGGCGTCCGCGAGTCGCTCCAGGCAGCCCATCACCAGCGGGGTGAACAGCCACGCGGGCCACGCGTCGATCTGGCAGTCGACGAACGCCGTCGCCCCCAGCGGGCCCACGACGACGGCGGCGGCGACGGCGGTGGCGGCGGTGGTGCTCGCCCCGCACGTCCGGGCCAGCCAGCGGACCGCGAACAGGGTGCCGACGGCGTGCAGCAGCGCCGCGAGCGCCAGCGCCGGCATCACCGGGAGCGCCGCGCCCAACCAGGCGAACGGGTACAGGGGGCCCATGGGCACGACGTCGGCGTACAGCGAGGCGCCGCCGAGCTTGCCCGGCAGCCACCAGATCGGCAGCCCCTCTCGCGCGGCGACCCGCAGCCACTCCCAGGCGCCGACGGTGTAGTAGAGCGCGTCATCGGGGAAGTCGACGCCGTCGCCGAGGAGGAACGGCCCCGCGACCACGGCGACCGCCGCGAGCGCCAGGCCGATCTCCGCGCGGGGGCTCATTGCTGGACGATCCGCTCGACCCGCGCCCTCAGCTCCGGCCAGCTGCTCAGGGCCTGGGCCAGCGACTCTCCGACGGTCCGGTTGCCGGCGACGCTGAAGTGGTCGTCCCCCTGGATGAAGTTGCCCGCCATGTCCTCCTGCAGGCTCCGCCACACCGGTCCCATGTCGATGACATGGACGCCGGTGCCGTCGACGAGGTCGTGGGCCGGCTGGCAGCCCTGGCAGTAGGCCGACTGGATGAACATCTGCTTGTCGGTGAGCAGCACCGCGGCGGTCAGGAAGTCGTGCTCCCGGCCCATCGCGGCGAGCTCGCGCAGCGACGCCTGGAACCGCTCGGCCGGGGTCCCCAGGGTCTCCGCCATGCCCGGCTGCACGCGAGGCCGAAACACCGGGCTCGCCATGAAGTAGAGCAGCCGGCCGACGTAGACGTTGCGCAGGACCCAGGCGGCCGCCACGTTGTCGCCCTGTCCGTAGACGCAGTACGACTCCTCGGGCGTCAGGTCGTTGGGGAACACGCCGATCAGCACGAGGTCGGGCTGGGTCGGCACGACCTTGCGCCGGACCATCGCCACCGACTGCGGGGTGCCGTGGCCGGGGACCCCGAAGTTGAGGACCTCCGCCGGCACGTGGGCCGACCGCAGCGCCTGCCCGACGACCGCCGCGTAGGCCTCGTCCTCCTCGACGCCCTGGCCGAACGTGAAGGAGTCCCCCACCGCCGCGATCCGCAGGCGGCCCGGCGGCTTGTCGAAGCTGAACTCCGGCCCCCGGATGCCGTAGCTGTTGGTCCGCATCCGCGACGGCGGCACCCGGGCGCGCCAGCCGGTGTAGGTCATCTCGACGCGGGGCTGCAGCTCCAGGCAGGTCGCGGCGTCATCGGAGCGCTGCAGGACGCGGCTCTGTCCGAAGTTGCCGAGCAGCAGCCGCAGCCCCGCCTCCAGCAACACGAGCCCCAGCGCGAAGCTCGCCAGGGTTCGGCGGGGCCGAGGGGGCGGGGGCGGGGTGCCCTCGGTGGCCTCCCGGCGGGCCCGGCGTCGTCCGACCATGCGCGCTCAGCCTAGCCGCTGCGTCAGGTCAGCCGCTCGGCGGCCCGGATCTCCCGGCGGGCGGAGAGCTCCTGCTCCAGCTCCTCGCCGCAGTCGGCGAGGTCCGCGCGGACCTCCTCGGTGCGCTCCCCGACGAGGTGGTTCAGAGCGGCCCGGAGCCGCGCTTCGCTGCGGACGAGGCTCGCGTCGATCCGGTCGACCTCCTCGGCCGCCTCGGAGCTGCCGCTGTCCTCCTCGATGTCGGCGAGCAGCGCCCGTCGCTCCACCAGGTCGGCCATCATCCCGAGGATGCGATCGGCGTCCGGTACGAGCCCGGCGGCGTCCGACGCGCCCCCCTTGACCATCTTGGCGATGCCCTGGCGGTGCACGATCGCCTGCTTCAGCGGCACACAGCTGTGGGACGCCGCCCCCACCCGGGGATCGATCCGAAGCAGCGGGTCGCCCCGCAGCGCGAGGACCACCCACGCCACGCCCATGACCACTACGAACGCCCCGAGGAGCTCGACGAAGACAAACACGTCGGGAGACTACCTCGATGACTTCGCCAGGAAGAACTGCCTCCACGCTTCCATCGAGCCGAAGTCGTTCAGGAACCCGGGATCCAGCGAGTTCAGGGTGATGTCCCCCAGCTGGAAGTTCTCCGCCGCCTTGATGGCGGTGTAGGTCCGGCCCGCCCGGCTCGACAGCGCCTCGGTGCGCAGCCGCTCGCCGTACGCCTCGGCCACGGCCAGCGCCCGCTCCCCCTCGGCGCTCGCCCGGGAGCAGATGGCGTCGGCCTGGGCCCGGCGGTCCCGGTCGTAGCGGGTCGTCGTGGCGTCGACCTCGGCGATCTGGACCTCGAACTCGGCGCGCAGCTCTTCGATCGTGCCGTTCCAGGTCTCGCGCTCGATCTTGACCGCCTTCTCGATGTCCTTCTCGACGTCGGTGGTCGCCTGGCGCGCCTCGGACTCGTGCTCCTTGGCGGTGTCGAGCAGCCGCTGCACCGCGAGCTCCTGCTTGGTCTGCAGTCGCGTCTCGTAGTCGGCGCGGAACCGGATGGCACGGATCAGAACGCCGGCCGGCGGCACCTCCACGTGGTACTGGGCGAGCCGGGAGTTGAGCGGCTCGATGGCCGACAGCGTGGCCGCCTCCCGCTTCTCGGGGACCTGGAACTCCTCGATGGACAGCTTGCTCAGGTGGTCGCGCAGGAAGCCCTGGGCGGTGGACAGCACGCGGTCCTCCAGCGTCACCTTGAAGCCCTTGGCGACGATCTCGTGGGCCTCCCCCTCCTTGATGCGCCACACGATCGTGACGTCGACGTCGAAGGTGTTGTTCTCCTTGGTGCGCAGCGACAGGGCGCGGGGGCCGATGAAGTCGAGGTACTGCAGGGTGCTCGGCACGGTGTGCACGGTGTGGATGAACGGGAGCGCGGTGACGCGGCCCTGTCCGAAGTCCTTCTTGTCGATGCCGGACAGGAGGCTCTGGCGCACCCCGATCTCGTCCGGCTGCACGTACTCGGTGCAGCCCCCGGGGGCGATCAACAGGATGAGCACGACGATGGCGAGGATGTTGGCGATGCGGGCCATCACGGGGCTCCCTTCCCGGCGTCGATCAAGACGTTGGTGGTGGCCGGCAGGGTGGCGAAGGGGGCGGCCTGCAGCTCGCCGAGCTGGGGGAAGACGTGCTCGGCGATGGCGAGGTCGAGCGCGCCGTCACCGAGCTGGCCGACGGCCTTGATCTGGGCCGCGAGGCCCTCGGCCTCCAGCCGATAGGCGTCCTTGTTGGCCTCGGCGCGGGTCAGGTCGGCGTCGCGCTGGGCTTCGCACTGGGCGACGGTGGACGTGTAGTAGACGTCGGCGGCGCGGCGGGTGGAGATCTGCCGGTTGCGGGCCTCCTGCACGCTCGCCTCGAGCACGGCGACCAGGTCCTTGTGCTCCTTGTTCTTGGCCTCGGTGACGTCCTGGACCTGGCGGTCCTTCTGGGCGACCAGCCGGTTGCGGCGCTCCTGCTCGACCTCGACCTGCTGGGCGGCGGTCTGCCGCTCCTCGATGGCGTGCTCGATCGCCTCCAGGAAGGACGGCTTCGGCGTGATGATCTGGGTGACGCGGATGCCGTACGGCTCCAGCCGCTCGTTCAGGGTCTCCTTGGCCCGGGTGGTCGCGACCTCGTAGGTCGAGGGGTCGGCGACCTCCAGGAAGCTGAAGCGGCCGAACTCGTTCCGCAGGACCTCCCGGCTGTGCACGATCAGCGGCGGTCCTGTGTAGGCGTCCCCCCGCCCATGGGCCCGCATGATGGTGTCCGCGGCCGACGGGATCGCCTCGTAGTGGATCTCCAGCCGGTTGAACCACAGCTTGCTGCCGTCGTTCGCGCGCACCGTGAGGCGCCGGATCCGGTTGCGGTCGTTGGGGTCGTCCTGCTGCCCCTCCATGATCAGCACGTGGGGCTCGATGTTCATCAGCTCGACGCGCTGCAGGAACGGGATGTACGTCTGCGTGCCCTGCTCCAGGCGGACCTTGGCCTGGCGCTTGCCCATCGTGCTGTAGATGACGGCCGCCTCGCCGGGCTTGATCTCGACGAGCCCGAGCCCCCCGGAAGTCAGGCCCACGAACACCGCGAGCAGCGCGATGCCGGGGAGGATGACGTTCTTCCAGCCCGAGTTCTCGACGAAGAAGGACCGCAACCGGTCCAGGAGATTCGACATGTCGCCTCCGAGGATGAGGGAGGTTACCGCGGGAGCGCACGGGAGGGCTGCTCACGGCCGGCCCGGGGTAGGCTGGCAGCGAGGAACGCTCATGCAGGTCCCTTCGTCCCCGACCCCGAAGCCCCGGTGGTGCCTCTGCGCGGTCGCTGTGGCGACTCTCCTGGTCTCGGCGGGGGGCGGGTGCGGCGGCGAAGTCGACCCGCCCGAGGTCGAGACTCCGGAGCCGGGCATCGCCATCGCGCCCATCCAGGAAAAGGCCAGCCCGCTCAGCCCGATGCCGACCCCGACTCCCACCCCGAGGGTGGCGACGCCCGAGGAGGTGTCGATCGACGCCGAGTTCGTGCGGCTGATCCACCGGGCGATCTGCACCGCGAGGCGGTACGCGTCGAGGCGCTCGTGGGACAGGGTGTGCTGCATCATCTGGTCTCCCCGCGACGGGGCCCTTCCCCGCCGTCGTGCCCCCCGGTAGCGGGCGGTCAGGGGGCCGGGTCAGGGGGCTGGCGCGGGAGCGGGTGAAGGCGCCGCGCCGAGGGCGGTACTGCGGACTCCTGGCGACGTGGGTTCGAGAGCGTCGGGGTAGCGACACGGGCCCCTTGACGCGGTCCCGAGCCCGCTACGACGGGCACGAGGACGGCGGGGAGGGGCCTCGGCCGGGGGCGGAGGGGCTGGCGGTCTGTCGACGGTCGAGCACGAACCGGCCGACGAGGTTGAAGGCGAGCGGACACCGTCACTCGTGCTCGTGCTCGTGCTCGTGCTCGTGTTCGAGGCGTCCTCGTGACCGTGCTCGCTATCGTTCTCGTGAGTCGCTCATCGTTGCCGAGGTCGACGGCATCGTGCTCCGCTGCGCTCTGCCGATCCAGACGCGCGGTGACTTTGTAGACACCCGGTCAGGGGATGGACTCGTGGTACGTCACCCGGCGCAGGGGGCCACCGGCGCGGATTCCGTACTTCGCGGCCGCCAGCAGGCCGACGCCGCTCCAGCGGCTCTCCACCCAGGCGTCGTAGAGCTTGAGCGCGGCGAACGGGTGGCGTGACGGCACCCTCGTCAGCGCCCGCACCGCGGCCATCGGCACCGGCCAGCGGGTCGCCAGCCGGAACACCCGGACCAGCACCTCGAAGGGCACCGGGTCGCCCTCGGCGCACCACGCGCGCCAGTCGCCGCGGGCGAACGCGCCGGGGTCGGGCAACGCCAGCCCGCGCTCCTTCGCCGCGGTCTCCAGGTAGCCGCCGGGCAGCGGGTAGGCGAGGTTGACCCGGGGGAAGTCGGTCCCCAGCGATCGGTTCAGCGCCAGCGTCTGCAGCGCGTCCCCCAGCGACTCGCCGGGGTTGGCGATCATGTTGAACGTCAGCAGCTGCATGCCGTGCTGCTTGATGCGGGCCGCGGCCCGGTGGATCGCCTTGTCCGGCGTCGGCCGCCCCAGCTGGTCCATCCGGTTGGCCTGCACCCCGCTCTCGACGCCGATCCCGACGACCCGGCAGCCGGCTCGTCCGAGCAGCTCGGCGATCTTGTCGGTCACCGTCTCGCTGCTCGTGTTGCAGGAGAACGGCACGCCGACCTCCCGGGGCCAGCGATCCGCGAACTCCTCGAGCCACGCCCGGGACGGCGCGAACAGGTCGTCCGCGAAGTGGAGCCGCTGCACCGGCCAGCGCCGGCGGACCGCGAGCACCTCGGCGATCACCCGGTCGACCGACTTTCGGCGGACGTTGGCCCTGGTGTCGCCGTAGCCGTCGCGCAGCCCCGGCAGGTAGCAGAAGCCGCAGGAGTGGATGCAGCCGCGGCCGGTCGCGAACCGCTTCCAGGGGAACCGACCGAGGAACGGGTACGTCTGGAAGTACAGGTCCCGGTGAGGCAACGGGCGGTCGTCCAGGGACGGCGGGCCGTGGCTCCAGGGGGTCGCGTGGATCCGGCCGGCGTCGTCCCGGTAGACGAAGCCGGGCGCCGCGGTGGGGTCGCCGTCCTTCGCCAGGGCGTCGATGGCCGCCGGCAGCGCGTCGTCCAGCTCGCCCTGCACCGCGTACGTGGCGCCTACGCGCTCCACGAGGTCCGCGTCGAACGTGGCGGCGGTGCCCACGAGGATCGTCGGCACACCCCCCGGGAGCGCCGCGGTCGTCTCGCGTACCCACGGCTCGGCCATGAAGCCCGCCTGGACCACCGCGAGCTCGGGCCCCCACCGGCGGATCGCCGCGGCGAAGCGTCGCTCCTGGGCGTCCAGGAAGAGGCGGAGCCGATGTCCGCGCGCGAGCAGCTCGCCGGCCACGTCGGTCAACGCGAGCGACTCGTCGACCGCGCCGGCCTGCAGGATGGCGATCTTCACCTCCTTACGGATAGCACGCTGCCCCGGGGGTATCCTCCGACCATCGAGGGGAACAAGCCGGAGCCGCGCGCCGAGGGGGCGCGTGGGCGGACGGCGCTGACCTGGTCGGTCGTGCTCGTCGCCGCGGTGCTCGCCACCGCGCACCTGGATCGCCGTGGCTGGATCCCGCAGGGACCCGGTGAGGCCGAGTTGGGCTACAGCGGCGGGGACGACTGGGACGCCCGCATGCACACCGCCATGCTCGGCATCGCGGGAGCGCGGCGGGGCACCCTCGTGCACTGGGACCCCTACTCGGCCTTCGGCGCGCCCGCGATCGCGAACCCCGAGTCGTTCCTCCTCCACCCGGCCTGGATCGTCGGCACGGCGTCGGGCACCTGGTACTCCGGGCTGAGCGCCCTCTACCTGACCTCCCTGGGGTTGCTCATCCTCGGAGGCGTGCTGCTCGCGCGGCGCCTCGGCCTGCCGGCGCTCGTGGGGCTGCTCGCGCCCCTGTTCGTCGTCGTGAGCATGGAGTGGGTCGCGCGGCTGGGCTCGGGGCACCTGTTCGTCCTCGGGGTCGGCGCGTGGCCGGTCGCGATCGCCGCCGCAGACGCCGCCATGGAGCCCGGGCGGGGCCGGTGGAGTCGCATGGGGCTGGCCGCCCTCGGCGGCGCGGTCCTCGGCGTCGGCCTGCTCTTCGGCGGGCACTACATCTTGCCGATGGGCGTCGTCCTGGCGTTCCTGGTGGTCTGGGGCAGCGACCAGCCGCCCATCCGGGTCGCCGCCCTCGCCGCGCTCCTGCTCGTCCCCCTCCTCGGCCGCGGTGCGCACCCGATCGGCCGCCCGATCCTGGAAGCTGCGCTCGTCGGGGTCCTGCTGTGGGGCATGGCTCGACGTCCGCTGGATCGGGTGGAGGCCGCCGTCGGCGTCGGCGTCGGCACGGTGGCGGGCGCCGGGGCGATGCTGGTGGTCGCGGCGCGGGCCTTCTCCCAGCAGGGTCGCCTCGCCTGGGGCGCCCCCGCCTCGACCAAGGACCTGCTCGAAGGGACGCCGTTCTGGGCCGACCAGCAGCCCGCGCTCGAGCAGATCGTGCACCTGCCGAGCCTCGCCTGGTGGGTCGTCGTGGCGGTCGGCGTCGCCGGGCTGCTCGCGCGCAAGCCCGCGATCGGCCTCGTCGTGCTCGCCGGCGCCGCGGCGGCCCTCACCCAGGGGTCACCGTGGAAGCCGTGGCGGCTGTGGGCCGGCCTGCCGGGCACGTCGGCGCTGACCGAGCAGGCGCGCTGGTCCTGGGTGCTGCTCGTCATGGCGGTCCTCGGGGTGCCCGCCCTCGCCGCGTCCCTCGCCGAGCGCTGGGTGCCGGAGCGCACGCCGCGCCGACCGGCGGCCGTGGTCGGGATCGTCGCCGCGGTGGCGATCGCGCTGGGCTGGTGGGTGCACGCCGCGTCCCCGTTCGAGCTGACCCGCCGGCACGCGCCCGCGCCGGCCCCGCTGGCATCGCCGCCCGGCGAGGTCCACTCGGTGCTGCACGACAAGGCCCACCCCCTCAGCCTCGCCCCCCTGGAGGGCACCGCGCGGGTGCGGCGGGAGTCCTTCGAGTACGGCGAGATGACCCCCCCCATCCAGGCGATCGGCTGGCGGATGGTGAACCGCTGCCCGGCCCCGCTCGACTCGTCGGCCACCGTGACAGCGTCGGTGGAGGCGTGGGACGTCGAGGCGCCGGACGGGAGCGTCGTCTCCCTGGCGCAGCGCTCCGTGCCGGGCTGGCGCTGCGAGGGGGCGGAGCCCATCGACGGCTGGGAGCACGCCGACCCGGCCTGCCGCTGGGAGCGACCCGCCCACGTGCTCGGCGGCGACGACGACCTCGGTCGGCCGGCGCCCGAGCAGTCCTGGTTGACGCTGCGGATGGGGCCCGAGGGGCGGGCGACCTGTCGCTGGGTCAGCCCCGGCTGGGAGCGAGGGGTGCAGCTGCAGGTGGGCGCGCTGCTCCTGATGGTCGGCTTCGGGGTGGGGGCCTGGCGGGAGCGCCGAGGGGCCGCCTCGTCACCGGATCCGGACCTGTAGCGGCGGCCCGTCGCAGGGTCCGCCCACGGCGCCCAGGTGCACCCGGCCCGGCTCCACGGTGGTGTGCACCTGCGCCTCCTTGGGGCGGTCGATCGACGGGGGTCGGTCCGCCGGCGCCGGGATGCGCAGATCGAAGTACCAGTGGTGGGGGGCGGCGGGCTGCAGCGCGGGCTTGAGCCCCCGGAACCGCCAGTCGACGCAGCCGGGGCTCATCGGCGCCTGGTACAGCACCGTCGGGCCGAGGGCGGGGTGGCCCGCGAGCTGCTCGGGGGCGACGAAGCGGGCTCGCCCCTCCAGCGGCGGGTAGAGCCGGTGGTTCAGGACCGCCCGGTCGGTGGACAGCACCACCGTCTCCCCCGCCGGGGCGAGGTCCCCCAGCGCCCTGCGGTAGCGGAGCAGCCGGATGCGGTCGAACTCCCACTCGCCCTCGCGGACCATGTGGGCGTCGGCCCAGGCCAGCGCCTGCTCCGCCACGGCGTCCTGGAACTTGCTGCGGCCGCTCATCCGCTCGTCCACGACCGCCACCCACAGCCGGTCGACGTGGGCGTTGCGGGCGGTCGTCTCGAACGGCAGCGACGCGTGGATCGTCTCCACGGTGACGTCCTTGTCGTCGACGACCCAGACGCCTTCGCCCTTGTCCGGCTGCCGGCGCACGCCCGGGGCGTTGAGCAGGTAGTAGGCGATGTTCCCCCGCTGGAACCAGGACGGCAGGGTGGCGATGCCGTCCCCGCTCTTCAGCTCGGATCGGATGAACGACGTCACCGCCGCGTAGTCGGGACGGGACGCCTCGGTCACCTGGGTGACCGTCGCCATGCCCAGCCCGATCGCCCACACCGCCGCGAGCGTGTACCGAAGCAGCCTCGGCCCGGCCCCCTGCACGACGCCCAGCACCGCGACCCCGATGAGCACCGGCAGGAAGCAGCCGACCCACCGGAAGCCGTAGAAGACGTGCCCCGCGAGGGCGTCGACGACGTTGACGTAGAAGAAGGCGATGCTCCCGACGAAGCCGGCCGTCATCGCGGCGAGCAGCAGCCCCACCGCCCGGGGCGGAGCGCCCTCTCCCGGTCGGACCGCCGCCGCCAGGGCGAGCAGCACGAGGCCCGCCGCCGCCGCCGCCGACCACGGGCTGACGTCCACGTCCAGGCCGGCCATCACCGACCAGAAGTCCCAGGTGTAGGACAGCAGCCCCGCGTCGGGCATGTAGACGTCGGCCACCAGCCGCGTGTCCTGGGCGATGGTGTCGAACGTCGACAGGTGCAGCCACGTCCAGGCCAGCGGCCACGGCGCCCACATCAACGCCGGGCGCATCGCCCGGTGGATCGCCGCCGCCCAGCGCTTGTCCGCCCGCCCCCACCACGCGAACACCAGCATCATCGCCAGCTGGCCGACCGCCATCAGCGCGACGTTGTAGTGCAGGTAGAAGCCGATGACGATCACGCCGAAGTAGCGGCTCCAGGCGCGGTTCTGGCCCGTCTGCAGGGCGTCGATCATCAGCATCAGCGAGCCGATGGCGACCAGGCCGACCGTCGAGTAGGGCGTCGCGTCCTGGCCGAAGTAGATGCCCGGGGCGCACACCGCGAACGTGGCCGCCGACGCCAGCCCCGCGGCCACCGACCAGCGTCGGAAGAAGCGCCACAGGAGCCACAGGGTCACCAGCGACGCGGCGAGCCCCGGCAGCCGCAGGATCCAGCCCGCGTCGCCGAACAGGCCGAACACCCCCATGACGAAGTGGTAGCCCGGCGGGTGGGTCAGGTCGATGCAGTACAGCCGCCCCATCTCGGCCAGCATGTGCGGCACCGCCGCGAAGCCGTCGAGGCCGGCGGCGAACGGCGCCGGGCGGCCGATGCCGGGCAGGTAGGAGACCTCCAGCAGGTCCAGCGACTCCCCGAAGAAGCCACGCAGCCGCAGCCCGGTCGCCACGACGAGGATCACCGCGATGGCGATCCGCTCCCCCCGAACCTCCGGGGGCCCCCGTGACGCGCCCGACAGCGGGGCGCACCGCCCCCCCTCGACCGCGGCGTGAGGGGCCAGCCAGCGGCGCAGCCCGAACCCCGCCCCGAACACCAGGAGGCAGATCACGCCGAGCTTGATCAGCACGTCCGGCGCCGTCGACATGCGCTGGCGCTTCATCAACACCGCCGGGTCGATCCCGCGCAGGAGCACCGGCTCGCCGGGCAGCTCGTAGCTCGGGATCAGGTCCAGGGGCAGGAACAGCTCGAACGGCGCGCCCCCCTCGGGCTGGAACCGCTCGTGCAGGAACACCCAGAACGGGCGCCCCGCGGGGTCGAACGGGACCTCGAATTCGCCGGTGGTTCGATCGACCGCGGCGCGGGCGGCGGGCTGGTCCGGGCGGGTCAGGTCGAGCGACGTGACCACCCAGGCCTCGTAGCTGGCGTGGGGGCTGATCGAGTCGACGCGGCCGCTCAGCCCTTCGGCGAGCGCCGGCGAGGCGGCCGCGAGGGCGGTCACCACGAGCGCGATCACGAGCGTCCGGCGCACCGCCACGGGCCCATCATAGAGCCCATGTGATAGACCACGGGCATGCGGCGCCTCGTCGGACTGGTCCTCCTCCTGCTCGTCGCGCCCTCGTGCGGCGGCGGGCCGGAGGATCCGCAGCGCTACGCGCCCGGGATCGACGCCCAGGCTCCCATCCCGCCGCGCACCATCATCGTGGACGAGGCGCCCCGCTCCGAGCCGGGCGCGGGACGGGTGATCCTCGTCGGCTACGAGCCGGCGGAGCTCGTCGACGACAAGCCGGCCCAGGGCGTCTCCCCGGCGTTCTTCTGGCTCGCTCCCCACGTCGCGTCGCCCTGGCCGATCCGCTTCGACGCCCCGGTGCCGGCCGGGCTCGCGCTGATGGCGGTCCGCGACGTCGACGGCGATCAGCGGCCCGGCCCCGCGGACCGGCGGAGCAACGCCGTCGTCGTCCCCGAGGTCGGCGAAGTGCTCCTGCTCGTCGACCAGGAGTTCCTGGGCGGACAGGGGCCCGCTCCGATGGACCCCCGCAACCGGCGGGTCGGCTTGCTCCTGCAGCCCGAGGGCGTCGAGCTGACGCCCCGCACCCTGGAGGTGCGCTCCGGATCGGCGGATCGGGCCGTGCCGCTGGGCCTTGTGATGGTGGTCGGCTACGGGGCCGGCGGGATCGTGGACGGGCTGCCGAAGCCGGGCACGACGCCGGAGTACTTCTTCAGCGGGCGACACGACGCGACGGCGTGGCCGATCCGGCTGGAGGTGCCGTTCCCGACCGGGCTGGACCTGCTGATCGTGCTGGACGTCGACGGCGACGCGCTGCCCAGCCCGCCGGACCTCGCCGCCCCGCCGCTCGTCGGCTGGACGTTGCCGGGGCCCGAGCACCCCGTCGCGGTGGTCGTCGAGCGCGTCTTCTCCCCCCCGGACGACGAGGAGGACGACGGGGAAGAGGACGACGACGAGGGCGACGGCAACGCCGCCTTCTTCGGCCTGCCCGAGGAGGTCGACGGGCTGGAGGAGTCCGCCGCGACCGGCACGACCCGGACCCTGGTCCTGGACTCGCGCCCCCGCGTCCCGTTCCTGCGCAAGGGCACCGTGATGGTCGCCGGCTACCACGACTCCCGGATCGTGCGGGGCATGCCCGAGGAGGGGGCGCGCCCCGCCTTCTTCTGGCGGAGCGAGGTGCTGCAGCTGAGCTGGCCGCTGCGCATCGACGCGCCGCTGCCCAGCGGGATGTCGACCTACCTCATCCTCGACCTGGACGAGGACCGCATGCCCAGCCCCGGGGATCTGTGCAGCGAGGTCCAGCCCGGCTACGCTCCGCCGCCGCCCGGCTCCGAGGCGTCGTTCGTCTTCTCCAAGGCGTTCGGCCTGGCCGAGCCCGACGACGTGATGGGAGCCGACTGAATGCCCGACCAGCTGCTGCGCGCGATCACCTCCGATGGCCTGTACCGCCTGGCCGTCGCGACGACGACCCGGACGACGCTCGAGGCGGCGCAGCGCCACGGCGCCACCGCGGTGGTGGCCGAGGCGCTGGGCCGCGCGATCACCGCCGGGGCGCTGCTGAGCGTCGGGGAGAAGGAGTTCCACCGGATCGGCCTGCAGTGGACCGGCCGCGGCCCGATGCGTTCGCTCCACGTCGACGTGCGCCCGGGCGGGGCGCTGCGCGGCTACCCCGGCGAGGCGACCGCCGCCGCGGCCTCGGTCGCCAAGGCCCTCGGCCCGGGGCTGATCCACGTCGTCGAGCAGGACCGCGCCGGGCGCCACACCCAGGGCTCGCTGCCGCTGTCGACCTCCGAGGTGGACGAGGATGTCGAGACCTGGCTGCAGCGCAGCGAGCAGGTGCCCAGCCGGCTCCGGGTGTTCGTCGAGCGGGGCGACGACGGCATGCCCGTCGCGGTCTCCGGCGTGCTGGTCCAGACGCTCCCGGGGGGCGCCGCCAACGCGCTGCTCGCGGCGGACGGGCGCGTCTCCCCCGTCCTGCTGGCCCGGGCCCTGCCCGCGTCGCTCGACGTCGGGGAGCTCGCCCGGCTCGCGCTACCGGGCGCCGAGATCACCGAGCTGGGGCGGGAGCCGCTGCGCTTCTCGTGCGGCTGCAGCGTCGAGCGAGTCGCCCGCGGGGTCGCCATGCTGGGGGTGGACGAGCTGGACCAGATGATCGCCGACGAGCAGTCCGCGGAGGTCCGCTGCGACTTCTGCAACGAGCACTACACCGTCGACCTGGACGGGCTGAAGGCGGTCCGCGCGACGCTGTAGGGGCGGCTATGCGCTCCAGGCTCCTAGGGGCTGCAGTCGAGCCGGGCGGTGTACTCGCCCGCGGCGCCGTTGTAGCCGTCGATGACCAGCATGTAGGTCTGCCCCGCCACCGCCTCGAACTCGGTGCCGTTGCCGCCCCACTCCTCGCACTTCTCGGCCGCGCAGCCGCCGCTGCCGTCGAGCACGATGACGTCGTGGTCGATCTGCGTCGGACGCGGGCGCACCAGCTTCCACTCGACGGGGCCGGAGACCGTCGCCGTCCACTCCCAGACCTCCTCGGGGCCGGTGTACTGGCCGACGTTGCAGGGGTAGTAGCTCATCGAGTCGACGCCCAGCGACGTGTCGCCGGTGACCGTCTGGCCGCACGTGATCGGGCCGACGGGGGCGCAGACCCCGGGCGGACCGGCCTCCACCGGCGGGTCCTCGGGATCGGGGTCCGGATCGGGATCGGGGTCCGGATCCGGCTCCTCGATCTCCTCGCACTCGACGCTCAGCCGGTAGCCCGCGGGCTCCGGGTCGCTGCTGTCGACCACGACCCACCAGGTCTCGCCGCCCCACGCGTCGGAGGTGGCGGTGGCGCCGCCGCCGTCCAGGCACGCGTCGCCGGAGAAGGGGCCGCCGCCGGGGTAGCCGGCGCCGTCGAGCAGGAACACGCTGTGGTCCCCCGCAGAGCTGTCGATGCTCGCGGTCACCTCGACGTGCTCGCCCGGTGGGATGGTCAGCCGGTGGGCCACCTCGGGCCCGCCGAAGTCGCCGCCTCCGCAGGCCGGGTAGCTGCCCTGCCAGTTGGAGCTGCCGGGCCAGCCGGTGTCGTACTCGACGCTGCTGCCGCACTCCAGGTCGGTGTTGCCGCACAGCTCCTCGGGCAGCTCGAACGGCCACGGCCAGAACCCGTCGAGCAGCGGCCACTCCCACTTCTTGATCGGGATGGACTTGCTCGGCTTGAACCGGTCGGTCAGGTGCAGCCGGAGCATCGCCTTCGTCTCGATGGCCGCCGTGACGTCCCAGTCGACGCCGGGGCAGGACGCGCGGAAGTCGCCCTCGACGTAGCCGTCGGCCCGGAACATCGGCCCCGCGAGGCCGTAGAACTTCACGAAGGACTCGACCCGGATGTACGGCCGGATGACCAGGTTGGTCGTGACGTCGAACGTCGGCGGGTAGGCCTCCGCCTCGAAGCTGGTCTCGTTCAGCGTCGTCCAGCCGTCGTCGGTGTGGTACGTGCCGCCGACCGTCGACAGGCCGCCCGCGATGCCGCCGACCGTCGCTTCGAAGCCGCCGGGGGCCTGGACCCAGAAGCCGAGCTTCACCGTGTTCTCCCACACGCCCACGACGGGCAGCGGCCCGAGCGAGAAGGCGAACGGCTTGTTGAACGACGCGACCGTCTTGTCCTCGTGCAGGTGCAGGCCGTTGGTCGACCGGGCGAACAGCGTCATGTCGAGGCTGTACGTCGTGTCGACGCGCATCGTCGCCTCTTCGATGGAGAACCAGCCGAACTCCGCGTCCAGCGTCAGGTCGGGGTTCACCGTGACCGCGCCGCTCTCGATCTTGACCCAGACCGGGCTGTCGCCGATCTCGTCGCCGTACAGCGTGGTGTTGCCGATGTCGATCGAGAAGCGCTCGCCGTCGCTGGCGGGGATGAACTCGCTCATCGACACGTTGGCCACCGCCTCGGCCATCGAGGCGCCCGAGGTGGTGACCACGACGGAGCCGCCGAGCCCTTCGGAGACCGACTCGACGCGACGCAGGTACCCGCCGTCGGCGACGCCCACGACCAGGGCGCCCGGCACGATGCCGGCCTCCTCGGGGGTGCACGACAGGTCGAACGTCAGCACGGTCCGGTCGGGCGCGGTGATCTCGACGTCGACGAAGCAGTCGCTGTCCTCGATCAGCACCGTGTCCGGGTGCAGCGTCGGCTCGCCGGTGTCGTCTACCCCGACGGTGCCCAGCCCCGGCCCGATGGGGCCCCCTTCGGGCGTGCACGCGACGAGCAGGAGCAGCGAGGTGTAGGCAAACCGGCGCATGGGCCCATGCTGCCAGGGTCCGCGGGGTTGGCAAGGGCTGATGTCAAGAACTTGTCAATAGCCGCTGAGCGCGATGTCTCCGCCGCCGGTGACCAGGCGGAGCGACCCGTCGCCGGCGCCCAGCACGCCCTCGGCCGACTCGTCCAGCAGGGTCCCGCTGAAGTCGACGCCGGTGACGTCGACGGAGCCCGAGCCGGTGGTGGCGGCGAGGGTCGCCGAGGTGTCCGCGGGTACGTCGAGCACGATCGGCCCGAGCATCGACTCGATGATCACGACGCCGCCGGACGGCAGCGCCGCGAGGTGCACGCCGACCGGAGCGTTGTCGTTGACCTGGACCGACAGGCTGCCGACCAGGTCGTTGCCCACCACCTCGCCCAGGTCGGTCACCACGGTGCCGGTGCCGCCGAGGCCGGAGGCGGAGACGTCGCCCGTCTGGGTCTCGACGGTCCAGTCGATGTCCGCGGGAACGGTGAGCTGCACGTCGCCCGACGCGCTGATCGTCAGCACCCCGCCCTCCAGGGCGGTCGCGAAGACGTCGGAGGCGCCCGCCAGGGTGACCTGGGAGACGCCGTCGCCGAGCAGCACCACCTGCCCCGCCGCGGCGGTCAGCACCAGCTCGTCGACGTCGGCCGCGTCCCAGGGGCCGAGGAAGGCGGTCCCCGGAGCGGGCTCGACGGTGGGGCAGCCGGTCAGGAGGGCGACGACGCAGAGGAACGCGGCGCGCCTCATGGGATCAGGCTTCGACCTTCGCGGGCGGCTTCTCGTCCGCAGAGGGTTCTGCGTCCGCCGCAGGGGGGTCGTCGGTCTCGGCGGTGACGACGATCTTGCCGTCCACCAGCCGCACCCAGGCGACGCCTCCGCGGACCAGCGACCCGAACAGGAGCTCGTCCGCGAGCTGCTTCTTGACGTGCTCGTGGATGACGCGCGCCATCGGGCGGGCGCCGAACTTGACGTCGTAGCCCTCCTTGGCGAGCCACTCCTTGGCTTCGTCGGTCACCTCGAGGGTGACCTTCTTGTCCGCGAGCTGGCCGTCGAGCTCGTGCAGGAACTTGTCCACCACGAGCCGGACCACCGGGGGCGGGAGGTGGCCGAACATCACGATCTTGTCGAGCCGGTTGCGGAACTCGGGGCTGAACGTGCGCTCGATCGCCTTGTTGCCGCCCTTGACCTGCCCCTCGACCCCGCCGGCGAAGCCGACCGAGCTGCGAGCCATGTCTCGAGCGCCCGCGTTGGTCGTCATGATCAGGATGACGTTGCGGAAGTCCGCGCTGCGGCCGTTGTTGTCCGTCAGCGTGGCGTGGTCCATCACCTGCAGCAGGATGTTGAAGAGGTCCGGGTGGGCCTTCTCGATCTCGTCGAGCACGAGCACCGAGTGGGGGTGCTTGACGATCGCGTCGGTGAGCAGCCCGCCCTGGTCGAAGCCGACGTACCCCGGAGGGGCGCCGATCAGCCGCGAGACGGCGTGCTTCTCCATGTACTCGGACATGTCGAACCGCAGGAACTCGACGCCGAGCACCGAGGCGAGCTGGCGGGCGAGCTCCGTCTTGCCGACGCCCGTGGGGCCGGCGAAGAGCAGGTTGGCGGTCGGCTTGTCCGGCGACTTCAGGCCGCTGCGGCCCAGCTTGACGGCGGAGGCGACGGTGCCGACGGCGTCGTCCTGGCCGAAGATCAGCAGCTTGAGGTCCTGTTCGAGCGTGCGCAGCTTCTCCGTGTCGTCCTTGGAGACGGTCTTGGGGGGGATGCGCGCGATCTTGGCGACGATCAGCTCGATGTCCCGGGGGCGGACCGTCTTGCGGCGCTTGCTGCTCGGCATCAGCCGGATGCGGGCGCCCGCCTCGTCGATCACGTCGATCGCCTTGTCGGGGAGCTGCTGGTCGTTGATGTGCCGGGACGACAGGTCGACGGCGGCCCGGAGAGCCGCGTCGGTGTAGCGCACGTCGTGGTGCTGCTCGTACCGCGCCTTGAGCCCCTTGAGGATCTTGTAGGTCTGCTCGGTCGTCGGCTCGACGACGTCGATCTTCTGGAAGCGGCGGGCGAGCGCGCGGTCGCGGCCGAACGCGGCCTTGTAGTCCTTGAACGTAGTCGAGCCGATGCAGCGCAGGTCGCCGTTGGCGAGCGCCGGCTTGAGCATGTTCGACGCGTCCATGGTGCCGCCGGACGTGGCGCCGGCGCCGACCACCGTGTGGATCTCGTCGATGAAGAGGATCGCG
>CAYQEG010000132.1:0-23300 GCA_964416435.1 uncultured Rickettsiales bacterium
CGCCGTTGTCGCAGACCTCGGAGATCGGGCCGCCGCAGGTGCCGCCGCAGTCGTTCTCGAACTCGTCGGCGCAGATCGAGTCCCAGGTGACCTCGCAGCAGTACGGGTCGATGGCGCAGACGCAGTCCTCGCCCAGCTCGTTCTCGCAGCCGGGGTCGCCGTTGTCGGTGCAGCAGTCGCCGTCGCCGTAGTCGCACGCCGGGAACGTGTTGCAGGACTCGAGGTCGTCGCAGTCGATGAGGCCGTCGCCGTCGTTGTCCAGGCCGTCGTCGCAGATCTCCACGCCGCCGACGCAGTCGGGGAAGCCGGCGCAGTCCGGGTCGTCGCAGTCGACGAGGCCGTCGCCGTCGTCGTCGACGCCGTTGTCGCACTCCTCGAGGAAGCCGCCCTCGCACTCGATGGTGACCTCGAACTCGGAGACGGCGCCGGCCCAGCCGTCCACCGCGAAGATGTAGGGGGTGCCCGCGAACGCCTGGAACGTGACCTGCTCGGGGGTGTCCCCGCCGGCCCAGTCGTTGGCGACGCAGACGTCGGGGTCGCACTCGACCTCGCCGCCCGGGGTGGGCACCGCGAGCAGCACCGTCAGGTCGAGGTCGTCGCTGAGGCCGTCGAGCGTGACGGTCACCTCGCCCGTCGCGTTGGGCAGGAAGAGCGCGGCGATCTCCGGGCCGGTCCAGCCGTCGAAGCCCTCGTCGCACCAATCCACGATCTGGTTGGTCGACGCGGGGGAGTCGTTGTTCCCGGCGTAGCTGAGGCCGCACTCGACGACCGTCACCGGCTCGCAGTTGCCGCCGCCGCCGCACTCGGGGGTGCCGATGCAGTCGGGGTCGTCGCAGTCGACGAGGCCGTCACCGTCGTTGTCGATGAAGTCGCCGCACTCGAACTCGCCCTCGCCGCCGAAGCACTCGACGAACAGGTCGTAGGTGCCCGACTCGCCGCCCCAGCCGTCCAGCACGATGAAGTAGACGGCGCCGGTCTCGGCGAAGAAGGTCAGCTCCTCGGTCTCCACGAACGGCGGGTTCCAGGCCGTGGCGACGCACTCGTCGGGATCACAGACCAGCTCGTCGTCCGTCTCCCGCGCCCGGAGCACGGTCATGTCGAGGTCCCAGCCGGGGGCGGTCGCCGCGACGTACACCTCGCCGGGCTGGTCCGCGACGTAGATCCAGACCTCTTCGGGGCCGTCCCAGCCGCCGCCGCCGGGGCCCGGACCGGGGCCAGGGCCGCCGCCGCAGTAGCTCTCCCAGTTGTTCTCGAGGTTCGACGTGGACGACGTCAGGAACGCGCCGCACTCGACGGTGCCGGACGGCTCGCAGCCTTCGATCGTCTCGCAGGCCGGGTCGCCGACGCAGTCGCCGTCTTCGCAGTCGATGCGCCCGTCGCCGTCGTTGTCGATCCCGTCGTCGCAGATCTCCTCGTCGCCGCCGCACGCCGGGTCGCCGAAGCAGTCGGGGTCGTCGCAGTCGACCAGGCCGTCTCCGTCGTCGTCGATCTCGTTGTCGCACTCCTGCTCGCCCTCGGCGCACTCCGGCGCGGTGGCGCAGTCGGGATCGTCGCAGTCGACCAGGTCGTCGCCGTCGTTGTCCTCGCCGTCGGTGCAGTCCTCGAAGGTGGCGTCGGTGCTGCCGAAGCCGACCACGCGGGCCGTGGCGAAGAACGTCAGGTCCTCCGGCGCGTCCCGCCCGCAGCCGGAGCTGCAGCCGCCGCCGCCGACCATGTAGTCGCTCATGGTGAGGGACGCGGTGAGGATGGACTCGTAGCCCCGCACGGTCTGGGGCGAGAAGACGACGGTGAAGTTCGCGACGCCGCCGGGCTCGACGTCCAGGGGGAGGCCGGCGCCCTCGGCGAGCACCACCTCGAAGCGCTCGGCGTCCGCCCCCGCTTCGTCACTGGAGGAGAACGACAGGGCGGTGAGGGTCCAGGTGGTGCCGGTGGTGTTGCTCAGGGTCAGCTCGCCCGAGGACGTGAACCCGGGCAGCGCGTCCGGCAGCTCCAGGGGATCCGGGTCGAACCGCAGTTGCTGGTCGTCGTCCACGCAGGAGACGAGCAGGGGAAAGCTGAGCAGGGCGGCCAGCAGGTGGGTCCGGACCATGGAGGCTCCAATTCGGAGAACGTGCCGCTGCGCACGTTACATGCCCGCGCGCACGCGTACAAAGGCGACCCTCTGCCCGTATCGTGCCCCTTCGGCAGGCGCCGATTCGCCCGAACGGAGGGGGGGCGATCCACCACGGTCACCACAGTGGTTCCCGACCGGGTGGGCCGCTGGTATAAGCGTTCGCCGCCTCCGAGCCCGGGGGGCGTCGAGGGACGAGGGGTCCTTGATCGGTCGCATCCAACGCCTGCTCATCACATGCTTCGTCTGGCACGTGGTGTTGAACTGCGCCTTCGCGTCGTTCGTCCTGGGCATGCCGCTGGCGCTCCTGCCGCGTTGGCTGGACCCCGAGCGGCGGCTCCCCCACCGCGTCGGCCTCTTCTGGTGGGGCCGCATGGCGTGGCTGCTCAACCCGCTGGTCAAGCTCGAGATCGAAGGCGCGGAGCGGCTCCGCGAGGGTGGCCCCTACCTCGTCTGCACCAACCACCAGTCCCTGCTCGACGTCCTCGTCGTGATGGCGCTGGGCGGGGACTTCAAGTGGGTCTCGGGGCTGCGCTTCTTCAAGATCCCGATGTTCGCGGCCTACATGCGCATGACCGGCTACATGGCCGTCGACCTGAAGAACCCGTTCGGCGCCGGCGCCATCCTGCGGGAGTGCGGCGACTGGATCGACCGGGGCGTCTCCGTCGGCCTGTTCCCGGAGGGCACGCGCAGCAAGGACGGGAGCCTGGGCCACTTCAAGGCGGGCGCGTTCCGCGTGGCCGTCGACAAGCAGGTCCCGGTGGTGCCCATCGCCATCGACGGCACCCGCCAGCTCCTCCCCAAGGGCAGCTGGTCCTACGTGGACAGCCCGTTCGTGACCGTGCAGGTCCGGGTCCTCGACCCGATCCACCTCGCCGACCTGAGCGATCCGGGCCCGGTAGCCCTCAGCCGCGCCTGCAAGAGCGCCATCGGCGCCCAGTTGGCCGAGTGGCGGGGCGAGGTCGACGAGCCGATCGCTCCGGCCCTCCCCAGCCCCGCCGGCCCCGCGATCGCGGGCGTCGAGGGCTGATTGCGCCAACCGAGTTACCTGACCCGATCTCCTTGTCCCCGGGGTCCGATCTCGGCGTCGCTCCTCGGTCGAAAGGGAGCGACCTTGCTCCCTCGTCGCTCCTGGACCTCGGACCCCGGGGCCTTCGGACTGTCGGGTCATCAAACTCGGTTGGCGCAATGAGCCCCCCGGACGGCGGAGGTCGTCAGGGCAGCAGCTTGCGCCTCGGCCGGAACACGGGCCAGAACAGCCGCATCAACATCAGCCGCGTGTAGATGCCCACGATCCGTACGTTGTCCGCCCACTTGTGGAAGTGGCTGACCCGCTCGTCGGCGGCCGGGTAGTGCACCGCGATCGGCAGCCCGACGACCGGGATGCCGTGCCACGCGGCTCTCACCAGGACCTCCATCTCGAACTCGTAGCGGCGACCGCGCATCGGCAGCAGGGTGACGGTTGTCAGGGGGTAGCAGCGGAATCCGCACTGGGTGTCGGGGCGCTGCCCCGCGAGCTCTCGGGCCGCGGCGGCCCAGAGCATGAAGTCGCTGATCGCCCGCCCGACGCGGCTGCTCCGGGGCACGTTGGCGCCGTGCATCGGTCGGTCCCCGACGAGGAGCGCGTCGGGGTTGACCTTCAGCCCCTCGACGAAGGCCGGCACGTCCTCCGGCTTGTGCTGGCCGTCCCCGTCGATCGTGATCCCGTGGGTGTAGCCCCGGTCCAGCGCGGCGGCCCAGCCGGTGAGCAGGGCCTCGCCCTTGCCGCGGTTGAGCTGGTGGCGCACGACCGTCGCGCCGGCCGCCCGCGCGGCGTCCCCCGTGCCGTCGGTCGATCCGTCGTCCACGACCAGGACGTCGAGCCCTGCCGCCCGCACCCCGGCGACCACGGACCCGATGGTTCCGACGTTGTCGAGGGTGGGCACGATGGCGCAGGGACGGGGCTCGTTCACCGGCGCGGGATGGTACAGGAGCCGGAGGGTAGGGGGTCCGGGTTGCGCGGTCTGAGGACGCTCAGTAGCATCGCGCACCACCCAACGAAGGCGACGAGGAAGTCCCAATGAGCGATCCCAGCGAGGTTCTTTTCCAGGTCACCCGAGCCCACCTGAACACCGGGTTGCGCGGCTTCCCGGTCGGCACGGTTCGGACATCGGCGGTGAGTCCCCAGGAGGGTGTCTCTTACGTCGGCTATCCCATCAAGCAGCTGGCGTACCAGGACCCCGAGGCGGTGGTCTTCCTGCTGCACAACAAGCACCTGCCGAGCGACGACGAGCTGGCTGCGTTCAAGGCCGACCTGGTCTCGCGCAGCGCGGTCGACCCCCAGGTCCTGGAGCTGATCAAGCAGCTGCCGCGTGAGGGCCACCCGATGGAGTGGCTGTGCTCCGCCCTCTTCTACATGGGCATGACGGGCAAGACCGGCGACTTCCGTGAGGACGCGCTGAACCTGATCGCCCGCTCCCCGGAGGTCATCGCCGCGATCTTCCGCATCCGCGCGGGCTGGGGCGAGCTGATCCCGAGCGAGCCGGAGCGCGGCCTGGTCGAGAACTTCGTGCACATGCTGGGCGTGCCCGGCGGCGACGAGGCGGCCATCACCGCCCTGATGCGCACCTTCTACATCCTCCACATGGACCACGGCGGCGGCAACCTGTCGACGTTCACGGGCAAGGCGGTCGCCTCCGGCCTGGCCGACATGTACAGCAGCATGGCGTCGGCGATGGCCGGCCTGTCCGGCCCGCGCCACGGCCGCGCCAACCAGGACTGCCTCAACTTCGTCCGCCGCGTCGGCACGAGCGACCCGGACGAGATCGAGAAGTTCATCCGCGACTCGCTCGCCAACAAGGACCTGATCTACGGCTTCGGCCACGCCGTGCTGCGCGCCGAGGACCCCCGGGCGACGATCCAGTACGAGCTCGGTGAGAAGATCTGCGGGGACGACCCGCTGTTCCGTACCGCCGCCACCATGCGGCACGTCGCGGTCAAGGTGCTCAAGGAGAACCCCAAGGTCTCCAACCCGTACCCCAACGTCGACGCCATCAGCGGCTGCCTGCTCAACGCCACGGGCATGACCGACAGCGACTACTACACGGTCCTGTTCGGCATCTCCCGGATCGTCGGCATCAGCGCCCAGATCGTGGACGAGCGCGTGCACTTCCGCGGCGGCAAGGGCGTGGCGATCTACCGCTGCTCCTTCAAGAAGGAGAACCAGGAGCCCCGCTCCATCGGTTGATGGAGCCGGCGCTCAGCGCTCGTCTGGCCGGCTGACCGCCGGGACCCCTCCGTTGGCGTCGAGCCAGTCGAGGGTGCGCTGGTAGTCCGGCCCGAACGCCGGGAACCGCCCCAGGTAGCGCACGTAGGCGTCCCGGGCGCAGGCGGCGTCCTGCGCCTCCTGGCAGGCCAGCCCGTGCAGCAGCGCGGCGGCGGGGGTGCCCGGCAGCACCGCCTCGGCCCGTTCCGCCATGTCGATGGCGCGGCGGGGCTGGTCGTCGGCCAGGTAGGCCTCCCCGTCCGCGAGGAAGCTGCGCTGGAGCACCAGCGTGTCCCAGCCGTCGCCCAGGAGCAGGTCCCCGGGGGGGAGATCGCCCGGCTCGGGGGGCGGGATGTCCTCGACGGTGTGGGTCTCGCTGGGCGACGCCTCCCAGGGCCTTGCGCCTTCGGCGAGGGTGGCGCGCCAGGCCGAGGAGTCGATGCCTGCGTCGTCCAACTCCTGCAGCAGGTCGACCTTTCGCCAGGCCCCCTGCGTGTGAGGGTAGGTCGACACCCACATCACCCGGGCGGTGACGTCGGCCACCGAGGCGTGGGTGGCGATCAGGGCGTCGATGGCGTTGCGGTTGCCCGGGGGCATCGGGGCGCCGCCCGGCGCGGCCCGGTCACGCAGGATCTCCTGACCGCGACGGACCGACAGCGGAGCTTCGTCCACGAGCTCCTGCATGCGGAGGTGCCTCGACGTCGTCGAGCTCCGGCTGCGCAGCGCCGCGTCGTCGGCGTCCCCTTCGAAGGGCTCGGACAGCAGGTGGTTGGCGGCCGCGAGCCGCCCGTCGGCGCTCAACGCGCGCTCGCCCATGCGCGTCTGACCCCGCTCGAAGGCCACCGCCTCCCCGGTCTTGCCGTCGCCGGCGAGGTAGATGTCGGACACCATCGGGTCGCTGGCGGCGAGCAGGCGGCGAACGTCGTCGATGCTCCGGGCCTCCTCCAGGATCGACCGGATCCACAGCGAGACCGGCGGACCCTCCCGGTTGCGGCCTTCGGCCGCGGCCGTGTTGACGCTCATCCAGATGCCGTCGGCGTTCATGCCGGTCACGACGCCGGCCATCGCCATCCACGAGACCGAGAGCACCGGGATCGCCCCGTCTCGCACGTACAGGTGCACGACCTTCTCCTGGTCGAACAGGGGGAAGACCTCGAAGTCGAAGTTGCGCCCCATGACCAGGTGGCCGTCGGTGGTCGCGGCGCCCGACGCGGCGAACCCGGTGCACGCCCCGGCGTACGCCGGGTCGACGAACGGGTTGCCGATCAGCGCTTGGGTGATGTCGTGCAGGGCGTGGTAGTACATCCCGCGCCGGTAGGCCGACAGGGGGAAGCTGTGTCGATCCGCGTACGTCGCGCTGAAGCCCCAGAGCTCCTCGAGTTGCTCCTCGGGGATCTGGTTCGGCATGTGGCGGTACTGCCAGAGCAGCACCGGCGGCAGCAGGATGCGGACCGGCCCCGGCATCCGGTCCTCGAAGTCGGCGAACATCGCGTCCTCGACCCGCTGGATCAGGAACTCACCGAGGGACGCGTGCTCCGCCCCCAGGGTGACCGCGTCCCCCCGGTGCAGGAAGAACCAGTAGCCGTCCCGCCGCTCCAGGAAGCCGCCCCCCGGTCGGCTGACGCGGGCGCCCTCGACGACCGGCTCGGGCATCTCGGGCACGTCGACGTCCGGCTTGGGGAGGCGGACCATCCACCAGAACACCCCCTGCACGACGACGAACGAGATCAGGAACCACTTGAGCGCGGCGCGCAGACGTCGACGCTTGTTGGTGGGCTCGGCCATCGGCGCGGGAGGTTAGCGGCTCCCCGGGCGCTGTGGGGCTTCGCAGCGCTGCTGCTGCTGCTGGCAGGGCCCGCGTCGGCTGCCGAGCCGGTCGTCTACCTGCACGGGTTCGCGTCGCGGCCGGACATCTGGCGGGGCGCCGAGGAGCGGCTGCAGGACAGCGCGCTCGACCCCGTGCTCGTCGCCTGGAGTCCCGAGCGGGGCATGGACGCCCGCACCACCGCGGTCGAGGTCTTGCTGCCGGCCATCGAGGAGCGGCTCGCCCTCCAGGGGCACCCCCCGGATGCGCCGTTCCACGTCGTCGCGCACTCGATGTCCGGGCTCCTGATGCGCTACCTGGTCGAGCACGCCCGCCCCGACCTGCAGGCGCGGGTCCGCTCGATGGTCATGATCTCGACTCCCCACCGAGGCGCCCGCACCGGCGTCGCGAACCTCGCCTGTGGCCTGTGGACCGCCCCGTGGAAGGCGCTCGGCTGCGAGCTGCGCCCCCGGAGCGAGCTCGTGCGTCTGCTCGGGGCGAGCAAGCCCGCCGACGTCGCCGTGCCGTACCTCGCCATCGGCGTCGAGTCGGCCGAGCCGATGGTGCCGGTGCCGGCCTGGGACGCCGACGGCGACGGCCGGGCGCTCGGCCACGACAAGGCCGTGATGGCGGAGTCGGCGATGCTCGACGGCGCGCCGTTCGTCGTGTGGCGGGCGTGGGGCCGGCTGGGGGACCACTTCGGCGTCACCTGCAGCGCCGAGGTGAACGACTGGATCGTCGACTTCATCAGCGGCGGCGCCGTGCCGGCCCCGCCCGAGCGGCGGATCCGGGCCACCGACGCCTGCGAGGGCATCAGCAAGGGGGCCTGGCGGGCCGCCCGGGCCGCCGAGGCGGAGCGGTGAGCGGCCAGCTGCGGCTCTTCACGCCGCGGGACTCCGATGGTGTCGTCCGCTACCTGGACGGCCAACCGGACCGGGACCTCTACCTGCGGAGCCTGGTGTGGAGGCTCGGGGTGCACCTCCCTGAGTCCGCCGGGGAGCTGCTCGGCTGGATCGTCGACGACGAGGTGCGGGGCGTGTTCCTGCACTCGCGGGTGCTCGTGCTCGCGTGTGACGACCCGGAGGGGGTGGAGGCGTTCGCCGACCGGGTGGCCGCCGCCGTCGGGGACGTACCGCCGCTGCAGATCGTCTCCCCGGCGCAGATGACCCGACGCCTGCTGTCCGGCCTGGAGCGACGAGGGGTGCTGCCGCCCGTGCGCCTGCACCGGCCGTCGATGCCCACGCTGCGGGTCGATCGGGACACGCTGCTGCCCCGCGGTCAGCTGCGCAGCGGGCCGGGCCGGCTCGTGCCGGCGCCCGTTCGAAACGCCGGCGAGTCGGAGCTCGCTCTCGTCCGCTTCGCCTGTCGCGCGGTGACCATCGAGGAGCTGGGGGTCGACCCCGAAGAGCTCGATCCGGGCGGCTTCGAGCTCGCCCTCGCCCGCCGGCTCCGAGCCGGACGGGAGTACCTGTGGCTGCAGGACGGGGAGCTGCTGTTCCGCGCCGCGCTCAGCGCCGTGACGCCCGACGCGGCGCTCGTCGAGGGGGTCTGGACGTCCCCGGACCACCGCGGCCAGGGCATCGGCACCCTCGGCATGCACGCGCTGTGCGAGCGTCTGCTCCAGTGGCACTCGCGGGTCGTGCTCTTCGTCGGGGCCGACAACCAGCCCGCGCGCCGGCTGTACGACCGCCTCGGCTTCGTGCAGTTCGGCGACTACGTGGCCGCCTGGTTCGACGACCCGGACGCGGCCGGGTGAGCGACTCGACCTACACCGTCCAGTGCAGCGACGGTCAGCGCCTGGACGTGCTCGTCCTCCCGGCGGTGGGGGACCGCCTGGGGGTCGCGGTCCTCGGACACGCGATGATGGTCGATCGCCGATCCATGGACCGCCCCACCGGGGGCGGCTTCGCGTCCGCGGTCGCCGGGGCCGGCTGGGAGGTGCACCTGGTGGACCTGCGGGGTCGGGGTGCGTCGGGTCCGACCGTCGCCGACGGGGGCGACTGGTCCTACGACGACTTCATCGCCCGGGACCTGCCCGCGTGCGTCGCGGCGGCGCGGGCGCGGCGACCGGGGGAGTTCGTCTGGCTCGTCGGTCACTCGCTCGCCGGACACGCGTCCATCGCCGCGGCCGGCTGTGGTCTGTACGAGGAGCCGCCCGACGGGCACGTGCTGCTGAGCGTCAACATGTGGCTGCCAGGGCTGGAGCCGGACCGGGCGCGGCGCTGGCGCAAGCGCGCCTCGGTCGCCGCGTTCGCGATGTTCCGCAGGCTCTTCGGCTGCTTCCCCGCTCGGCGCCTCGGCATGGGGCCGGTCGACGAGGCGGGCCGCTACGTCGACGACCTCGTCCGCGCCTGGCGCTCCGACCGATGGGGCAGCGCCGACGGCCGGCTGGACTACTCCGCGTCGATGCCGGCGGTCCGGGGTCCGATCCTCAGCGTGATCGGCCGGGGCGACGCGCTGATGGCCCACCCGGTGGGGGCGAAGGCCTGGACCGACGGCTTCGGCCCCGACCGCGCCGAATTCTGGCTGGTCGGCCGCGGCGAGCACGACCTTCGCTTCGATCCCGACCACATGACTCTCGTGACCGACGATCGCGCCCGACCCCTGTGGCAGGCGATCACCAACTGGATGCGGGCCCGGGCCGACGAGGAGCAATGAAGCGGACGGCTTCCTTGGTTCCCGGGTTCGGTCGGTGTATGGACTGCCTTCCGTGACGATTCGCTCCCAAAGCCCCCGCCCGATCCGAGTCGGCCCGAAGACGTCCCGCTTCTCCGCGGTGCACGTGCTCCTGGCCCTCTCGCTCACCCTCAACGCCTACCTGCTCCTGACCGGCGGAGAGCCGGACGAAGCGGAGGCCGAGACGGTCGCCGCCGAGGACGCCGCCGACCCGGTCGATGCGCCCGACGCCGAGTCGACCCCCGAAGCGGTGGCGGAGGTCGAGCCCGAGACCCCCGCGCTCGCGGACGACCCGGACGGCCTGCAGTACGCCCGCGTGGTGATCGACGGGCCGGTGTCCCGCGGCTTCGTGCGCGCGCTCGGCTCCCCGGAGGGAGACCGACTGGCGCTGACGGTCAGCCGGGTGCTGGTCTGGGACCTGGATCTCACCCGTGACCCCCGGGCCGGCGACGTCTGCGAGGTGCTGTACCGCATCGACCCCGCCGACCCCGTCGCCATCGAGGTGCACGCGCTGCGCTACGTCTCGGAGAAGTTCGGCCGCACCCTCGAGGCCTGGCGCTACCAGCCCGAAGGCTGGGAGTTCCCCGGCTGGTTCGACGGCGCCGGGCGCGAGGTCGCCGGCTACCTCGACGACGGCCCGCTGCAGCAGTACGAGCAGATCACCTCCTTGATCGGTGACGGGCGAGGCCACGACGGGATGGACTTCAAGGCGCCGGTCGGCACGCCGGTGCTGGCGCCCTTCGCGGGCACCGTCACGCGCACCAACTGGCGCTGGAAGTACAACGGCAACTCCATCGAGATCCGGCAGCGGAGCGGCCGCCTGATCCGGTTCCTGCACCTGTCGGAGGTCGACGACACCGTCAAGGCCGGCGCCAAGGTGGAGGCCGGTCAGCGGATCGGCGCGACCGGCAACACCGGCCGGTCCTCCGCGCCGCACCTGCACTACGAGCTGATCGACTCCTCGGGCCGCGTGCTCGACCCGTTGGAGCACCACGAGGTCCGGCACCGCAAGCTGGGCACCGCCGACGCCGACCCGTTCGCCGCGGCGCGGGCCGAGCTCCTCGCCTTGATGGAGGCGTCGGCGCCGTCCGAAGGCTGATGCCCCGGGGGGCCCGCCTCGCCATCAGCGCCGGCGCGCTCGCCGCGCTGGTGCTCTTCGTGGCGCTCCGGTTCAACCTCACCGCCGACGTCACCCACTTCCTGCCTGCGGGCAGCGACGCGCGGCTGGCGCAGCTCAACCGGGCCCTGGCCGACTCCGAGGTCGCGCGCACGATGGTGCTGCTGTTCGAGGGGCCGGACGCCGCGGACCGGGCCGAGGTGCTCGCGGGCCATCTGCGGGACGACGAGCGGTTCGAGCGGGTCGTCTCCGGAGTCGAGCAGGATCGGCTGGACGCGGTGCGGGAGTCGCTCTTCGACCGTCGCTACCTGCTCGCGGATCGGGACCTCGACCGGGCCGTGCGGGAGCTCAACGCCGCCCTGCTCGTGCCCCACCCGGCCGAGCAGCGGGCGGAGCTCCTGGCCGACCCGCTGGGGGCGTGGCGCGCGTGGCAGCGTCGGCTCGCCGACGCGGCCGGGGGCGGCCTGACGATCGACGGCGAGGGGCGGCTGGTGACGCCCGACGGCGCCGCCGCGCCGGTGTTCGCCCGGACCGCGGGCTCGGCCCTGAAGTTCGAGGACGCGGCGCCGGCCGTGGACGCCCTCGCCGACGTCGACGCGGCCCGCACCGGGGCCCACTTCTACGCGGTCGGCGCGGAGCGCTCGATCCGGGACGACGTGCGTCGAATCTCGCTCCTCTCGGCGCTGGGGATCGTGCTGCTGTTCGGTCTCGCCTATCGCTCCGCCCCGGCGCTGGTGCTCGCGTTCCTGCCCAGCGGGGTGGGCGTGCTCGCGGGGCTCGCGACCTGCCTGTTGCTGTGGGGGCGGGTCCATGGCCTGACCCTGGCGTTCGGGGCGTCGCTGCTCGGCATCTGCGTCGACTACCCGGTGCACCTCCTGGCGCACCACCGGCTGCTCGGGGACCCCGACGCCGCGCGACGGGCGGTGCGGCCGGGCCTGCTGCTCGGCGCCGGAACCACCCTGGCCGGCTTCGGCGGCCTGGTGCTGACGTCGTTCCCGGGGATCCGGGAGATCGCGGTGTTCGCCGCCGCGGGGGTCGCCGGGGCGCTCGCCACGACCCTGTTCATGATCCCCCCGCTGCTCCGCCGTCGGTCTCCGGCCAGCCCCCGTTCGCCGGGGCGACTGCGACGCCGGCTCGCCTCCGCCCGCCCGGCGGCGCTCGCCCTCGTGCTCGTCGCGGTCGCGCTCTGCGCGCTCGCCCTCCCGCGCCTGGAGTGGGACGACACCGTGGCCGCCCTGTCCTCTCTCGATCCCGACCTGCAGGCCCAGGAGGCCCGGATCCAGGCCCGCATCAGCCGCGACGATCCCGGGCGGCTGGTGCTGGTCTTCGCGCCGGACGTCGACGCCGCCCTGCCGGTGGTCGAGGCCGCGGCGCAGCGCCTCGACGCCGCGGTCGCGGCCGACGAGCTGACCGACTACCGCGCCCTGACGGACCTGCTCCCTTCGACGGGCCGCCAGCGGGAGCGCGCGGCGGCCTGGTACGGCGCGGAGCCGGCGGACGCGGTGCGGAGGGCGCTGACCGACGCTGGCCTCGCGCCGGAGCCGTTCGGGGCGGCGCTCGTCGAGCTGGCCGGCCCCGCCCCCACCCCCCTCGGCTGGGAGGAAGCCGCGGCGGGACCTGCGGGGGAGCTGTTGCGTCCCCACGTCCTGCCGATCGACGACGGGGTCGCCGTGCTCGCCTGGCTCCGGGGGCTGCGGGACGCCGACGCGGTGGCGGAGCGGCTGTCCGACCTGGGGCCCGACGTGCTGCTGTTCGAGCAGGCGGCGTTCCTCGACTCGATCCAGGCGGACTACCGGCTCCGCACCAGCCGGCTGGTCGCGCTCGGGCTGTTCGCGGTGGCGGCGGTCCTGCTGCTGCGGTACCGCCGCGTCCGGCCCACCCTCGCCGCGTTCGCCCCGGCGGTGCTCGCGGCGGCGACCTCCCTGGCGATCCTCTCGCTGGCGGGGGCCCGCCCCCACCTCCTGCACCTGGCGTCGACCCTGCTGGTGCTGAGCATGGGGGTCGACTTCGGGGTGTTCCTCGTCGAGCACCGCGACCGGGAGGCGTCCCTGGCGGCCTCGATGCGGGCGGTCGCGGTCGCCGCCGGTACGACGGTGCTCAGCTTCGGCGCCCTGGCGCTGTCCAGTCAGCCGGCGCTCCGCGCGATCGGCCTGACCTGTGGCCTGGGGGTGCTCCTGGCGCTGGTCCTGGCCCCCGCCGGGCTGGCCCTCGTCGGGTCGACGGAACCCGCTCTTTCGGACGGGGCGGCGTCATGAGAGTATCCGTGGCCGAATCCGCGGGACGGAGGCAGGACCGATGAAGCGACGGGTGGTGGTCACCGGCGTCGGGCTGGTCAGCCCGATCGGCAACGATCTGGACACGGTCACCCAGGCCCTCGCCGAGGGGCGCTCGGGCGTGCGCCGGATGGACGAGTGGTCGGAGTTCGGCGGGGTCGAGACCCGGGTCGGCGCGACGGTCGCCGACTACGCGGTCAGCGGCTACTCCCGCAAGCAGCTGCGGACGATGGGGCCGGTCGCGCGCATGGCGACCTTCGCGACGAAGCAGGCGATCGACGACGCGGGCCTGACCCCGGACGAGCTCACGTCGGGGCTCGTCGGCCTCTCCTACGGCTCGACGGACGGCTCCTGCTCCGCCGAGGAGGGCTACTACCGCAAGCTGTACACGACGGACAGCTTCGTCGGCTTGATGGCCAGCACCTACCTCAAGTTCATGTCCCACACCTGCGCGGCGAACCTCGCGCAGCTGTTCGGCATCACGGGCCGGGTGGTGCCGATCTGCAGCGCCTGCACCTCCGCCAGCCAGTCGATCGGCCAGGGCTACGAGGCCATCGCCTACGGCATGGAGGAGGTGATGGTCTGCGGCGGCGCCGAAGAGCTGCACTTCACGGTCGCCGGCGTGTTCGACCTGATGCTCGCCACCTCGGTTCGCTACAACGAGTCGCCCACCGCCACCCCCCGGCCGTTCGACGCCGAGCGGGACGGCATGGTGGTCGGCGAAGGGGCCGGCACGCTCGTGCTCGAGTCCCTGGAGCGGGCCCGGACCCGCGGCGCCCACATCTACGCGGAGATCGTCGGCTACGGCACCAACTGCGACGGCGGCCACCTGACCTCGCCGTCGGACCACGGCATGGCCGGCGCGATGCGGCGGGCCCTCGCCGACGCGGCGCTCGATCGCAGCGCCGTGGGCTACATCAACGCCCACGGCACCGGCACCGAGGTCGGGGACAAGGCGGAGAGCCGGGCGACCTTCGCCGTCATGGGCGACGGCCCCCCCATCAGCTCGACGAAGTCCTACACCGGGCACACCCTGGGCGGCTGCGGCGCGATCGAGTCGATCTTCGTGTTCGGCATGATGCGCGACGGTTTCCTCGCCCCCACGCGGACGTTGGAGCAGCCCGACCCGGCCTGCGCGCCGCTCAACTACCTGATCGGCGCCCCCGTGCAGGCGACGCCCGAGCTGGTGATGAACAACAACTTCGCGTTCGGCGGGATCAACACGTCGCTGATCCTCCGGCGCCCGGACGCGATCGGCTAGGCATCCCGTGCCGCGCTGGTTCCGCTCGATCGCCACGGGCCTGTGCTTCGCGACCTTCTCGGTCGGCACGTCGTTCATCAGCTGGGTGATCCTGCCGGTCACCGGCCTGCGCCTCATCGGCAAGTCGCCGCTGGACAAGACCCGCGGCCACCAGCGGGTGTTGCTGCACTGCTACTACGCGTTCTGCCAGGTGATGTGGTTCGCCGGCATCCGCCACCGGTTCCGCCGCCCGCCGCTGCCCGCGGAGCTCCCCGACGGGCCGTTCGTCCTGATCGCAAACCACCCGACGCTGGTCGACGTCCTCCACATCCTCGCGACGGTGCCGGGGGTCACCTGCCTGGTGCACCGGCGTCACTTCCGCAGCTGGATCATCGGCCCGCTGCTGCGCCGGGGAGGCCACATCGAGGGGCCGGACCCGGAGGCGGGCGTCGAGGGCACCTCCGTGCTCGACGCCATCGTCGGGCGCCTGGAGCAGGGGCTGCCGGTGCTCGTGTTCCCCGAAGGCACCCGGTCCCCGGCCTGGGGGCTGCGGCGGTTCAAGCGGGGGGCCGTGGAGGCGGCGGTGCGGGCGGAGGTGCCGGTGATCCCGCTCTTCATCGGCTGCGATCCCCCCACGCTGCTCAAGGGGCAGCCCTGGTACGTGGTGCCGTCACGGCGGTGGGACTTGACGCTGGAGTTCCTACCCGTCATGAATCCGGTCGCGATGGGCGGCGACAGCCGCTCGATCACGGCCGAGCTCAAGGCCCGCTACGATCAACTCGTGGCGGACGCGAAGGAGCGGTCGCAGGAGAAGGCATGATCGGAGCCTCGAGCACGCGAGCGGAGATCCTCGACGCCCTCCTGGGCACCTTCGAGGAGTTGTTCGAGATCCCCCGGGCCGAGGTCAACGAGGCGTCGACGCTGTTCGAAGAGCTCGACCTCGACAGCCTCGACGCGGCCGACATGCGAGCCCACATCCAGGAGCAGACGGGTCGGGTCGTGCCGGAGGCCGAGTTCCAGGACGTGCGCACCGTGGCCGACGTGGTGACCCTGGTCCAGAAGGTCGTCGGCGCCCCGTGAGTTGACCGCATGAGCGGCGACTTCCGACCCTGCGCGGTCGTGCCGACGTACGACAACCCGCGAACCGTCGAAGGGGTCGTCGCCGGGCTGCGGGAGCACCTCGACGTCGTGGTCGTCGTGGACGACGGCAGCGGCCCCGAAGGCCGGGCCGCCGCGCAGCGCCTCGCCGGGGTCGACGGCGTCGACGTGACCCTCCTGGAGCGCAACCGCGGCAAGGGGCACGCCGTCATGGCCGGGTTCGCCCGGGCCAAGCTGCTTGGCTGCACCCACGCGTTGCAGGTCGACGCTGACGGTCAGCACCGGATCGACGACGTGCCCCGCTTCCTCGACGAGGCGCGAGCCCGTCCCGACGCCCTGATCGCCGGCGTCCCGATCTTCGGACCGGACGCCCCCCGGAGCCGGGTGGTCGGTCGGCGGATCAGCATCTTCTGGGTCGACCTGGAGGTCGGCCGGGGGGTCATCGGGGACCCGCTGTACGGCTTCCGGGTCTACCCGCTCGACGCGTCGCTGGCGGCGGCCCCCCGCTCCCTGCGGATGGGGTTCGACACGGACATCGCGGTGCGGATGGTGTGGGGCGGCACTCCCGTGCTGAACCTGCCGACGGCGGTGCGCTACCTGACCGCAGAGCAGGGCGGGGTCAGCCACTTCAAGCCGTTCGCCAGCAACGTGGCGCTGTCGAAGCTGCACACGCGGCTGTTCTGGGCGTCGCTGTGGTGGCGCCTGCGCGGCGGCCGCCGACGGATCACGAGCGCGTGACGGAGGGGGCCTGGCACGGGGAGCAGGAGCGGGGCTCGGCGCTCGGCTTGCGCCTCATCGACGGCACCGCGATGGTCCTGGGGCGCGGGCCTGCGCGGCTGATCCTGCGCTTCGTGATGTCCTACTTCTTCCTGTTCGGCGCATCGGCGCGCCGGGCATCCCGGGCGTGGCTGGGTCTGCACCTGGACCGCGTTCGCCGACGGGATGTCTGGCGGCACCTGTGGACCTTCGGGGCGTGCGCGCTGGACCGGTTCTTCCTGGTGCGCGGCAAGACCCGCGGGTTCGACCTGCGGTGGGAGGGGCGTGAGCTGATCGAGGCCCACAAGGCGGCGGGGGAGGGGGGCATCCTGCTCGGCTCCCACCTCGGCAGCTTCGAGGCGATGAGCGCGCTGTCCCGCGACCACGACCTGCCGATCCACCCGGCGATGTACACCGAGCACGCCCGACGGATCACCGCGATGCTGCAGCGGGCCGCCCCGGAGGCGGCGGCGCGGATCATCGCCATCGACCCGGACGACCCGGGCTTCGCCCTCAAGCTCGGTCGCGTCGTGCGGGAGGGCGGCTTCGTGGCGCTGCTCGGAGATCGCGCCGCGGGCGGCCGGACCGTCGAGGTCGACTTCTTCGGCCGGCCCGCGAAGATCGCCGCCGGCCCCTACCTCGTCGCGGCAGCCCTGAAGTGCCCCGTCTACCTCTGCACCGCGCTGTACGAGGAGCCCAACCGGTACCGCCTGCTGGTGGAGCCGTTCGCCGATCGGGTGGACCTCCCCCGCAAGGATCGGGAGGGCGCCCTGAGGGGCTACGCGCAGCGCTACGCGAGGCGCCTCGAAGCGCTGGCCCGCGCCTACCCGTTCTGCTGGTTCAACTTCTACGACTTCTGGTCGTAGGGTCCCGGCGCCGGCCGAGACCTCATCGCCGCGGTGATCGCCGACACCAGGTCCGCCGCCCGCGCCGGCTTCGCGACGAACCCGGCGGCGCCGAGCGCCCGGGCGTTGGCCGCCGGTCCGCCGACCGAGTAGCCGCTCCAGAGCACGACGCGGGCGTCGGGGTCCAGGGCGAGCAGCTCCGCGAGCACCGCGTCGCCCCGCATGCGCGGCATGGCGAGGTCGAGGAGCACCGCGTCGAACGGCCCGTCGGCCTGGTAGCGCTGCAGCCCTTCGATGCCGTCGCTCGCCTCCTCGATCTGCAAGCCGGCGTGCTCGAGCACGCTCCGGGCGAGCGCGCGCACGGCGTCGTCGTCGTCGATGAGGAGCACCCGCCCGCCCTCGTCGGGAGGACCCTCGTCGACCACCGGCATCTCCTGGGTGGTGGCCGGGGCGCGGGCAGGGAAGTAGCAGCGGAAACGGGTCCCCCGTCCCGGCTCGGAGTCCCAGTCGACCCATCCCCCGTGGGCGTGCACGGTGCCGTGCACGACGGCCAGGCCGAGCCCGACCCCCTCGCCGAACTCCTTGGTGGTGAAGAACGGCTCGAACAGGCGGCGGGCGGCCTCTCCCTCGATCCCGACGCCGTTGTCCGACACCGAGATCTCCCCGACGCGGCCAGCCCGGGCGGGCGGTTCGCTCCCGGCGCCGAAATGACGGTCGCGGGAGGCGACGACGATCCGGCCGTGATGGTCTCTCCCTCGCGCACGCACCGCGTCCCGGGCGTTGAGCACCAGGTTCATGACCACCTGCTGCAGCTGGGTCGCCTCGGCGTCGATCCAGAAGTCGTGGGGGCCGACCTGCCACTCCAGGACGTCGGGCGTCTCCACCGCGTTGTCGATGAACGTCCGCGCCTCGCCGAGGACCCGCTCGACATCCAGGGGCTCGCGCCTCGGGACGACCTGTCGACCGAACGCGAGCAGCTGCCGGACGAGGGCCGCCGCCTGGACCGCGCTGGCCTCGGCGGCGTCGAGCAGCCCGCGACGCGAATCCTCCTTCGGCAGGGTGTCGACGATCAGGTCGATCATCCCGAGGATGGGGGTCAGCAGGTTGTTCAGGTCGTGGGCGACGCCGCCGGAGATCTGACCCAGCGCCTGCAGGCGCTGAGCCTGCCGGAGCTGCTCGGCGAGTCGCCGCTCTTCGGTGACCTCGCGCAGCGTCGCGACCCAGCCCTCCTCCGCGTGGCCGGAGGCGTGCTTGCGGCGGACGGTCCACTCGACGACCACCTCGCTGCCGTCACCCCGGCGAAGGCGGAGCTCCCCGGGGGCCGCCCCCGCGACCCGTTGGCCCTCGGTGAACAGCTCGGTGCCTCCGACCACGTCCAGCGCCTTGCGCCACTCGACGCCGACCAGGTCCGACGGCGGCGCCCCGGCGAGCCGTCCTGCCGCTGGGTTGGCGAAGGCGATGACGCCGTCGTCGTCCAGCACGAGCACCCCCTCGGACAAGGAGCCGAGGATGTCCTGCTGGCTCCTCAGGAGCTGCTGCATCTCGCCGTCTTGCCGCGACAGGGCGACCCGGAGGTCGTCGCTCTGATCCTGGAGCCCCTCGTACGCTCGCACCGCGTTGATCGAGGTGGACGCGACGGACGCGAGCACTTCGATGAGACGGGTCCGTTCGGGGGTGAACAAGCCGGGCGCGAGCGAGTTGTGCAGGTAGACCACCGTCACGGTGCCGTCGCCCGCGGCGACCGGGGCACAGAGCACGGACGAGCGTTCGACCCCCGGGACGCCGCTGAGCAGCGGGTGCGCGGACGCGTCCTCGACGACCAGGGGACGGCCGCTGCGCGCCACGAACTCCACGAGGGGGGCGTGCACCTCGTCGACCTCCTCGAGCGGCCGGTCCGACAGCAGGCTGGGCGGTCCCCCGACCTCGGCGGCCGCCTCGATCCGCCAGCCGTCAGGACGTCGGACGATCAGCCAGCCGCGCTCGGCGTGCGCCGCCGCGATCAGGGTGGTCACCAGCCGGGCGAGCAGCCGTCCGAGCACACCGTCGCCCCTGGGGTCGGGCCCCTCGTCGGTCTCCGAGATCGAGCTGGCGGACGGGGGCGCGGGGGCCTCGAGATCCGGCCATGCCTTGTCGATCGCGCGCACCCGGGCCCAGGCGCCCCAGCTCGCCCAGGCGGTTCGGGCGGCGGCCCGACAGGACCGCGCCAGCCGGGCTCCGTCGCGGCGCTCCCACCAATCGGCCGCCCGGTCGAGCGCGAGCGCCTGCAGGTGCACGAAGCCGCCGTCGGCGCAGACCCGGGCGGCGAGCTCGTAGCGCTCCCCTGCGTCCGCTGCGCCGTCCACATCCGCGACTCGTGCCTCGAGGAGGAGCCGGCGGGCCTGCCAGTTCGAAGGGCCGGTCTGCTCGAGGGCGGCGAAGTGAGCGACGTCGGCTTCGAGGTCGGACCGCCAGGCGGCCCGGCTCTGGGCGTCGGCGGACGCCCAGGCGTCGGTTCGCGCGACGCCCCGCCAGAACGGGTACATCACCGAGCCGATGTGGCCGACGGCGGTCGTGATCTGGGGCGCGAGCGCGTCCACCCATCGCAGCGCCTGCCCCGGTGGATCGAGCATCGCCTCGGCCGCCATGAAGAGGCAGCCGTCGACCGAAAAGGCGTCGAAGCGGTCCCCCAGGGTCCGCCGCAGCGTCTCGGGTCCGTAGTCCATCGCCTCGAGCCGACCGGCCGCCCCGGCGTCGCCCGAGAGCCGATGGAGCGGGTGGAGCGCGAACGACAAGAGCCCGGTGCCGTCGTCGTACGCGAGGAGGTCCCGCGCCACCCGCAGGTCCGTCTCCGTCCGCGTGATGACGGCCTGGAGCCTGGACCCGGCCTCGAAGTCGAGCCACGGCAGGTTGAACAGCGCGTAGCCGGCGGTGTGGTGTCCGCCGTGCTCCAGCGCGAGGGACGCGGCGCTCCGACATCCCGCCCAGGCCTCCCGCAAGGGGCGCGTCCAGGGCGCGACGAAGCAGCTGTGCAGGTGCTCGACCGTCCCGCGCGTCTTCCGCTCTCCTCGCCGCTCGTTGAGCTCCAGGCCGAGCTCGGCGAACGCCGCGCCCTGCGCGTGGTTGCCCTGCATGCTCGCGCCCATGCCGAACGCGACGTAGCACCACGCCGCCTCGGGGGTGTTGCCGTGCTCGGCGAGGAGGCGCACGGCCCGGGCGACCGCCCAACCCAGGATGTGGGGCCGGAGATACGCGGGCGTCGACAAGGCGGCGAGGACCCGGATCTCGGCGCGGACCTCCGGGTCCTCGACTTCGGGGGCCGCCAGCAGATCCGGCGGACCCTTCCCCGTCGCCAGCAGACGGCCGACCTCCGCGCCCGTCGCCGCCGCGAAGTCCTCGGCCGTAGCCGGCACCTCGACCGTCATCCGGGTCAGCTCGGCCAGCGCGGCCTCGATCGCACCGAGGTAGTCGTTGCGAACGGTGAACAGCCGGATCCGCAGCTCCAGCAGCGCGGCGCGCTCCTCGAAGCCCCGGACGTGCGCCTGGAGGTCATCGACCCGGGCGTCCACCTCCGACGGATCGGCGAGCGCCAGCATCGCCGCCTCCAGCAGCCCGAGGTGAAGCTCGAAGGCCAGGGGGCGGTGGTCTTCCCAGTCCTCCTCGCGGAGCAGGTCGTGGCCCGCCACCAGCCAGTCCAGGGTCTCGCGGGCGGCGCCCTTGGACCGGGCGAGGGAGGCCCCGGCCAGGAACAGGCGAGCCGCCTCCCGCCGCTCGTCAGCGTCCTCGAGCGCGTCTCGGGCCGGGGAGAGGTGGTCGAGCACCTCGAACAGCTCGAAGCCGGTCGGCTCCCCGTCGGCCGATTCGAGCAGGTGACGGGCCAGGCGGAGGTGGGTCGTCGCCCAGCTGTCCCCGTCCGCCAGGTCGAGCGCGGCCTCGCGGACCCGATCGTGCGGGAAGCAGGCGGCGGGCGACTCGTCGTCGGAATCGGTGACTCGACTACTGGAGCGCAAGGGCGGTCCCAGGAGCTTCAGGTGGGCCTGCACGAGGGCGGGTTGGAGGCGGCGCTTCACCTCGCGAAGCTCCAGCCCCTCGAGCTTCGCCACGATGCCGAGGTCGAACGAGCGGCCGGCGGTGGCGCCGATCGCGAGGAGCCGTCGAGTCGCCTCCGGGTGGTCCGCCAGCTCCGCCGCCATCATGGTCGCGACGTTGTCGGTGACCCCCATCGCTTCGGTGCGGTCCCGGTCCCAGAGCCAGGCCGTACCCTGCTCGTCGGGTCGAAGTGCGCCGACGTCGACCATCGCGCGGAGGAACCGACCCACGAAGAGCGGGTTGCCGCCCGTCCGGACCCGGAGTTCGTCGCTCAGGGAGATCAAGTACGGGGGAGCGGAGCCCAGGGTGTCTGCGAGCAGGGCGGAGATGGCGTCGGCTCCGATCGGCTGCAGCTCCAGGACGTGGGTCGAGACCCCGTCGGGCCGGGGTCGGGCGACCAGCGACACCAGGGGGCGACCGGCCGCCATCGCGACGGGCCGACAGGTGCAGACCAGCACCAGGTGCCGGGCGCCATCGCAGACGAGGACCCGGTCGAGGAGTCGGAACGAGCTGGCGTCGGCCCACTGCAGGTCGTCGAGCAGCAGGACCAGCGGGGAGACGGGGCCACCGAGGGCTTCGACCAGCCGACAGACCAGCCGCTCGAATCGATTTCGGGCTTGCTCCAGGGGGAGGTCGGGGGCGGGCGGGATCGGACCGAGGAGGGTCGCCAACGCGGGCAGCACCTCGCTCAGCACGCCGGCCCCCTCTCCGAGCGCGGCGCCGACGTCGGCCCGTACCCGCTCGATGGCGGGCTCGGGTTGACCGAGCAGCCCCTGGAGGACGCGGGACAGGGCGCGCACGATCGCCTGGTAGGGACGTCCCGCCCCGGCGTCGTAGCGGCCGGCGCCGAAGCGCGCGCCGGCGGCGGCGGCCATCGGCCCGAGCTCGAGCGCCAGCGCGGTCTTGCCGATCCCGGCGGGGCCACACAGCACCAGGAGCTGCCCCTGACCGGCGCGGGCGTCCGAGACGGCGCTGCGGAGATGCCGCATCTCGGCGTCGCGACCCGCGATGCGCCGGGAGATCCGGAGGCGCCGGGAGAGGTCGTGTTCGCCGAGGGGGAAGGACGGCGCCGCTGTGCCGGCGTCCAGGGCGTCGGCGCACCGGCGGAGGTCGTAGGCGACCCCGCTGCCGGTCTGGTAGCGATCCTCGGGGAGCCGAGCGAGCAGGCGGAGCACGATGTCCGAGACGATCTCGGGGATCTCGGGGACGAGCGCGCTGGGCCGGGCCGGGGTCCGGACGAGCTGAAGCAGGAGGCCCGGCTCGTCGGCCGGGTCGGCGAACGGACGTTGTCCGGTGAGGGCCTCGTACAGGGTGGCGCCCAGGGCGAACAGGTCGGCCCGCTCGTCGACGGAGCGGGCCAGGAGGCCGCTCTGTTCGGGCGCTGCGAACGCCGAGGTCCCGAGGTGGTCCCTCCGGCGGCCGACCTGGGTCTGTTCGGGGGGAGCGGCCGACTCGAGGTCGATGAGCTGCGCTCCGCCAGCCTCCACGACGATGTTGGCCGGCTTGACGTCCCGGTGGACGAGGCCGACGTGGTGAAGCCGGTCGAGTCCCTCCGCGACCTCGATCCCGACCCGGAGCGTCTCGCCCAGGGGGAGCGGACCCTCGGCGAGCAGCCGGTCCAGGGAGCGGCCGCCGCCGTCGATGAAGACGAGGAGGGGCAGCCCGGCCTCGTCCTGCTCGAGCGCGACGGGCAGGCAGACGCCGGGGAGGCTGAGCGTCGCGAGTCGGTCGAAGATGGCGCGGTACCGCTGGATCTCGGTCGTCGCGGCCGGGCCGGGGAGCGGCGACTTCAGGATGACGGGCTGCCCGTCGGCGGTCCGTCGAGCACGCCGAACCGACGCCCGATGGGTCCGGTGAAGGACGGCGATGGTCTCGTAGGCCCCCGGGGTGCTGTGACCCATGACCCGACCCTAGGCCGGGCCGGCGGCCAGAGCCCTGACGAGGGCCACGCTCACAGGGGATGTGGAGGGCGGTTGAGCGGGCTGGCCTTGCCCCCCGCGACCGATGAGGGACGCAGGAATCGGGTCTCCAGACCCGCGCGGAGGGCCTCAGTCTTGTGAGGGGCCGCCTAG
>CAYQEG010000133.1:0-22940 GCA_964416435.1 uncultured Rickettsiales bacterium
CCTTGTCGTTTTCGTGGTGGTCGCGGAGGACTTCTGCTACGGCGTGGACTACGACTGCGACGGCGACGTGGACGAGGGCGGCGACTGCCACGACGACGACGGCGACGGCCTCAGCGAGGACCAGGGCGACTGCGACGACGAGGACGCGTCGGTGCACCCGGGCGCCGAAGAGGACGCCGACGGCGTGGACGACGACTGCGACGGCACGATCGACGAGGGGACCGACGCCTACGACGACGACGGCGACGGCTTCAGCGAGCTCGAGGGGGACTGCGACGACGGCAGCCTCTGGGCCTTCCCCCAGGGCACCGAGTCGGCCTGTGAGGACGGGCTGGACGACGACTGCGACGGGCTGGTCGACGGCGACGACACCGACTGCGGAGGCACCGGAGAGTTGGTCGAGCCGATCAGCGACGGCTGCAGCTGCGACTCGGAGATCGCGTCGTCGGCTCCGGTCGGGGCGCTCGCGCTGCTGCTCCTGGGGCTGGGCCTACGGCTTCGCCGCCGACGCGGCGGGGCGCACCTGCAGTAGGGCCTCTTCGGCGCCGGCCATCCACAGCTCGATCCCGGCGGCGGTCAGCTCGCCCGCGTCGAACGCCCACACGGCGCGCGTCGCCGTCGGGATCCAGGTCTCGCCCGGCTCCGGCTCGACCACCGGCTCGCACCGCAGCTGCAGATCGAGGTCGACCCGGCCATGGCTGTCCGGCCCCTTGAGGTCGACGCCGATGTCGCCGCAGGGGGACACCTGCTCGACCACGATGAGCACCCGTTCCCCCTCGCGGGGCTGGATCGGGATGGTGGTGGCGCGGCGCTTCTCCTCGTCCGGCTGGCCCCGGCGGGCCGCCCCGGTGCCGACCGCGAGCCGGAACGCCCGGTCGCGGGTCGCGGGGTCGTCGGACAGCAGGAGGGCTCGCCCCAGCACGTCCGCCGCCTCGCCCGCGCGGGGGCGCAGGGAGCCGAGGAACTCGCCGTACAGGGGCCACAGGTCGGCGTCGGGAAGGTTGGCGTCGACCACCTCCCGGAGGGTCGCGCGGCAGGCCGCGCCGCCCGCCATGCAGCCGGCCACCACCAGCTCGTTCAGCTTGGCGAGCTCGGCCTCGCGGGCCTCGAGGGTGGTCGGCCCGGTCAGCTTGTGGAGCACCGACTCCAGCTGCTCGGCTCGCGCCTCCGCCGTCGAAGGCGTGCCGTCGTCCACCGAGGGGCGGCCGCCGCGGGGGGGCTCGTCGACCGGCGCCGGGGTCGGCTCGTCGGCCGCCGCGTCGGTCGAATCGACGCCGTCGGAGGTCGGCAGCTCGGGCTTGCCGTAGCAGCCGCCGAGGGCCAGGGAGAGGGTCAGCAGGAGCGTCGTCGTCCGCACGGTCGGCGATGGTAGCAGCGCCTTGATAACCTGCGCCGGATGCGTCGTCCGCTCGCGCTGGTGTTCCTGCTGTCGCTGCTCGCCCCGCAGGGCGCGCTGGCCGGCGGGTTCGCCCCGACGACGCTCCCCCCGCTGGACCCCGACGCCGCCGCCCACTTCGTGATCCGCGAGGAGGCGGCGGGTGAGGGGCTGCGCCACTTCGCCGACGGCGGCCGCTTCGGCGGGGATCTCGACGGCGACGGCCGCGACGACATCGTGCTGCAGGCGGGCGCCGACGCGGAGCTGGAGATCTGGTTCGGCGACGCGACCTGGGGGGCCGAAGGGCAGGACGACGACAACCACAGCGGCGACACGACGCTGCGGCTGCCCGACGACTGCGTCGGAGACGACGACCGGATCCGCTACGCCGGGCTGGGGGACGTCGACGGTGACGGGTACGACGACCTGGGCGTCGCCTGCTTCGAGGAGGGGACCGGCGAGCTGCACCTGTACTACGGCCGACCGCAGCCCTGGGGCGGGAGCGTCGCCGACCCCGACGTGATCATCGGTGAGCAGGATGGCGGCCGACCGGGGCTGCGCGTCGCGGGGCTCGGGGACCTGGACGGCGACGGCTTCTCCGACTTCGCGGTCACCGGAGCCCTGACCGCCAGCGGCGCGGTGCCGGTCGCCTGGATCTTCCACGGGGCGGCCGACGCGTCGACCGCCCTGACGGAGCTGAGCGAGGCGACCTGGCGGGTCTCCGGCCACGACACGCTGCGCTGCCTGGAGCCCCTGGACGTCACCTCGTTCGGCGACGTCGACGGCGACGACCTGTCCGACTTCGCCCTCGGCTGCACCCATCAGCCGGTCAACCCGCTCGACCCGTCCCAGGACAACGTGCTCGACATCGCGCTCTCGGCGTTCCTCGGCGCGTCGCTGGAGGCGGCCCCGGCGGGCGACCTGGCGTTCGAGGACCGCGACTTCGCCTGGGCCGCCGGCGTGCAGCGGGTCCCCCTCGCGATCCCCCACGCGGCGGTGGGCGACGTGGACGGCGACGGCTTCGGCGACGTCGGCATCACGGCCTGGTTCGACCTCAAGGGCAGCCTGTCTGCCCAGGTGCTCGCGGGCTCGGCGGAGCCTTCGGACATCGAGCTCATCAGCGACTACACGCCGTTCCAGCCCGGGGAGAACTACCTGGACCCGGAGGGTGTGCAGCTGGCCCCCGCCCCGGCGGTGCCCGGCGGCGACCCGGGGGTGTGGCTGCGCTACGGGGTCGGCGAAGCCGCGCAGATCGGGCTGCTCCGGGAGCTCGACCCGTCGACGTGGCAGGAGTTCGCGGTGCCGCCGGTGGAGGTGGTGTTCACCACGCCGGGCGGCATCGACCTGTCGCTGGACTGGCGGCTGGGGCTCGGCGGACCGGGGGACGCGGACGGCGACGGGGTCTCCGACCTGCTGATCCTGGGCGGCTTCGCGGACGACGACGGCTGCAGCCCGGTCGCGTGCGGGGGCGCGTGGCTGGTGCTCTGCGGGGACCTCGACGACGACGGCGTGAGCGCCTGCGCGGGCGACTGTGACGACGCGGATCCCGCGATCTCCCCCGCGATCACCGAGCAATGCGACGACATCGACCACGACTGCGACGGTGACGACGGCCTGGCAGACCAGGACGGCGACGGGGTGCTCGGCTGCGAGGGGGACTGCGACGACAACGACCCCACGGTCAGCCCGCTGGCGGACGAGACGTGCGACGCGGCGACCGACCTGGACTGCGACGGGCTCGGCCCCCAGGACGACGCCGACGAGGACGGCACGATCAACTGCGACGACTGCCAACCCTGGAACCCGGCGATGAACCCGGATCTGCCGGAGGTGTGCGACGGGCTGGACAACGACTGCGACGGGCAGTTGCCGCTGGACGAGCAGGACATCGACGCGGACGGCTGGCGGGGGTGCGTCGAGGGGCTGCTGGAGGCGGACTGCGACGACCTGAACCCGTGGATCCACCCCAAGCGGTTCGAGGACTGCTCCAACGGGATCGACGACAACTGCATCGACGGGATCGACGAGGACGGGGACGCGGACGGCGACGGCGTGTCGACCTGCGACGGCGACTGCGACGACCACAACCTGCTGGTCTTCCCCGGCGCCGAGGAGCTCTGTGACGGGCTCGACAACAACTGCAACGACGTGCGGGACGACAACCGCGACTTCGACGGGGACGGCGCGTACCCGTGTGGCGGCGACTGCAACAACCACGACGCGACGGTGCGACCCGGCGCGGTGGGGGTCTGCGAGCCGGGCCTGGACAGCAACTGCGACGGGCTGGACGACCTGTTCGACGCCGACGGCGACGGCTTCACCGCGTGCAGCGGCGACTGCGACGACACCGACCCGGGGATCTCGCCCCAGGGCCAGGACTACTGCGACCGGCTGGACAACGACTGCGACGGCTGGAACGACGACGAGTTCGACCTGGACACCGACGGCTGGGCGACCTGCCACGGCGAGTGCGCCGACGGGGACAGCCTGCGCTTCCCGCAGCCGGTGGAGCCGGTGTGCGACGACATGCTGGACGGCGACTGCGACCGGGTGCCCGACGAGCTGGACGACGACTGCCCGATCATCGACCCGGGGCCGGACTTCGGGCCGCGCCCCTACGGGCTGGCGTGCGCCGACTGCACCGGCAGCGTCGCCGGCGTGGGGGCCTCCGGGCTGGCGATCTCGCTGCCGCTGCTGCTGCTGCTCAGGCGGCGTCGACGCCGCGGTCGGGCCGGCCCCTCCGCGGCGCTCCTGGCCCTGCCGGCGGCCCTGCTGTTCCTACCCACGACGGGCCAGGCGGCCCGCACCGAGCCGGGCCTGGTGGTCTACCTGGCGCCCCAGCCGGACCTGACCAACATGGTCGACGCGCGGGACCTCGCTTCGGACTCGGGCGTCGGGCCCGAGGAGACGGTGCACACCAGCGAGCTGTTCGAGGACGGGTTCGACCGCGACGAGCTGCTCGTGTGGGAGGCGCGGGACATCCGCCTGTGCGAGACGGACGAGGCGGTGCCGGGGCTCGGCTCGTCGGTCGACCGGGCGCTGGACGCGCTGATCCAGCTGGACTACCGCGCCGCGACGGAGGTGCTGGACGCGGCGATCGCAGGGCTGCCCTGCCTGCAGACGCCGCTCCCCCGGCGGGTCCTGCAGAACCTCTTCTACTACCGGGGGGTCGCCCACAAGGGGAGCGGCGACCCGCTCGCGGCGGACGAGGACTTCCAGCTCGCCCTGGCGATCCAGCCCGACTACCCCGGCGATCCCAACTTCCCGCCCGAGATGGGGGAGGCGCTGGAGGCCCAGCGGGCGACCGTGGCGGCCCAGGCGGAAGTGCCGCTGCTGGCGTACGCGCCGGGCAACACGAAGGTCCGCGTCGACGGGGTGACGTGGGACGCGCGGGACGGCGCCCTGGGCGTGCGGCCGGGGCTGCACGTCGTCCAGTACCAGCGGGGCAGCGTGCTGTGGACGGCGGTGGTGACGATCGCGGCGGACACGGCGCCGGTGGCGATCTTCACGGGTGACCGGGAGCGGGCGCTCAAGGACTGCGTGTTGGACCCGGCGGCCCGCCAGTGGGTGGCGTCGGCCCTGGGGCTGGCGGCGGCGGACGTCGGCGTGGACATCGTCGCGCTGGTCGACCTCGAAGGGATCGACGAGTCGGTGCGCTGGCTGTACCGGCCGAGCCGGAACGCCTTCTCCTTCGAGCCGGAGTTCCTGGAGAAGCGTCGTGGCGGCGGCCGGGTGGCCACGGGCGGCGGCGGACGGGGCGGACGCGGCGGCGGCGGACGCGGCGGCGGCACGTCGGGCGGGGGCCGATCCGGGGGCGGCACGTCGGGCGGCGGCACGACCGGCGGGGGCACGACCGGCGGGGGCACGACCGGCGGGGGTGGACGCACCGGGGGCGGCACCACGGGCGGCGGACGAACCGGGGGCGGCACCACGGGCGGCGGACGCACCGGGGGCGCGGTGGTGACGGTCGGCGGGGACGTACCGGACCGGGTCCGGGTCCGGGTGTCCGGCGGCTTCACGTACGTGCACCCGTTCCCGTACGCGCAGATCCCGATCGACCTGGGGATCCGGCTGGTGGCGGGCCTGTTCATCGACTTCGAGGTCGCGGTCGGCATCGCCGGCCCGTGGGCGGGCGGCGCGGTGCTGCTGCCGTCGGCGGGCGGCGGGCTGAGCTACCGGTTCGACGTGGGCGTCTTCCAGCCGCGCATCGGCGCGGTCGGCCGGGTGGCGCTGGACGACTCCCCGAGCGACGGCGAGACGATCGGCGTCAAGGGCGGCTGGGGCGGGCTGCTGGGGTTCGACGTCGTGCCCGACGGCAACTTCCTGTTCGGCCTGGACGCGCAGGGCGGCATGCTCGGCCGCTACGGCTGGGCGAGCATCAACGCAGGCGTCGGGGTCCGCTTCTGATGACGACGCTGGCGGTGCTGACGTCCGGCGGCGACGCCCCGGGCATGAACGCGGCGGTGCGGGCGTTCGTGAAGGTCGCGGCTGGCCGCGGCGCGCGGGTGCTCGGGGTCGAGCGGGGCTACGACGGCTTGATGGAGGGCCGCTTCACCGACCTGGTCCCGGGGCCGGATCTGGACCCGATCGGGGCGTTCGGCGGCACGATCCTGGGCTCGGCGCGCAGCGAGCGGTTCCGCACCCCGGAGGGCCGGGCGGAGGCGGCCGGGCGGCTGCGGGACGCGGGCGTGAGCGGCCTGGCGGTGATCGGCGGTAACGGGTCGCTCACGGGGGCTCACCTGCTGACGCGGGAGCAGGGCGTCGCGACGGTCGGCCTGCCGGCGTCGATCGACAACGACATCGGCTGCACGGCGATGGCGATCGGGGTCGACACGGCGCTCAACACCATCGTGGAGGCGTGCGACCGGATCAGCGACACCGCGCGGGCGCACCGTCGCGCGTTCGTGGTCGAGGTGATGGGTCGCGACTGCGGCTACCTGGCGATGGCGTCGGCGGTCGCGGCGGGGGCGGACGCGGTGCTGTTCCGGGAGCAGGACCGGAGCGACGCGGAGATCGTCGAGCTGGTGCGGGCGACGATCGAGAAGGGCTTCGCCCGCGGTCGACGCCGGGTGCTGGTGATCAAGTCCGAGGGCGTGGCGATGCCATGCACGGACCTGGTCCGCGCGCTGGACGCCCTGATCGACCTGCCCGGGGTGGATGTCCGGGCGACCGTGCTGGGCCACCTGGTCCGCGGGGGCAGCCCCAGCTACCAGGACCGGATGATCGCCGGCCGCCTCGCGCTCGGCGCGGTGCAGGCGCTCCTCGAGCACAAGACGGACGTCATGGCCGCCTGGCAGCCGGTGACCCCGGGGGGCGAGCGTACGGTGGACCCGTCGGTGCAGCTGTTCCCGCTCTCCGAGGTGCTCGAGCAGACGGCGGCGCTCCTGGACGGCTCCAGCCCCATCACCCGCAAGCGGATCGAGCTGATCGAGGGGATCGAAGGGGTCCTGGGGCTCTGACCCTCACGGGTCACCAGCCGCAGCCGGTCTCCCACATCAACAGGCCGCCCGACGCGTCCAGTTCGTCCGCCCACGTGGCGTACCAGTCGTTGGCTCGGACCACGAAGTCGGCGACGTCCTCGTCCTCCTCGGCGGCCGCCTCCATCCACTCGGAATCGAGGTCGATCTTCCCTTCGGCGTTCCCGAGCCCCGGGATCCGCGTCGACAGGCGGTTCACCTCGTCACCCTCGGCCCAGGGGTCGTCGTCGGGGGAGGGGAGCATCCCGGGCAGGTCGGACCAGGCCTCGATCCAGGTGATCTCGCCGGCGTCGTTGAACGTGAACTCCTCGTAGATCGGGCAGCCGCGCCCCTCGTGGTCTTCGTCTTCGTAATAGAAGGTCACCCGGCAGCGGCCGAAGGGCTGCACGTCGAAGAAGCGGCAGTCCCGCTCGGGGATGATCGACGGGTACAGGACCAGCAGGTTGTCCGTCGCGACGATGTTGTCCCGCGTGTAGGCGGTCAGCTTGAGCCAGGGCGGCCACTCCCAGCGAGCCACGAGCTCGGAGTAGGGCATGTCCTCGGGGTGCTGCTCGACCGTCGAGTCCATCGTGTCGAAGTAGGCGCCCGACCACCGCGTGTAGTGGTCTGCGTCCATCGTCGGCTGCAGGCAGGTCGAGGGGGCCGCTTCGCCGTCGCCTGCGTCGCACGGGTCGGGGCCGCACGCGGCGAGCAGGAGCAAGGCGACGAGAGGCAACGAGCGCATGGCCCCCTCATAGCGCAGCGTCCGGACGACGACGACCCTACCGCCCGGTCCCCGCCTCGCTGTACCCTGTCGGCGATGCGACGCCTGCTCCCGGTGTTCCTCCTCCTGTCCGCGTGCGCGGCCGAGCCGGCCCTGCTGCCCGAGTCGGACGCCCACGCGGTGCTCGACCCCGACCGCGACGTGACCGTCGAGATCGACGGCCAGACGGTCCAGGTGACCGACCTGGACGGCCCGGAGGACGCCGAGGCGACCTCCCCCGACGGCCGCCACGTCGCCTTCGTGGCGGCCTCTCCCCAGGGCATCGCGTCGGTCTGGGTGACCCGGGTGCCGGCCGCCGGGGAGCGTCCCCGTACGCCGACCCAGCTGACGAACGTCGGCCTCGTCCGCACCCCGGGCCAGGCGCCCGAGGGCTTCGTGCCGCCGCCGGACCGGGGCCCGCTGACCTGGCAGGATGACCACACCGTCGCCTGGACGGCGGGCGGCGTGCAGTACACGGCGGAGCTGCCTCGATGAGAGCGGCCTGGCTGGCGCTCGCGGCGGCGGCGCTGGTCGCTCCGTCCCTGGCGTCGGCGCAGTACTCGATGCCGACCACGCTCGAGGACGCGCCCAACTTCTACCCGACGGCCTACAAGGACCAGGGCGGCCAGGACTGGGCGTGCGGCTCGATCTACTACTCCGGCCACAACGGCACGGACATCGGGGTCGGCGGGTTCCCGGGCATGGACGCGGGGCAGGACATCGTCGCGGCGGCCGACGGCACGGTCTCCTACAGCGTCGACGGGTTCTTCGACCGCTGCACCACGGGCGGCTGCCCCGGCGGCGGCGGGTTCGGCAACTACGTCAAGATCGACCACGCGGACGGCTCCTCGACCTACTACGGCCACCTCAGGCAATGGTCGGTGCAGGTCGAGACCGGCGACGAGGTGACGTGCGGCCAGCTGCTCGGCCAGGTCGGCAGCTCGGGCAACAGCACCGGGCCGCACCTGCACTTCGAGCCGCGGATCGGCAGCGCGGTGGACCCGTTCAGCGGGTCGTGCTCGGGGCCGACGTCGCTGTGGAACGCCCAGGGGAGCCACGGCGGCCTGCCCGAGGTGACGTGCAGCGCGGCGGCGCTGGAGCCGATCGTGGTCGACGACCTGGATCCGGAGTTCGCCTGGATCAACGACACCGATCCGGGGGACGTCGACGACAACGGCAGCGGCTACGACGGCCACTTCTACTACGCCGGCCCGAGCTCCCTGGGGTCGGTGGTGGAGGCCGAGTGGCGGCCGGACATCCCCCAGACGGGGCTGTATCAGATCGAGGCGTTCGTCCCCGACTCGGCCGAGGCGAGCAACTCCTTCGCGCCGTTCAACGTGGCGTTCATGGGCGGCCACGCGATCTGGCCGCTGGACATGAGCACCAACGACGGAGACTGGGTGCCGCTGTTCCCGGACCAGCCGTTCAAGTTCATCGCCGGGACCCGCAACCGGGTGACGATGTGGAACGTCACCACGGGTGAGGGCCAGCTGGCGTGGGACGCGCTGCGGTTCACGTACATGGGGCCGCCGGGCAGCGGCGGGATCGGCGACTCGTGCGGTCTGCCGAACGACTGCGCCGGCACGCTCACGTGCTACGAGGCGATCTGCGCGGCGGACTGCCTGGACGTCGGCTGCGCGAGCGGGGAGTGCGAGTACGAGTCGGGCGCGTGCATCGACGGCTCGCCCAACGACCCCGAGGACTGGGGCGACTGGTGGAACCCGCCCCCGGACCAGGACACGGACGGCGACGGCATCCCCGACTACATCGAGGGGAACGAGGACACCGACGGCGACGGCTTCCTGGACTGGCTGGACAGCGACAGCGACGACGACGGCGTCGACGACTCCGAGGAGGGGGACGGCGACTACGACCACGACGGGATCCCCAACTACGAGGACGAGGACTCCGACAACGACGGGATCCCGGACGGCGAAGAGGGCACCGACGACACGGACGGTGACGGCCAGCCCGACTTCCTGGACGTGGACAGCGACGGCGACTGCATGGGCGACGCGCTGGAGTGGGGCGAGAGCGAGTTGGCGTGGAACGTCGACGGCGACGGCAACCCCGACTACCTGGACACGGACAGCGACAACGACGGGATCCCCGATATCGTCGAGGTGGGCGAGGACTGCAGCGCGCCGGTGGACAGCGACGGGGACGGGGTGCCGGACTACCAGGACCCGGACAGCGACGGCGACGGGGTCGACGACGACGACGAGGGGGACGTCGACAGCGACGGGGACGGGGTGCCGGACTACCTGGACGAGGACAGCGACGACGACGGCATCCTCGACGGGGACGACGAGGATCGGGACGGCGATGGCGTGATCGACGACCTGGAGGGGGGCGACGTCAACCCGTTCGACGCGGGCAACGCGGGCTGCTGCGTAGACCAGTCGATCGACGGAGCGGACCAGGCGAGCGCGGGATTGCTCCTGCTCCTGCTCGGGCCGCTGTTCAGCCTCCGCCGCCGCGCGCGCATCGGGTAGCCCGCCTTTGCCCCGCCGGTCGGCCCCGCTATGGTCGATTCATGCCATTCGGGGGTAGAGGGCCCACGCGCGTGAGGGGCGCCTGGGCCGGGATTCTGCTTTCGCTCGCGTTCGTGTTCCTGGCCGCCCCACCGGCCGCGGCGCAGACGCGCGCCGAGCCGGTGTTGTTCCCGGTGGACGGCGAGGCGGTGGTGATCCGCAAGGCGCGGGTGCCGTTCAGCCCGACCGACGACCTGTCGTTCGCGACTCCCCGATACGACGACGGCGGCTGGTGGCGCATGCAGGTGCCGTCGTGGTGGCACGGCGAGGGGCTGTCGCGCACCGATCGGATCGGCTGGTACCGGCTGCACGTGCGGTTCGCGGCGCCGCCGCCGGACGGCATGGCGATCATCGTGCCCCCGGCGTTCGGGGCCTGGGAGGTCTACGTCGGTGGGCGTCTGGTCGGTCGGGGCGGGTCGCCGGGCCGCGGGATGGAGGGGCTGGCGAGGGAGGCGTCGACGCTGGTCCGGCTGCCGCGGCGTCACCTCCGCACGGGCGACAACGTGGTGGCGATCCGGCTGGGCTCGGCGGAGGGGATCGGGGGGCTGCTGGGTCCCCTCCGGCTGGGCACGGAGTCGTCGCTGCGTCGGTACATGGGGCGCAAGAGCTTGGTGGCGTCGGGGCTGCTGCTGGTGTTCACGGTGCTGATGCTGTTCCACGCGGGGGCGTGGTTCGTGAACCCGTCGGACCGGGCGTCGGCGATGTTCGGGCTGACGATGGGGGTCGTCGCGCTGCACGCGCTGGCGAACAACGACCACTGGTACCTGCTGGCGGAGAGCACGGAGCTGAAGCTGCGGCTGCGGTTCGCGGCGCGGTTCGGGATCGTGGGGGCGGGGGCGCTGTTCTTCGCGGCGGCGATCGGCAAGGAGAAGGCGACGCGTCCGGCGACGGCGCTGGCGTGGGCGTCGGGGATCGCGGCGGCGCTGGCGTTGCTGGGTCCGTTCGGGGTGGCGGCGCAGCTGCACGGTCTGTCGTGGGTGCTGCTGGTGATGGCGCAGCTGTACTGCCTGGACCTGGCCCAGGGGCTGCCGGTCAGCTCGCCGATGATCGCGTCGGGCGTGCGCGCGGGGCTGGTGGGCTCGATGCTGGCGCTCTTCTACGAGGTCCTCACGGGGACGCACGAGCTGCCGGAGCCGGGGGTGTTCGAGCTGGGCACGTTGCCGCTGGCGTTCGCGCTGGTGGGCACGGTGGCGATCGGGGCGGGGCTGGCGCACGTGCGGGCGGCGCGGGTGGTGACGGCCTCGCGCGACGGGATCGTGGTGCTGCGCGAGGACAACCAGGTCGAGCTGAGCAACCCGGCGATGCACTCGCTGCTGGGTCGGGGTCCTTCGCAGCTGCGTCGGGACGGGCTCTGGAACCTGCTCGACATGCCGGACCGCCAGGCGCTCGGGCGGGCGGTGGGGAGGCTGCGGGCGCAGGGTCACGACGCGCCGACGGAGGTGCTGCAGCTGGAGCTGGACGCCCTGGGCAAGCGGATCCGCACCGAGGTGGTGGCGCTGCAGATCGACCAGGAGCGGGTGCTGCTGTCGTTCCGGGACGTGAGCGAGCGGGAGGCGCTCCAGAAGGAGGTGGCGCGGGCGCAGCGGCTGGACTCGCTGGGTCTGCTCGCGGGAGGCATCGCGCACGACTTCAACAACCTGCTGGCGGGGATCCTGGCGAGCGCGTCGGACCTGGAGTCGGCGGAGGGGCTGAGCGCCCGTGAACGTGAACGTCGGATCCGGGCGATCGTCGAGGCGTCGCGTCGGGGCGGGGCGCTGACGCAGCGCCTGCTGCAGTTCGCCCGGGGCCGCTCCGAGGTGGCGCTGGGGGTGGACCTGGAGGTGTTGCTGCCGGACATGGTGGACATGCTGGGGCGCACGCTGGGCAAGCAGGTGGACTGGCACCTGGACGTCGAGGTGGGGCTGCCGCTGGTCGGGATCGACGACGGCGAGCTGGAGCAGCTGGTGGTGAACCTGTGCGTCAACGCGCGGGACGCGATGGGCCCGAGCGGGGGACGGATCGAGCTGTCGGCGGGGCTGGTCGAGGGGGAGGCGGAGGAGCCGCTGGTGCGGCTGACGGTGCGGGACGACGGGCCGGGGATTCCGCAGGAGATCCGGGATCGGGTGTTCGAGCCGTTCGTGACGACGAAGGGGTCGGTGGCCGGCACGGGGCTGGGGCTGGCGGTGGTGTACGGGATCGTGACGGGCCGCGGCGGGGACCTGGTGCTCGAGTCGGAGCCGGGGCAAGGGACGTCGGTGCACCTCCTGCTGCCGGTGCACGACGACACGCCGTCGGACTCGCTGCCGGTGGAGGGGGTGCCGGCGGAGCCGCGCCCGGGGCTGCGGGTGATGCTGGTGGACGACGAGCCGGCGCTGCGGAGCTTCCTGTCGGGGGCCCTGGAGCGGCGGGGGGTGACGGTGACGACGTTCCCGGGGGGCGGGGAGGCGTTGCGCTGGGCTCACGAGCCGGAGCGGGAGGAGCCGCCGGTGGACGCCGTCGTGATGGACATGATGATGCCGGACGTGGACGGGCTGGAGGCGAGCCAGGCGCTACGGGACCGGTGGCCGGGGATCCCGATCGTGATCAGCAGCGGCTACACGGGGCCGGAGGGGATCCGGCCGGTACAGCGGACGGGGCCGACGGTGCTGTTGGGCAAGCCGTACCAGGTCGAGGACCTGCTCCACGCGCTGGCGCGGGTGACGGCGGACCTGTTGCCTAGACCGGCTGAGGACCATCCGGATGGAAGGCAGCCTCCAGCCGACGCTTGATGGAGCCTTCGAGGCGGTTGGGGTCGACGCCGGCGGCGCGGGCGAGCATGCCGAGCTTGAGCTTGATCTCGACCCAGTGGTCGCCGAGCTCGACGTTGCCGGAGACGCCGGGGCCCTTGAGGTCGGCCTTGTTGCCGGACCAGATGAGCTTGGCGCCGTACTTGGACATGTAGGACTCGAAACCGGAGATGCGCTCGCGGGCGGTGGTGGCGTCGAGGGTGTGGTCGTGGTGGATGGCGATCTTGCTCATGGTGGCGGAGGTTAACCGTTCGATTTCGCTCTCGCACGTCCTGAGGGGACATGCTGACGCGGGCCGCCCCTTCGGGGCGCCCGGTTCGAGTGATCCACAGGTCGGGGTGGAAGCACGGCTGGGGTGAGGCGGACGAGCCCGCCCCGGAGGATTCGAAGATGAGCCGCGCGACCGCCTTGAAGACCGCCATCACCCTCTCAGCCCTCCTCGCGGCCACAGGCTGCCGGATCGAGGTGCACGACCAGTGCGACGACGTGTTCATCGCGCCGGGGATCATCTGGGTGGACTCCAGCTGTGACGAGTCCGAGCCGGACTGGGAGTGGGACGAGGAGGTCTGCTGGAACGAGGAGGCGGACGAGGCCATCGACTCGACGTGCGATTCGGACGAGGACGGCATTCCGGACGCGGTGGAGGGGAACGAGGACACGGACGGCGACGGTCAGCCGGACCGGCTGGACGACGACTGCGACGACGACGGCATCCCCGACGCGGAGGAGGCGGGCGACGACCCCACCACCCCGGTCGACAGCGACGGAGACGGGGAGCCGGACTACGTGGACGAGGACAGCGACAACGACGGGGTCGAGGACGCGGCGGAGGGCGACGCGGACGCGGATGGGGACGGGACGCCGAACCGCCTCGACGAGGACAGCGACAACGACGGGCTCCCGGACTCCGCGGAGGGGGCAGGGGACCAGGACGACGACGGCCTGCCGAACCTGGTCGACCTGGACTCCGACGGCGACACGCTCGAGGACTCCTACGAGGGTCTGCCGGACCTGGACGGCGACGGCCTCGGCAACTGGCTGGACCTGGACTCCGACGGCGACGGCATCTCGGACGAAGAAGAGGGCACGGGCGACTACGACGGCGACGGCCTGCCGGACTGCTACGACGACATCGACGATTCCGCGGAAGCGTCGGACGACGACGACGATGACGGCCTGGACGACGGCGAAGGTTGCGGCGAGGACGTCGAGGACGACGACTGCGACCGGGGCGGCGCGAGCTTCGACGCGGACGTCGGCCCCCACGGCTGCAGCTGCGAAGGCGAGGCCCACGGCAAGGGCGGCGCGGAGGTGGCGTTCCTGGGCCTGTTCCTGGGTGGGCTGGTGAGCCTGCGCCGTCGCAACCGCCTCTGGTGATTCACCGGTCCTGGTAAGGAACCGCGGCGACGGCGCTCCCAGTCGTCGCCAGCACGAACCCCCGGCGCCGTGTCGCGGCGGCGCCTCCTGCTCGCGCAGGGTCATCGGCGCCTCCTGCTCGCGCAGGGGCGCGGAACGGGTTCCCGACTCTCCCCGGTGCTCCGTCCAAGACGATGCCTGCCGGACGAGGTCCCCCACCGGGGAGGGTCGGGTTCCCTGCCGGGTCGCTCCCCCGACTCAGGCTTCAGCCGCTCCGACGGGCTTGCCGTGCCGGAGCAGTCCGTCGAGCTCGAGCAGGCCGCCGACGGCCCACCCGCAGTCCCACCGCCCGACGTGCCCCGCTCGGGGCCGGTGCACGGGAGCTGGCCCCCCGGCGAGGCCGGTCGCCGCGAGTTCGGGCGAGTCCAGGACCTGGCGTCCCTCGCGATCCCGGAAGACGAAGCGCCCTTGTTCGAGTCCGACGGCGAAGCGGCCTTCGTGGAGCAGGCGGTGGTGATGGCGGCAGAGCAGGAGGAGGTTGTCCAGCTTCGTCTCGCCGCCGCGGGCCCAGTGTCGGACGTGGTGGGCGTCGACGAAGCGGCGGCAGGTGCAGCCGGGGAAGCGGCACCCCTTGTCGCGCAGTCTCAGGGCCCTGCCGATGGCGGGAGGGACGCTCCTCCGCGCGCGGCCGACGTCGAGGACGCGGCCGTTCCGGTCGGTGCGAACGGGCACGAGCTGAGCGTCGCAGGCCAGGCGGAGGGCGCCTTCGAGCTGCAGCGGGGGTCCGTCCTCCAGGTGTGCGCGGCCGCTGTGGAGGTGGACGACGACCTGGTGACGTGCTCCCCCGGGGGCGGCCTTCAGGCCCTGGGCGAGGGAGGTCTCAGCGACGGCGCAGAGGGCGTCGGCGAGGTCGGGGTTGGGGGTCGGGACGGGGTCGGCGGGGTCGCAGCAGCCGGGGTGCGGGTGCTCGTCGGCGGGCGCTTCCGCGGAACCGTCGGGGTCGTGCGCCTGGGGTTCGTCGGGGCGCCGCGCTTCCGCGGAATCGTGTCCCGGCGGCTGTTGCCGGGCCTCCTCCCGGAGGGAGTCCCGCGCGGCGCGGAGGGCCTGGAGGACGAGCTCTCCTTCTTCGGCGCCGAGGCGGGCCTGGAGGACGAGCATGCCGTCGTCCCAGTGCCAGTCGACGCGTCTCTCGTCGTGGTGGGCGGGGTCTTCGCCTTCGAGTTGGCGGCGGACGGAGCGATACCCGCGGCAGATGCGTTCGAGCTGGGAGGCGGTGGACAGGAGGGCGAGCTCGAGGAGCTCCTGCTCGTTCTCGGCGGTGGCGACGCGGGTCATGGCTCGGACCTTGGAGTAGGAGAGGCGTCCGTCGTGGAGGGCGGCGTCGATGGCGGGCAGTGCTCCGAGGGCCCGCGCGACGCGGACCTGTTCCCGGGCGGCGACGAGGCCGACGCCGACGCGCCAGCTCAGCCAGTGTGCGCAGGACCGCGAGCCCTGGGCGGCCCAGCCGTCCTGGGCGTCGAACTCCCGGACGGCGTCGAGGAGCCGCCCGGTCGCGGCGGACAGGACGGCGGAGGACTGGACGATCTCGTCCTCGAGGAGGGCGAGGCGGTCGGGCGAGTTCGCAGCGGCGGCTTCCATGCCCCAATTATACTGGAGGTGTGTTCAGTGTTCATACCCAACCCGGGCCGGTTTTCAGCCCGGCCCGAGCCCGGTCCAGAGCGGTCCCCGCACCCAATTCACGTGATTTCCCCGCCCCCGGTTGACACCCCCCCAGCGGGTCCCTATAAATCGCGTCCGCCGGGCAAGTCCCGGACATGACGCGGGGTGGAGCAGCCAGGTAGCTCGTCGGGCTCATAACCCGAAGGTCGTCGGTTCGAATCCGGCCCCCGCTACCACTCAGACGACGGCCGCCGAGAGGCGGCCGTTTGTCGTTCTGGGAGCCTGACTGACGGTGGTAGCGGCGGGTTTGATTCCCGCCGCCTCCGCCACTCCCGGCGCCAGTCACCCGAGATGCCGCCGCGGGGCTCGTCCATGTCGCCGGCGAACCTTGGGATCAGGTGCACGTGGAGGTGCATCACCGTCTGCCCGGCGGCGGCTCCGGAGTTGATGCCGATGCTGTAGCCGTCGGGAGAACTCCAGGTCCAGGGGCCGCTTCAGCTCCGCCACGGCGCGACAGATCTCCTGCTGCTCCCACGGGTTCGCTTCGAACCAGGTGGCGACGTGCCGGACGGGGAGGATGAGTGTGTGCCCCGGGCTGACCGGGAAGCGGTCGCGGAGCGCCCCGACGAGGTCGCTCCGCCAGGCGAGGGACGCCGGCTCAACGTCACAGAACGGACAGGTCAAGGTCTCGAGCTCCCCCATGCGGCCTCCCCGGTCGGACCAGGCTGGCACAGCAACCGTTGTACGACCACCGCCTCCGCTAACCTCCCCAATCCGAGGAGCGACCCCCGATGGACCAGGACGAGTACCGCCGCCTACGAGACCGCGCGAAACGCAAGCCGCGCCCCGACGGGGCCTCGCTCGAGCAGGTCCGCGCCGTCTACGAAGCGCAAGTGCCGACCGAGGATCGGCCGGCGGTGCTCGACGCCATGACTCGAGCGGTTCTCGCGGCCGCTGAAGCCACCGGCTGCTGGACCGTGACCGTCCACAGAGGGCTGCTACGGGTGACCGTCGGGCCCCGTCTGGTGTTCGACGTGCTCGGGGGCCTGGTCTGGCTCGCGGTCGACGGAACCGTCCTCTCGTACGACCAGCTCTCCCAGCACGCGCCCGCGTTCGTGGAGAGAGGTGTCTTCAAGGGAAACGACGCTGGCCGTTGGTTCGGTTTCGTCGTGCCCACGTCGTCGGTCGGGTCCTTGCCGGAGGCCGTCTGGAGCGCCCACTCCGGGGCGATCGACGAGTTCGGAGCCGGACGGACCGGGGAGCCGAACGGGGCGGACGCCTGGTCCCCGGCCGTCGTCGAGCTGCTCGCGGAGCACCGCGGTGCGCCGATGCCAACTCCTGACTGGATCACGGCTCGACGTGACCCCACGGATGCCGTCTCGATCCCGAAGACCCGTCGAGATGATCGCGGTCCCCTAGCCTGGTACTCGACCCTCGAAGAAGGCCTGGCGGCCTTCGACGCCAGCCTGCACACCGAGGTGGCCGAGAAGGCCGAGGCCCAGCGGGCCGAGATCCGGGCGGCCTGGCCGGCAGAGAGCTGGGCGACGATGAGTCTTGAGAGCTACGCGCAGGGAACGGGTGTCACGTCGTTCTGCTCGTTCCTCGAGGGTAGGAGCCCCGAACTCGGACGCTTGCCCGCCATCCACGCTGGCTTCCATCAGATCTACCGGGCGAAGACCGGCGAGTGGAGGTACCCGAAGGCCTACGGTTCGGTCGAGGAGGCGTGGGCGGCGCTGCGCGCGGGCTACGTCTCCGCGATCGAGCTGGCGGAGCGGGGCGACTACGCGGGGATCGACGCGCTCCCCGCGTTTCGTGCCTACCGGAACACGTTGAACAAGGCCCTCAGCGTCTACTTCCCCGACCGCTTCCTCGCCGTCGCCTCGAACGATCACCTCCACCACTACGGGCGACGAGTGTTCCGCTCCGACTGGAACAAGGCGTTGTGGAGCCTCGGCTTCTCCGAGCTCAACAGCAAGGTGCACGACAAGCTGCGCTCTTTTCCCCAGCTCGCCAGCTCCTCCCCGGTCGCGTTGATGTGGTTCCTGTACGGCTGGGACGATGCTCGAAACCGCCGCGCCATCGCCAAGATCGCGCCGGGGGAGGAGGCCATGCTGTGGGAGTCCTGCCTGGCGGAGGGGAACATCCAGGTCGGCTTCAACGAAGTAGGCGACCTGAGGCGTTTCAAGACGAAGCCGGAGTACACGAAGGCCTTCCGCGCCGCGTACCCCGAGATGACGAAGAGCAAGCAGACCGAAAAGGCCAACGAGATCTACGCGCTGCTGGAACTCCAGCCCGGGTCGATCATCCTCGCGAACAACGGCACCTCGGAGATCGTCGGCGTCGGGGAGGTGCAGGACAGCGGATACCTTTGGCGGCCCGACCTTCAGTACAAGCAGACGCTGCCCGTGAACTGGGACTCCAACATCAGCGGGCCGATCCCGAGCCAGCCGTACTGGAGCTTCAGGACGATCCGGGTGCTGCCCGCCGAGCGTTGGGACACCGTTCTTGGCCCCCTTCTCGGCAGCCAGGTCGAGCCACGGCAGACCTGGATCTTCCAGGCCAACCCTGCCCTCTACGACCTCCGCGGCGCCCTCGACGTCCTTCCACAGCTGGACTGGACCGTGTCGCGCTACGCCACGGAGCTCCGCCTCGGTGATCGCGTGCTGCTGTGGGAATCTGGGAAGCGGTCCGGCGTGTGCGCTGTCTCGACGATCATCGGTGGCGTGAAGGTTCGAGAGGATGATCCGGCCGAGGAGCCGTTTGCGCTCGGCCGCCACGGCGGTGAAGACAGGCCGAGCGTACGGCTGAGGATCGATCGGGTCCTCGATCCGCACCTGCCTCGGGAGTTGGTCAAGGCCGACCCCGCGCTCCAGTCGCTTCAGATCATCAAGACCCCGGCTGGGACGAACTTCAAGGTGACTCGAGGAGAGGAGGTGGCATTGGACTCGCTGATGAAGGCCCACGGCAAGACCGTCACGCCGCCGCCGGAGCCGCCGAAGCCCTCTGTGAGCTTCGGTGAGATCTCGGCCGGCCTCTCCAACGCCGGCTACTACTTCCCCGACGAGCTCCTGGCCGACTACCTCCTGGCCCTCCAGGCGAAGCGCTTCGTCATCCTCACGGGCATCTCCGGGACCGGCAAGACGCAGCTGGCCATGCAGGTCGCCGACAAGTTCCCCCTCCGTAGACGGCTCCCGACGTTGCCTCAAGGAGTGGTAGTCGTAGAAGTCCACCAGTCGCTCTCCGACTGGAAGCGCTTCGTCATTCCCGTGGCCCTGCTCAAGAGCTTCCCGGCGATCGCCTCGCGTGAGCAGAAGACGCTGCAGGTGCAGACTCCCCGCGGCTCCCAGGAGCTGACGATTTCCCATGCGAAGACAGCGTCGCAGCTGCTGTTGAAGGGTGCGGCGTTCGAGTGGTTCACGGAGGACCTGTCCAAGGGGGACTCGTTCCTGGCGGAGCCGATCGACTTCGTCGACGGAGCGGCGACTGGCCTGCGGTTGACGTCGACCTTCGAGCGGGTCCGGAACGCCGACGTCATCCCCGTGCGACCCGACTGGACGGATAACCGTGCGCTGCTCGGCTACTTCAACCCGCTGACCCGTCGGTATGTCAGCACGCGCTTCCTTCGACTCCTCCTCGCGGCCCGTGAGGAGGAGCTTGCGGCGGCAGCAGCGGACCGGCCGCCGGCCCCGTTCTTCGCGATCCTGGACGAGATGAACCTCGCTCGAGTGGAGCACTACTTCAGCGACTTCCTGTCCGCCCTTGAGTCTGGCAAGGAGCTTGTGCTGCACGACGTGAAGGCGCTCGAGCAGGGCAAGAAGGGCCACCGAGAGGCGATCCCACGGCGCATCTTCGTGCCAGAGAACCTGTACTTCGTCGGTACTGTCAACGTCGACGAGACGACGTACATGTTCAGCCCGAAGGTGCTCGACCGCGCGTTCACGCTCGAGCTGAACCACGTGGACCTGCGGAAGACGGAGGCTGCGAGTACGCCGCTCGCCCTGGATCGGTTCCCCGGGCACCTCCACCCGCGCAACAAGCCGGGCCCGGAGCACTGGGACGCCCTCGTCGAGGGACACGCCCAGGCGGACGCTGTGCTGTCGATCCACGACCTGCTCGCCGAGGAGAACCGGCACTTCGGGTACCGCGTGGCGAACGAAGTGGCGGCGTTCGTGTTGCTGGCCGTGGAGCAGGCATCGCACACCGACGCTGGGCTCGTGGCGATGGACCTGGCGCTCCTGCAGAAGGTGCTGCCGAAGCTATCGGGCACGCAGCAGGAGCTGTCGAGGCTGATGGACCGCTTGCTGGCTTTCGCGGTCGGGGAGGCTGGGCCGAGGGGGCTCAAGAGCTGGCGATTTGGCCGGACCAAGGGCTGGAGGAAGGACAAGAAGCCGGCCGCTCCGCGGTTCCCTCGGACGGCTCGCAAGCTGTGGCGCATGCGCGACCGGCTACAGAAGCAGGGCTTCGCGTCCTATGTCGAGTGACGCCAAGCTGACGATCCGCCAGCGCCGAGGTGGGAAGCGCGCGAAGTGGAAGCGGGGCTGCTGGCGCCTGGACGCCGAGCGGCGCTGGGTGGTGGAGGGGCCGCCGAAGCGGCTGAGAGCGGTCGAGGAGGCGCTACCCGATACCGTGATCGAGCGGGTGGGGGGGGTGCTGCTTCTGACGTTCGGCAACGCAGTGGGACGGTTCGACGGCGGTCCGCTCGGCCCGTTGCGGGTCCGGTCGGGCAAGTGGACGGACGCCGAGTTCAACCGGATGCTGGAGAAGATCACGAAGCGGGCGGCGGCGCTGCCCTTCACCGCGAGCGCGGCCTCGGCGCTGCCCTACCTTCGTGACGCGGAGGGCGTCGAGGACGTGCTCTATCACGCGTTTGTATACCTCCGGCACGCGGTCTCCACCGACGCGTCGAGGGAGGCGGCGATCCTCCCGGCGCTGGCGGGGATCGTGCGCCGGCCGCACCGGCAGCTGCGGCGAGAGGGGAGGGTGGTCCCGATCGAGCTGGCCCGGCGCGTGGACCCGCCGGCGCTGATCGACCTGGCAGCTGGTCGGCGGCCCATGCGGCGGGCCCGCAAACAAGGGCCTCTGTCGAGCTGCCTCCGTGGGCACCTTCCGCTCGAGGTCGAGGAGTCGATCGTCTGTCACACGCTTGATACGCCGGAGAACCGGTTCGTGAAGGCGTTCCTGGAGCGTTGTCTTCTGATCGTGCAACGGATGCGGGAGCGATCGTCCGACCTCCAGGCTGAGGCCCGTGCGAGGCTTCAGCGGGACTGCGACGCCGTTGACCGAGCTTTGGCGCCGGCGCGTCGAGCGTCGATGTGGGCCGACGTTGGTGTGATGACCCACTTCCCGGCGGCCTCTCCGGTCCTGCATGGTCGTTCGAGCTACCGAACGGTATTCGACACCTGGCGGCGGCTCCACCTGGGTTCACGGCTGCCCCTGAAGCCGAGGCAGGCGCAACGTTTTCTGGAGGTGAAGGACATCGCGCTGCTGTACGAGCTTTGGTGCTGCTTCGGGCTCGTGGACGCTGTGACGGCAGCAAAGGGGGAGGAGAAGCCGTGTGAGGTGGACCGTCCCGAGCGGACCGACTTCCAAGCGTCGGTGCCGTACGACTGGCAGGCGCGGTGGACCGACGGGACCACCGTCACCTACAACCCGAGGTTCTCGCGGAGCAAGAGAGACCAGGTGCGCAGGTCGTACTCGGTGCCGCTGCGCCCCGATTTGGCATTGGAGGTGCCGACCGGCAAGAACCGCGGACTCCACCTCTTCGACGCCAAGTTCCGGCTCGACCGTCTCGACGACCTGGCGCCGGCGAAGGACGACCGGAAGGCGGAGGCGAAGATCGAAGAGCAGGAGCGCCGGAGCCGATTCAAGCGGGCCGACCTCTACAAGATGCACGCCTACCGGGACGCGATCCCCCGCGCTCGTTCGGCGTGGGTGCTCTATCCGGGCACCGCGGCCCGGTTCTTCGGCAAGGGCGGCGAAGTGGCGTCGGGGTTCGGGGCGGGTGACTTCCCCGACAAGCTTCGCGGCGTCGGGGGGGTGCCGATGCCGGGCGGCAAAGTGGGGACTGAGCTGGTCTCCCTCGTGCAGGCGCTGCTGGGGCAGACGAGGTGATGCGCTGCCGATGATCCCCGACGGGCCATGGTCAGCCTCGGGGAGGGGGAATCGAGGGTGACATGGAGTCCCTTTGGCACATGCTCTCAGAAGCTTGGGGACCGGTCGCCGGGACGCAAGGGGAACCAGTTGCGTGCTGTGCTGAGTCTCCGGGCGGTCCGAGCTGACGCCGCTTGCCGAGCTGAGACTGACGGGAGAGCGGCGGCGACCGTGACACGATGTCGGGGCGCTGCGATGCAGTTGGAGGGCGAGATGGTCGACAAGGTCCCCCTGAAGTTCTTCGAGTACCCGAAGTGGATCGACCTGGCGCCCGGGGAGCCGTCCATCGCGGCGTACAAGAAGCTCGTCTACGAGCTCGGCCCGGGGGAGATACGCACCCTCGGCCGGGCGCTCGGCAAGGCGGTGGCGGCGCTGGAGCGCGAGGGGGATCGGGAGGCGGCCCGGGTCGTCCACAGCATCCTCGCCTTCTGGATGACGGCCGACACGTCGATCACAGCGGCGTCCATCGTCCTGCACGAGCCGGGCGCCGACGACGAGGACCTGGGATACGACCGTCGCTCCCAGTCCCACGTCATCGTCGGTGACCCTTGGCGAGCCATCGACGAGGTGAAGGAGCTGGCGACCGCGATTTGGAGTCGGGACACCACGCGTCGAGCGCGCTTCGACGCCCCGCCACCGAACGTCTACTTCGGGCTCGCGAGCTCGCTTCAGCAGCGCCTTCGTCAGCACCGGAACGGCCGGTTCCGCGGGCGGTCGATCCGGATGTGGCCGCTGTACGAGACCGCGGTGCCGGAGTGGGTCGCGGACGTCGAGAAGGCGGTGATCCGCTGGGGATTGGGTTCGAAGCGGCCATTCCACTGCGAGAACGAGAAGGGCGGGGGAGGGGGCCTGGAGGGGGGGCACGGGGCGTACTGGGTGTAC
>CAYQEG010000134.1:0-22913 GCA_964416435.1 uncultured Rickettsiales bacterium
GGGCTCCGGCTCCGGCCGCGGGTCAGGGTGTGGCTCGGGGTCCTCGTGCGGCGGGGCGTGGTTGGCGGGCTTGGCGTCCGCGGACGCCTCCAGCTCGACGGGCTCCGGCTCCGGCTTCGGCTCCGGTGGCTCCGGCTCCGGCTCCGGCTCGGGCGCTCGTTCGCGCACCCGCTCTCGGGTCTGGCGCGGAGGCGCCGAACCCGACAGGTCCATCTCGGACGGATCGTCCTGACCGGAGGGGTGGAGCAGGCTGAACGCGAGCCACACGATGTCCTCACGGTCCTGTCCCGTCTGCGGCTCGGGGACGGAGACCTCGTGCAGCGCACCGGCCTCGTCGCGCACGCTGAGGAGCCACCCGTCCCCGGCGTCCGTGAGCCGGACCCAGGGGCCCGTCGCGGGCGGGCCTGCCACCAGCCCGCCCATCGCCAGGGGCGCCTCCCAGGCGGCCGGATCTTCGCCGGCCGGCAGCTGCACCGGCGTCAGCCCCGCCAGGACCGAGGCCAACGCAGCGGCCACCAGCAGCCGCAACACGCTTCTCGCAGTGATCACTCCCCGCACGGGCACACGATAAGCCGAACTGCGGGTAGAGCCACCCGGGTCGCTCGCGTCCGACCGGGTACAATTCAGCCTGATCCAAAGGGGGTCCATGCCGAACTTCGACCCATCCGCCCTCGGTTGCCGCTTCGAGTTCGTCGAGACGCTGGGGGGCGGGGGCAGCGGCGGGGTGGTGCTCCGCTGCGCCGACCAGGTCCTGGGACGAGAGGTCGCCGTCAAGGTGCTGCCGCCCGGCGCCACCCCCGAAGAGTTCAAGGCGCTCCGCGGCCTGCAGCACCCCGGGGTGGTCGAGGTCCTGGACCAGGGACGATCACTCGCCGGCGACCACGCCTGGTTCTCGATGGACCTGGTGGAGGGCAGCAGGGCGCCTCGGACTACCTCCAGAAGCCGGTGCGGCCTCGCGAGCTGGTCTGTCGGGTCCGGAACCTCGCCCGGCTGAAGCGCTCCCTGGACGAGCTGGACGACGCCGAGCGGGTGATCCTGACCCTCGCCCGCACCGTCGAGGCGAAGGACGAGAAGACCGAGGGCCATTGCGAGCGGCTGAGCCTGCTCAGCGTCGCGCTGGGCGAGCGGATGGGGCTCGAGTCCTCGCTCCTCCGCGCCCTCGACCGGGGCGGCGTCCTGCACGACATCGGCAAGGTCGGCATCCCCGACCCGGTGCTCTTCAAGGCGGGCCCGCTCGACGCCGCCGAGTGGGAGATCATGCGCCAGCACCCCGTCATCGGGGACGAGATGGTCGCCCCGCTCCGCTCGCTCCAGGACGTGCGGCCGATCATCCGCCACCACCACGAGCGGTGGAACGGCTCGGGCTACCCCGACGGCCTGGCCGGCAACGACATCCCGCTGACCGCCCGCGTGCTGCAGATCGTCGACGCGTACGACGCGCTCCGCTCCGAGCGGCCCTACAAGCGCGCCTTCAGCCACGACGAGGCGTCCGGCGTGCTCCACGACGAGTGCGACCGCGAGCTGTGGGACCGCAACCTGCTGGAAGATGCGCTCGACATGTTCAGCCACTTCCAGCTCCCGCCGGGCATCGCCTGGCTCCAGCAACGCTGATCCACGGATAAGCTCGGCGGGTGCTCCGCCTGCTCGTCCCCCTGCTGCTGCTCCCGGCGGCGCCCGCCCTGGCCCAGCCGGTGGAGTGGCAGGCCGAGCAGTGGGCCTGGCCGGGCTTCGGCCCGTCGCTGGTCGCCGAGGACGAGGTCGGCAACGCCCACCTCGCCTACGCGACCGCCGGGTTCCCCCGGCACCTGGTCCTGAGCACGGGCGGCAGCCTCGCGCTCGACGAGACCCAGGACGACTGGTACGGCGAGCTCGATCCGACGGCGTTCGGGCCGGCGATCGCGTACGGGCCCAAGGACTGGGTCCACCTCGTCTGGAAGTCGGCCGCGGGCGAGGTCGAGTGGAACACCTGGTACGCCCGCAAGTCGGCGGGCGCCTGGACGCAGCCGGTGCTCCTCAACCAGGGCCAGCCCTACGGCTGGGCCCCCCGCGTCGTGGCCGACGACGCCGGGGCGACGGTCGCGATCACCAACGGCGACGGCGAGTACCCGGCCGCCCACGTCCGCGCGTGGCGGGTGGTCGACGCCGGCGCGCCCGACCTGGAGCTGGACCTGCTCCCGGCGCGGAGCGCCGACCGGATCGCCCTCGTCGCCGGGCCGGCGCTGGACGAGCGCCACCTCTTCAGCGGCGTGCCCGACGTCGGCGGCGCGATCCACTGGGCCCGCAGCAGCGACGGCGGCGCCACCTGGTCGACCCTCGGGTCCCTCGCGGCGGCCACCTGCGGCGCCGGCCGGGTCGGCCAGCCCGACGCCGCGGTGGCGCCGGACGGCGCCCTGCACCTCGTCTACGGCTGCAGCGCGGACAGCGACGCCGGGGACGGCCCGTCGGTCCGGCACGTCCGCATCAGCGGAACCTCGGCGATCTCCGACGTCGTGCTCACGGCCCCCGGAGCCCTGAGCCCGTGGGGAGAGCTGGGGCACGGCATCGGCCGCGTCGCGGTCAACGCCGAGGGCACGGTCGTCGTGCTCTACGTCGCGCAGGCGACAGGCCCGCTGTGGGCGATCAGCAGCGATGACGCGGGGAGCACCTGGCATCCGCCGGCACAGCTCGCCCCGGTCGGGGGAGCCGCCGACGGTCGGGACACGCCGGCCATCGACGCGACCGGTCGGGTCTTCTTCGTGGCGTGGCCCGACGGGACCGATGTGCACTTCCGCCGCGGGCTCGGCCCGCTGCACGGGGACGACGACGACGCGGGCGATGACGACGACGCCACCGACGACGTTGACGTCACCGACGACGACGACTCGGGCTCGGACGACGACGACCTCGCCCTGGATGACGACGACACGGCGCTGACCCCGCCCCCCGAAGGGGGCTGCTGTGACGACTCGGATGCCGGTGGTGGCGGGACCGGCTGGTCCGTCCTGCCGCTGGTGCTCCTGGCGGGGCTCCGCCGGCGAGCCGGGTTCAGCCGGTCGTCGACCAGCGGAACCGATCGGTAGGCGAGCTCCTCAGCCGCTCGGAGCGCAGCAGATCCCGCCGCTCGAACAGGTCCGTGACCGTGTCCGAGCGACTCCGATCCGCCGTCTCCCGGGCGAGCTTGCGCTCGTGCCGGGTCGCCAACCGCAGGAGGCGGAGCGCGTCGGACTCCAGGCCGAGCGATGCATTCTCCGACGCGGCGCGACGCAGGGCCGCGATCGCCCGGCGGCGCTCCCCCGCCTTCAGCCAGTGCTCGGCGATCCACTCGTCCGCGAGCCCCGCCCCCGGCGCGTGGAGCGTGAGCCATCGGGCCGTGAGGTCGTGCAGCTCCGCCGCCTCCTCGAGGTCCGGCACGATGGCGTGCGCGGGCTCCCTGAGCACATCCACCCAGGCCCAGTTCCCGACCGCTCGGAAGGCCGCCAGGCCGGCCCGCTTGGCCGCCAGCAGGCCCGCGAGGAGCGGCGCGGGGTCGCACGGAGCGACCCCGAGCAGCATCTCCAGCGGCACCGACCCGCCCAGGCATTGCAGCCACCCGCAGATCCTCTCCGGCCGGGTCACCTGCAGGAAGACCGGCGGGCCGAACCCTTCGGAGCCCGTGATCGTGACCGACCACCGCACGTGAGCGCGGGTCAGCCGTCCCGCCATCGTCTCCTCGAGCAGCCAGGCGCGGACCCGGTCGGGGTGACCCTCGCTGTACCGCTCCAGCTCGTCGAGCACGTGCGTCTCGTCCACCCGCCGACGCTGGTCCGGGACGAACAGCTCCACCAGGCGCGCCCGCGGCAGGCGATCGACCAGGCGAGACGACGCGGGGCACACCGGCCCGACGACCGAGCGGGCCACCCCGTCGGTGGCGGAGACCAGGACGACCAGCACCGGCCGCGCGCCCACGTCGACGGCGCCGGTGACGAAGTCCCGCAGCCCGGATCGGGTCTGCAGATCGGCCGCGTCCGCGTCGTCGACGAGGTAGACGAGCGGGCGGCTCGAGTGCTTCTGGACCCGCTCCCCCAGCGAGGTGGGGGAGCCGACGTCGACCTCCGTCATGTGCCGGAGCAACGGCGCCAGGGCGATCCTCGGGGCCCGGGGCAGGCAGACGGTCAGCTCGACGTCGAGCTGAGCTCGCTTCCGGGCCAGGTCGGCGAAGGCCCGGAGCAGCCTCGACTTGCCGATGCCGGGCGCCCCGACGAGGCCGATGACCTCGGCCCCGCCGGCGCTCTGCCAACGGTCGAGCGTCTGTCGGAACCACGCGAGGTCGCCGCCGCGGCCGACCAGCGGCGGCTCCGACTGGAGGGGGACCAGCGTCGGCACGATCGGGCCGCTGCTCGGAAGCCGGAGCGCGACGCGGATCTCGTCGGTGGTCTGCGGGCGGTCCTCCGGGAGCTTGGCGAGCAGCCGGTCGATGAGCGCGGCGACCCGGGGAGGCAGGTCCGGACACTCCAACGCCAGGGGCGGCACGGCCCGCGTGAGGATCGAGTTCATGAGGTCCGGCAAGGACGAGCCGACGAACGGCGGACGCCCGACCACGAGCTGGTACATCATCACGCCGATCGAGTGGAAGTCGCTCGCCTCCACGTGCTGACCCCGCCTCAGGACCTCCGGCGGGATGTACAGCGGGGTGCCGACGACCTGGTCGCGCGGCGTCAGCTCGACGTTGTCACCGACGGTGCGGGCCAGCCCGAGGTCGATCACCACGGGCTGCCAGTCCGGACGGACCATCACGTTCTGGGGCTTCAAGTCGCGGTGCAGGACCCCGCGTCCGTGCAGCTCCTGGATGGCGTCGAGCAGGTGCACCACCATCGGGCGCAGCCACCGCCACCGCTCGCCGCCGGTCATCTGGCGCGACGTCGGCAGGCCGAGCCAGAAGCGCTCCAGGTCGACGCCGTCGATCCACTCCATGACCACGCCAGGGCTGCCGTCGTCGTCCTCGATGAGGTCCAGGAGCCGCACCACGTTGGGGTGCTCGATCGGCGCGTGCAGGTCGAACGCGCGCTTGACGCGCCGCAGATCGCGATCGCTGACGCGACGCAGCAGCTTGATGCAGATCAGCCGGTCTTCCCAGCTGTCCATCGCCTTCCAGACGACGGATCTCCCCGACTCTGCGATCACTCGCAGCAGTCGATATCGCCCCGCGACCACCCTTTGGTTCGCCATTCGGCTCCCGGGTCCGTGCGCCCCACACCCAGCATATCGGCCGACCGGCTCGGGACCTGAGGCTTTCTGTAGACTCCCGGCCGTGTCCAGCCTCGACCCCACCTCCCTGACCGCCTCCCTGTCCACCTTCTGGGACGACCACATTGTCCCCACGTTGGAGGACTACATCCGCATCCCCAACAAGTCGCCCGCGTTCGACTCCGACTGGGAGGCGGCCGGCCACATGGACGCCGTCCTGGAGCTGGCGCTCGCGTGGCTGGAGCAGCACCCGGTGCCCGGCTCCCGGGTCCACGTGGGCCGCGCGCCCGGCCGCACGCCGCTGATCCTGGTCGACTGCCCCGGCGACGCCCCCGGCACGGTGCTGATGTACGGCCACCTCGACAAGCAGCCCGAGATGGAGGGCTGGGACGAGGGCAAGGGGCCGTGGACGCCCGTCCTGGAGGGGGACAAGCTGTACGGGCGCGGCGGCGCCGACGACGGCTACGCGCTCTTCGCCTCGGTGGCCGCGCTCCGGGCCCTGCACGAGCAGGGGGTGCCGCGGTCCCGCGTCGTCCTGGTGATCGAGTTCAGCGAGGAGTCGGGCTCCCCCGACCTGCCCCACTGGATGTCGCACTTCGCCGCCGAGATCGGGGACGTCGACCTCGTCGTCTGCCTGGACAGCGGGGCCGGCTCGTACGAGACCCTGTGGAGCACGACGTCGCTGCGCGGGATGATGGCCGGCACGCTGCGCGTCGACGTGATCAGCGAAGGGGTCCACAGCGGCGACGCGAGCGGGATCGTGCCGGGCACGGTGCGGGTGCTCCGGCAGCTCCTGGACCGCATCGAGGACGGCGCGACGGGCCGCATCGTCATCGACGACCTGCACGTCGAGATCCCACCGTCGCGGATCGCCCAGGCGGAGCGCGTCGGCGCCCAGCTCGGCGACGACATCGCGGGCAAGTACCCGTTCCACGAGGGCGCCGGGCCGGTGCCGGGCACGCCGTCCGAGCTGATCCTCAACCGGACCTGGCGCCCGCAGCTCGCCATCACCGGCGCGGACGGCCTCCCGTCGGTGCGCGACGGCGGCAACGTCATGCGCCCCTACACGACCCTCAAGCTGAGCTTCCGGCTCCCCCCCACCCTCGACGCGGACGTCGCCCGGCGGGCCGTCGCGAAGGTGTTCGACGTGCCCCCGCCGTACGGGGCGAAGGTGACGGTCGACCTGTCCGACGCCGCCGCGGGCTGGAACGCGCCGGATCTCGCGCCGTGGCTCGAAGAGGCGCTGGACGACGTCTCCAACACCTTCTTCGGCCAGCCCGCCCTGCACATGGGGGAAGGCGGCACGATCCCGTTCATGGGGATGCTGCACGCCCAGTTCCCCGCCGCCCAGTTCGTGATCACGGGCGTCCTGGGCCCCAAGAGCAACGCCCACGGCCCCAACGAGTTCCTCCACGTCGGCTACGCCAAGAAGCTCACGGCGTGCGTCGCGGCGCTTCTGCAGCGGCACGCAGCGGTGCACTCGAGCTGATCCGAGACTCCAAGAGCTCTCCAAGAGATCGCCACAACAGTCAGAGCTGACTGTGTTAGCTTCGAGCCCATCGCACGGAGAGGAGTGAGCGCCGCGGACGGCTGACATGACAACGAACCGCCTGAGGTTCATCGCCCCGCTGCTCCTCGCCGGCGCGCTCGCCGCGCCGGCTCCCGCTCACGCCGATCTGCTCCCCGCCGGCGACTTCATCGACGAAGCCGTCGCCCTCGACATCAACGCCAGCTTCTTCCGCTTCCTGCTCGACGAGGTCATCGCCTCGGTCCCGTCCCCGCTGATCGTCGGCGGCACCCAGCCCGAAGAGGTCATCAACCTCCTGCTGTGCGGCCAGGACTACTGGATCGAGAACCTCACCATCTACACCGACTTCCACGTCGCCCAGATCCAGTCGACCGCGTCGGGCTTCAAGCTGGTGATGACGTTCGACCTCGCCGTCAACACGCCGGGCAACCCGGCCTGGATCATCCTCGACGGCTGCATCGACGACGCCTGCGGCCTGTGGGTCGACCCCGCCCAGGTACACCTCGAGCTGCCCTTCTCGCTCGGCATCGCCTACGACGCGGCGGGCGACCCGTACGTCGACTTCGAGTTCGGGGCGCTGCAGCAGGACATCACCGACGCGATGCTCTCCAACATGGCGATGGGCTCCTGCGCCCTGACCTCCATCAACGCCTGGTGGATGGAGAACATGGGCGAGAACCTCATCGACACGATGATCGGCGAGGCGATCGGCGAGATCGACGGCACCATCACCGGCAAGCTCGACGAGCTGGAGCTGCAGGCGGAGGACGCCCTGCGGGCGCTGTGGATCGAGGGCTCCACCGAGCTGCTGGAGGTCCCGGTCGTCTACGAGATCGAGCCGACCCGCCTGGAGCACAGCACCGAGGGGCTGCGCATCGTGCTCGGGGGGCGGGTCGACACCGCCAAGGCGCCCTGCATCAGCGCGCTGGACCCCGGCGGCAGCTACTTCACGAACACGCCGACGCCACAGCACTACGACGTCGGCTGGCACATCCGGTCGCTGCTCGGCGACGACCTGATCAACCAGGGGCTGTACGGCGTGTGGCGGGGCGGGGTGCTCTGCTTCGAGGCGTCCGAGCTGGGGGACACGTCGCTGACGACGTCGATGCTGGCGCTGCTCCTGGGCGAGGTCTTCGAGCAGGAGGTCGGCCGGCTGATGCCCTACGCGGGTGACAGCCCGATGCTCATCCGGACGATGCCCTGGAACCCGCCGCGGGCGCGGTTCGACGGCGGCCACGACATCCAGATCGAGGTCGACGACCTGGACATCGAGTTCTACGTGCAGCTGCTCGACCGCTGGACCCGCCTGACCGCCGTGACGATCGACATCGTGGTCGCGGTCGACCTGGAGCTCACCCCCGAGGGGGCGATGAAGGTGGACGTCCAGCTGGTCGAAGAGGCGTTCGCCCCGGCCATCACCTACGACGAGCTGAGCCCCGACATCGGCGACGCGCTGCTCGACAACTTCGCCAGCATCCTGGACATCGCCATCGGCGCGATCGCCGGCGACGCCCTCTCCGGCGGGGCGCTGATGATCCCGCTCCCCACGGTCGGGGGCCTGGGGCTGGCCGAGATGTACTCGGAGCCCGACGGGCTGCAGCTCGACTTCCTGTCGGGCCGCTACCTGATCGGCCCCAGCGAGGGCGGCGGCGACCTTCCGCCCGCCTGTGGCGACGAGGGCGGCTGCGCCGGCGAGGGCGGCGAGGGGTGCGCCGGCGAGGGCGAGGAGGGCTGCGCCCTCGGGGGTGAAGGCTGCACCGGCGAAGAGGGCGGATGCCTCTCCGAGGACGGCGGCTGCAACGTCCAGGACGTGCTCGTCAGCCAAGGCTGCAGCGGCGAGGCCCAGCCCGAGCCGACCGACACGGGCTGCTCCGGGGACCTCATCGAGGCGGCCTGCCGCACGTCGGGCGGGCGCCGCGTGCGCGCCCACACCGGGGCGATGCTGCTCGTCACCCTCGCGCTGGTGGGCCGCAGACGACGCCGTTGATTGGCGCGGTTGCTGCACCGCGCCGGTTCGTGCCCGTTTTTTTCTCACGCGCGCGTGTCAACATCCGCGACCCGCGACCCACGGTTGCCTATAGATGATGCGCATGGACTTCGACCAGATCCTCGGCCGCGTCCTCAAGGGCGTGCAGAGCAAGGCGTTCGTGACCCCCAGCGAGGGGATCCGGGACGCCCGTGAGCGAGAGATCGTCGGCAGCGTGCTCGCCCGCATGGAGGCCCCCGGCTTCGACGTCGAGGGCGTCCGGGCGGAGATCGAAGCGCTCGGCGAGCGCGCGCTGATCACCCCGCGTCGCCGCGCGATCCTCCTGCAGACCGTCGCCGCCCACCCCGCGGTGGGCGAGCTCGAGGAGTGCGCCCGCCTGATCGGCGAAGAGGAGTACCTCGTCCTGCAGGAGGGCGGCCCCGAGCTTCCGCGCCGACTCGCCGTCGTGCACCACCACCGCGCCGTGCTCGCCTACCTGCTCGGCCGCTACGAGGTCGCCCTGGACCTCGAGACCCGTTCGGTCGAGGTCGCGCCCTGGAGCGACAGCCTCGCCAACATCCTCGCCATCCTGCTCCGGCTGGGCGAGGAACCCCGCGCCCGGGACCTGCTGGCCCAGATGCGCGCCTCCTTCCCCGCCGCCATGGTCGCGCGGGTCATCGACTACATCCGACAGGACCCCGACCTGGAGCTGCTCCGGGACGCGGTCGTTCCCATCGAGGAAGCCCCATGCGACACGTTGCTGCACTGATTCTCGCCTTCGCCCTCGCCGCCCCGGCGCCCGTGCTCGCGGGCGGCCTGGAGGCCCTCGAGACGGAGCCGACGCACAAGATCGAGGTCTGCCGGACCCAGAACTGCGGCGGCGACGACAACAACCAGATGCAGTTCTCGCGACGCGGCACGGTGCAGGACCACGCGCCGGATTGGCTCGCGTGGTGGCTCGGCATCATCTTCGGCCAGGACCGCCAGAGCTACTCCGTCCACAGCGACGCGGTCCAGCCGTAATGGACGCAGCGACCCTCTTCTGGTCCCGGCTTCGGGGCCTGGTGGCTCGGGAAGGGCCACCGTCGCCGCTACCCGCGGCGCCGTGCGACTACCTCGCCCGGTTCCGCCGGCGCCTCGCTCTGCGCGAGTCGGCGGAGACCCGCGCGCTGTTCGGTCGGCTCGCCCGGCTCGCCGGAGAGCGCATCCAGGCGGTGTGGGACGCCGAGTTCCGACCGGTCCTGTCCGAAGCGGAGCTCGGGGCCACCGTGCACGAAGCGTTCGCCGACCTGTTCGACGGCGGGCTCGCCCGCTTCCGCGGCGGCAACGACGCCGACCTGCAGGCCTTCGTGGAGGCCCGCGCCGACCGCGTGCTGCTCCGGGCGGTGACCGCCGAGTGGGCGCGCCACGAGGCCCGCGCCACCTGGCGCACCCGCTACGGCGACCTGCTCGATCCCCAGGAGGCCGAAGAGACGGCCGCCGAGGCGGTCCGCGAGGTCGTCGGTGGCGCGCTGCACGGCTTCCGAGGCGAGAGCGCGGCGGAGCTGTACGGGTTCGTGCGCACGGTCGCCTCCCGCACGGTCGGCCGCGCCGCCCGTCGCAAGCTCAAGGACCGCGACGGCATGCAGGCGCTCCGCGCCGCCGAACCGGACGCGGACGTCGACCGACTCGACGCCGGTTCGATCCGGTGGGACAACGCCCTGCCGATCAGCGACGCCGACCGCGACTACCTGGCGGAGCTGCTCGCCGCCGGCGGGAACAAGGCCGCGCTGGCCCGCGCCCGGGGGGTCGGCCGCAGCGCCGTGACCAAGATGGTGCAGCGGATCCTCGTCCGCCTCGACGAGCTCGAAGAAGAGGAGCGCCGCGTCGTCGGCGAGTGGGCCCGCGAGACCTGGGAGGTCCTCCAGACGTCCACCGGCTGAGCCGGCCGAATCCGGCTTCTTCCTCAAGCCGCCCCCGACACCTCCGATGAAGCACATCGTAGGAAACCGCAGGAGGACGGTGTCGTGTCGAAAGTCGGGGATCGCAGGAAGCACCCTCGCAGTCCGTGCCGCATCGAAGCCGATGTGCACGCAGGGGCTGCCTTCTCCACCCGGTCGCCGCTGATCGACATCAGCGAGGACCGGGGCCTTCGTCCTCACGCATCCCACGCTGTCCCCGGGCAGCAAGGCGATCCTGCGGTTCTCCCACCCCAGCGCCCGGCGCGTGGTCACGACCCGCGCGGTCGTCGCGCGGCGGGTCATGCCCGGCACCCAGGAGGGCCCGACCGGGCTCGGCCTGTACTTCCTGGACGGGCTGTCGACCCTCGCGTCGGAGCGGCGCAACACGGGTCGGGCCAACACCAACCTCGCCGCGCGGCTGTACATCGACCGACACGAGATCGGCGCCCGCATCGCCGACATCTCCGACTGGGGCGCCTCCATCGACGTCGACCTGGGGCTGAAGACGCTCGGCGCGTCGTCCAGCGCGGTGCGACGCGTCGCTCCGTTCGCGCACCTGCTGCGGCCCGGCCACCGGATCCGGCTGAAGTTCCCCCATCCCTACAACGGCCAGCGCGTGTTGGTCGGCGCGGTCATCGCGCGGACCCCGCAGCCGCTGCCCGGCGAGCGGGTCGAGTACCGGATGGGGATCCGGTTCGACATGTCGATGAGCACGATCGTCGACCGGGCGGCCGCGGCTCCCCGTCCCCACGTCGCCACCGAGCGGGTGCGCATCACCGGCGCGGCGGAGGTCGACCACCTCGCCACCCGCGAGCTGCACATGCGCAGCCTGCTGCGAGCGATCGACTGGAGCGCCCAGGACGGCACCGACGGCGAGGCGCGCCTCGTGCTCGCGGGCCCCAGGCGGCTGCTCGTCGCGACGCGCTACGACCCCCCCGCCGAAGGGCAGAGCTGCACGCTGACCATGCAGACCCCGGAGGAGAGCTCCTGCCCGCCGCTCGCGATCGAGTGCCGGGTCGCGCGCTCCTCGACGACCCTGGTGACGGGCCGAGAGCCGGGCTTCGTCGCCGAGATCGTCTCCTTCTACAGCCCCGGCGACGAGCAGCGGTACTCGGGCCTCGTCAGCTGGCTGGTCAAGGGCCTGGACGGCTGAGCCGAGCGACCGGCGGCCAGCGCCCGGGGCCCGTATGATGGCCCCCCTGTGAGTCACCCCGGAACCAGCGACCTCCCCTGGGCGGGCATTCCCTTCGGGAACTACCAGCTCGGCCGTCCCGTCGGCACCGGCGGCATGGGCGAGGTCTGGGCGGCGCGGCATCAGCCCACCGGGGTGGGCGTCGCGATCAAGGTGTTGACGGGCCTGGCGGCGACCAACCGCGTGTTCCTGTCCGCCTTCCGCAACGAGATCCGGGCCTGCGCCGGGCTGGAGCATCCGTCGGTCGTGCGCGTCTTCGACCGCGGCGAAGTGCCCGAGGAGACCGACGCGGCGACGCGAGGCCGGCTCACGGTCGGCTCGCCGTTCCTCGTCATGGAGTTCGTCGGCGGCGGCTCCCTCCAGCCGCTGTGCGGCCGCCTCAGCTGGTGGGAGACGCGCCAGATCCTCCTGCGGGTCCTCGACGCCCTCGCACACGCGCACGCGCGCGGGTTGATCCACCGAGACATCAAGCCGGAGAACGTGCTGCTCACCGCCGACCGCACCGAGGTCAAGCTGACCGACTTCGGCCTCGCCCAGGCGATGAAGCGAGCCGCCCCCGGCGACAAGGAGAAGGGGCTGGTCGGCACGCCGCGCTACATGGCGCCCGAGCAGGTCCGCGGGGAGTGGCGGGATTACGGCCCGTGGACCGACTTCTAGCTTCGGCGCCATGCGGCGGATCTCCCTCGTAGCCTTGATGGTCGCGGTCCCCCTGCTCTCCTGCGAAGGGCTCGTTCGCGTCTCCGGCAACCCCGTGGCGGTCATCCTCGCCCCCGCCACCGGCGACGAGGTCGTCGCCGGCGAGCCGCTCCAGCTGATCGGCCGGGTCGAGTCTTGGGACGGCGAGGACATCGAGTTCATGCACGTGAAGTGGTCGTCGGACCGCGACGGAGAGCTGTTCGACGGACCGGTCGACAACGAGGACGGCGACACCCAGCTGACCATCGACTGGCTGCAGCCCGGCGGTCACCGGATCGAGCTCGAGGCCCGCCAGATCGACGACGGCCTCGGCGTCGCGTTCGTCGACATCACCGTCGTCGAGGCGGTCGACCCGCCCAACGAGCCCCCCGCCTGCGCCATCACCGCGCCCGACGACGGTGACGTGCTCGTGGCCGGCGCGACCCTGCTGCTGACCGGCACCGCGGCCGACCCCGACGACACGCCCGAGGCCCTGGCGGCCGAGTGGAGTTCGTCCCTGGAGGGCGAGCTGGGCGACGTCCCGGTCGAGGGCGACGGCCAGGTCTCCCACCTGGTCGAGCTCGACGGCGGAGACCACACCCTGACGCTCCGGGTGGAGGACGCCGACGGCGCGGCCTGCACCGCCGACGTCGACGTGCTCGTCTGCTCCTCGCCGTCGGCCGACATCGTGCTCCCTACCGGCTCGACGTCGATCAACGAGGGCGACCCCCTCCTCGTCCAGGGCGAGGTCGGCGACGACGTCGACGCCCCCGACGATCTCGAGGTCACCTGGACCAGCAGCGTCGCCGGCCTGCTGACCACCAGTGACCCGACGGCCGGCGGCGACGTGCTCGAGGAGCTGACCGGCCTGCCGGCCGGCCCCCAGCTCGTCACGCTGGAGGTCATCGACACCTGCGGCCTCGTCGCGTCGGACTCGGTCACCGTCACGGTCAACGCCGTGCCGACGGTCCCCGGGGTCGTGATCAGCCCCTCCGAGCCGCTCACCGACGACTCGCTCACCGCGGTCGTGACCAGCCCCAGCACCGATCCGGACGGCGACGCCCCCACCCTGCTGTACGGCTGGACCGCCGACTTCGTACCCCAGCCCTACTCCGGCCCGACGGTGCCGTCCGCGGCGACCACCAAGAACGAGGTCTGGACGGTCACGATCACCGCGACGGACGGCGAAGCGACGTCGGACGGCGGCACCGCCACCGTGACCATCGCCAACTCGATCCCGCAGCTCTCCGGGGTCACCCTCGGCCCGCCCAACGCGGACGTCGCGACCATCCTGAGCTGCACCCCGTCGGGGCTGGACGACGACGACCCGGACGACGACGCCGACCCGGTCTACTCGTGGACGGTCGACGGCACCCCCTACTCCCTGGACCAGTCGACCCTCGCGGCGCCCTGGTTCGGCGTCGGCGACGTCGTCACCTGCACCGTCACGCCGGACGACGGCCAGGACACCGGCGCCCCGATGACCTCCAACGCGGTCGTCATCGGCGGAGGCAACGGCTTCCCGTCGGCCCCCGGCATCGCCATCACCCCCGCGTCGCCGTCGGACGCCGACGCGCTGGTCTGCTCGGTCACGGTGCCGTCGGTCGACCCCGACGGCGACGCCGTCACCTACTCCTGGTCCTGGTCCGTCGGCGGCTCGCCCGCGGGCTACTCCACCGACACCGTGCCGGCGGTCGCCACCTCGCTGGGGGAGGCGTGGACCTGCACCGTCACCCCGTACGACGCCATCGGCCCCGGGACCCCCTCCTCCGCCACCGTCACCATCGGCGGCAGCTGCCCGACCGAGGTGTGCGACGGCGTCGACAACGACTGCGACGGGTTCGTGGACGAGGGGTTCGACGGCGACGGCGACAGCTGGACCACCTGCGCCGGGGACTGCGACGACTCCGACCCCGCCATCCACCCCGACGCGGACGAGATCTGCAACGGCGTCGACGACGACTGCGACGGCGTGGGCGACAGCGGGGCCGACGCCGACGGCGACGGGTTCTCGGCCTGCGACGACTGCGACGACAACGACGACCAGATCTTCCCCGGCTCGACGGCGGTCATCGACGGCGTCGACACCGACTGCGACGGCGTCGCGACCTGGAACGTCGAGCTGACCATCACCTGCGACGACGCCTACACCGTGTGGGTCGACAGCACGTTGTCCTGGGTCGGCGCGGACAGCGGCTTCAACAGCTGGCACGGCGCCGAGACCTACACCGTGCCCCTCGACTCCGGCACCCACGTCTTCTGCGTCGAGGGCGTCAACACCGGCGGCGTCAAGGCGCTGATGGCCGAGATCGCCCTGTCCGACGGCAGCACCTGGCCGACGGACGCCTCCTGGGTGGGGCTGTACAGCGAGCCGGCGGGCTGGTGCGAGCCGACGTTCGACGACAGCGGCTGGTTCAACAGCAGCGAGCTCGGCGGCTGGGGGACGAGCCCCTGGGGCCAGAGCCCGACCGCCCTGGAGTTCTCCGGCGCCCAGTGGATCTGGGGCGGCAGCACCCAGAACACCTGGTGGTTCCGGAAGGTCTTCACCCTCCCCTGACGACGCTCAGACGCGGGCAGCCCGCGTGGAGATCGCCGTCATCAGCTTCGCCTCGAACTCGGCCAGCGGCATCGTCTCCTGGTCCCGCGAGCCGTAGCGCCGCAGCGTCACCGTGCCCTCGTCCCGCTCCCGCTCACCGACGACCAGCAGGTTGGGGATCTTGCTCGTCACCGCGTTGCGGATCCGCTTGTTCAGCGTGTCGTGGGACAGGTCCGCCTCCGCGCGCACCAGCTGGCCGCGCAGGCGGTTGACGATCTTCATCGCGTGGTCGTTGAAGACCTCGGCGACCGGCTCGACGATCACCTGGACGGGCGCCAGCCACGTCGGGAACGCGCCGCCGTAGTGCTCGATGAGGAACGCGACGAAGCGCTCGTGCGTGCCCAGCGGGGCCCGGTGCAGCACGTACGGCCGCTTCTTGTCGCCGTCGGCGTCGACGTAGCTCAGGTCGAGCCGCCCCGGCACCGCGAAGTCGAGCTGGTTCGTCGACGCCGTCTCCTCGCGCCCCGTCACCGTCCGGAACTGCACGTCGATCTTCGGACCGTAGAAGGCGCCTTCGCCCTTGACCTCGTCGTAGGGCATGCCGATCTCGTCCATCGCCTCGCGCACCCGCGCCGTCGAGAACTCCCACGCCTCGGGGTCGTCGACGTACTTCTCCTTGCCCTTGGGGTCGTCCGGGTCCCACGTCGACAGCCGCATCCAGTAGTTGTCGAGCCCGAGCACGTCGTACAGGTCCTTGTGGAGGTTCATCACGGCGATGAACTCGTCTTTGATCTGGTCCTCCGTGCAGTAGATGTGCGCGTCGTTCATGCACATCCCGCGGACTCGGAGCAGCCCCGACAGCGCGCCGCTGTCCTCGTAGCGGTAGCAATGCCCGTACTCCGCCAGCCGCAGCGGAAGGTCCCGGTACGAGCGCATGCGCGCCGCGAAGATCTTGTGATGGTGGGGACAGTTCATCGGCTTGAGGACGTACGTCTCCTTGACCTCCTCGACCTCGCCGTCCTCCGTCTCGCGCGTCTCCTTCAGCTCCATGAACGGGTACATGCCCTCGGCGTAGTAGGGCAGGTGGCCCGTGCGCTCGTACAGCTTCGTCTTGGCGAGGTGGGGCGTCGCGACGCGGTGGTAGCCCGCCTTGAACTCCATCTCGCGGGCCAGCTTCTCGAGCTCATCGCGCACCACCGTGCCGTTGGGCAGCCACAGCGGCAGCCCCTTGCCGACGTCGTCGTCGATGACGAACAGGTCGAGCTTCTTGCCCAGCTTCTTGTGGTCGCGCTCCAGGGCGAGCTTGTGCTCCTTGAGGCGCGCGTCGAGGTCCTCGCGCGTCTTGAACGCCCAGGCGTAGATGCGCGTCATCATCACGTTGTCGCTGTCGCCTCGCCAATAGGCGCCGGCGATGCTGCGCAGCTTGAAGCCGGCCTTGGGGAGCTGCCGCGTCTGCTCGACGTGGGGCCCCTCACACATGTCGAGGAACTTGCCGTTTCGGTAGAACGTCAGCGTCTCCAGCCCGTTGTTCTCCACCAGCTCGCGGGCGTACTCCAGCTTGTAGGGCTCGCCCATCTCCTCCTGGATCCGCGCGAACGCGTCGGCCGCGGGCAGCTCCTCGCACTCGAACCGCTGCCCCTGGGCGATGATGTGCTTCATCTTCTTCTCGACCGCCCGGAAGTCCTCCTCGCTCAACGGCTCGGACAGCACGAAGTCGTAGTAGAAGCCGTCGTCGATCGGGGGGCCGAAGCCGAGCGTGCTGCCGGGCCGGAGCTCCAGCACCGCTTGCGCGAGCACGTGGGCGAGGGAGTGGCGGATCTTGTAGAGCTCGAGGTCGCCGGAGGGGGCTTCGTGGTCCATCGTGTCTCCCGGTGAGGGCCGGGAGTGTAGAGGATCTATCGCGCCGTGAGCTTCACTCTGCGGTGGACGGCTCGGGCGCCACGATGGGCGACTCCTCGATGTCCAGCTGCTCCTGGCCGACGCGCGCCGCGACCACCATGTAGGCGAGCACCACCGCGAGCACGAGCACCAGGGCGTGCACGATCGAGAACCGGTGCGTCGTCGGCACGTTGTAGTTCAGGACGACCTGACCCTGCTTCATCTTGGTCTTGACGGCCGAGCCCGACCACTTGTCGACGTCGATCCCGAGGCCCCGGACGAGGCCGTCGTAGTCGGGCGCAGAACGGGGGCTCGGATCGCTCACACCTCCGTCATCGTCGGCGCAGGCTGGATCTTGAGCCCCACCGTGCGATCCTTGCCCCATGAGCACGCTCCTGACCGACCTGATCGCCCGCCTGGTGGCGAAGATCGCCGACATCGTCACCCGCGCCGTCCTGGTGATCATGCAGGGCACCGGCGTCTAGCCTCCCCGCGTGTCCCCCTCCCGGCTGCAGCTGAAGGCCTGCTCGGTCGACCTCGGCCGGGGTGAGGTCCTGCGCGCGGACGGGCGCACCAGCCTGTGGCTGACCGAGCTCGAGGGCCGGCTGCTGCGCTACCTGGTCGCCCGCCGCGGCGAGGTGGTGTCTCGCGACCAGCTGCACCAGGACGTCTGGGGCTACGCCGAGGGGCTCGCGACCCGGGCCGCCGACTTCACCGTCAGCCGCCTGCGCGCGAAGATCGAGCTCAACCCCGGCCGCCCCCACCACCTCAAGACGGTGCGCGGCGAGGGCTATCGCTTCGACCTGGACGACGGCGCCGTGGCCGAGCCGTCCGGCCCGGCCCCCGACCGACCGGTCACGACGGCCGTCAGCCTGGCCGGAGTCACGGTCGACCTCACCGGCCGGCGACTCCTCAAAGAGGGGCGGCAGGTCGACCTGACGACGATCGAGTCGGCCCTGCTGGAGCACCTCGCCCGGCGCCTCGGACAGACGGTCAGCCGCGGCGACCTGATGCGGGCCATCTGGAACGACAAGGCCCGGGCGGAGCACGAGCTGGACCACGCGGTCGAGCGGATCCGGACCAAGCTCGAGGACGATCCGACGAGCCCCCGTCGGCTCATCGCCACCGCCGACGGGCTGCGCCTCGAGCCCCCCGACGGCGAGCCCGTCGAGATCCCCCGCACCAACCTGCGCCCCGAGCGCAGCCGCTTCGTCGGCCGCGCCGGCGCGCTCGCGGACCTGTGGGAGATGCTCGCCCGACCCGGCCGGGTCGTCACCGTCGTCGGCCCCGCGGGCTGCGGCAAGACGCGCCTGGCGATGCACTTCGCCGCCCTCGAGCTGGCCGAGGATCGCTGGCCCGGGGGCGTCTGGGCGGTGGACCTGTCCGGCGCCCGCACCATCGCCGAAGGGCTGGCCGCGGTCGCCTCGGAGCTCGGCGTGCCGGGCGACCCGACGGACGCCGACAAGCTGTCCCGCCGCCTCGTCGCCGGCCTCCAGAGTCGCGGCCGCGTGATGCTCGTGCTCGACACGCTGGAGCAGGCCGCGGGGCCGCTGTCGGCGATGATCCGGGAGCTGCTCGACGTCTGCGCCGAGCTGCGGGTGCTCGCCACCTCGCGGGAGCGGCTGGGGCTGGAGGGGGAGACGCTGCTGGACCTGGGCCCGCTCCCCTTGCCCGAGGCGGTCGAGCTGTTCCTCGCCCGAGCCGAGGACCTGCGTCGGGACTGGGCCGCCGGGCCGGCCGACCGGGACCTCGTGGAGCAGCTGGTCCAGCGGCTGGACCGACTCCCCCTGGCGATCGAGCTGGCCGCCGGTCACTCCCGCACCCTGGGTCCGCTGCCGCTCCTCAAGCGGCTGGAGGGTGGGCTGGGCCTGCCGGGGGGCCGACGCCGGGACGGTCCAGCGCGGCACGCCACCCTCGAAGCGGCGATCCGGTGGTCCTGGGAGCAGCTGGACGACAACGAGCGGGAGGCGCTGCTCCGGCTGACCGCCTTCGCGTCGGACTTCACGCTGGAGGCGGCCGAGGGGGTGCTCGACCTGCCGACGGCGGCGGTCGACCTGGTGGCCGCGCTGTGCGACCGGTCGCTGCTGCGCTCGCGGGAGGCGGGCGACCACCCCGGGGCGTTGCGCTTCTCGCCGTGGGAGCAGGTCCGAACCTTCGCCGCCCAGCGACTCCAGGCCGCCCCGTTCCGGGACGACGCCCATCGACGGGTCCGGACATGGCTGATGGCGTGGGGCGAGGAGCGCGCCGCGGAGCTCGAGGGGCTGCAGGGCGTCTCGGCCCAACGCGGCCTCCGGGCGGAGCTGGACAACGTCGTCGCCGCGATGCGGGAGGCGGCGAGCTCCGACGGGCCGGCGAACGCGGAGCCGACCGACGCCGCCCGGCTGGCCCTCCTGGCCGCGGCCGGCCTGCAGTCCGACGGATCGGCGAGCCTGACCCGGGAGGTGCTCGACGTCGGCGTCTGCGCCGCGGCCGACGCCGACGACCAGCCGCTGCTCGCGCGGGCCCTGGCGACCCGCGGCGGTCGGATGCGGGTGCGCGGCCGGGTGGACGAGTCCGAAGCGGACCTGCTGCGCGCGGCGGAGCTGGCCCGGGAGATCGGGGACGCCGAGGTCGAGGCCGAGGCCCGGCTGCAGCTGGCCGCGCTGTTCCGCCGCCGCATGGAGATGCAGCGCTACGAGGGCGAGCTGGACCTCGTCATGGATCTCGCGGCGGACCTCTCGTCCCCCCTCCTGGAGGCGCGCGCCCACACCATCCGCGGCCTGGGGCTCGCCCACACCGGCGCGCTGATGGAGGCGACCCACGAGCATCGGCTCGCCCTGGGCGGGATCCTCACCGCCGGCTGCATCCTCCGCGAGGTCCAGGGCCGGCTGAACCTGGGCGCCCGCTACCGCGACGCGGGCCGCTACGAGGAGGCCGAGGAGCAGCTCCGCTTCGCCATGGAGGTGGTGGAGTCGACCGGCGACGCGCCCAACGGCGTGCTCTCCGCGCTGGGGCAGCTGGAGCTCGGTCGCGGCCGGCTGGAAGAGGCGGAGCATCACCTCGAGCGGTGCCTCGCCATGGAGCAGGAGCAGGGGCTTCAGAGCGAGGAGGCCTGGACCCGGGTCAACCTCGCGGCCCTCTACCTCGAGCAGGGCCGCACCGCCGGGGTCGCCGAGCTGCTGTCGCGGGCGCTGTCGCTGCACCTGTCCAACAGCGGGCCCGAGGGCGTCGTCGCGACCCACGCCAACCTCGGCATCCTGGCGCTGATCGAGGGGCGAGCCAACGAGGCCCGGGCCGAGCTGCAGGAGGCGGCGAAGGTGTCCGCCGACGCCGGGGCCCGCCGCATGGAGCTGCTGGTGCGGGGCTACCTGTCGATCGCCCGGGGCGCGCTCGGCGGCGGGCAGCTCCGCAAGGCCAAGGCCCGCGCCAAGGACGGCGACCCCACCTCCGACGCCTGGTTCCTGGAGCTCTGCGACGCCATGCTCGACCTGGCCCGCGGGGACGAGGAGCCGGCCGCCGCGACGCTCGCCCGGGCGGAGGCCGCAGGCCCCCTCGACAGCGACGCCCGCATCGTCCGTGGCCTGCTGCGCACCGAGCTGCAGCGCGCCAACCCCGACGGCGACTGATAACCTCGCGCGCATGTCGCTCAGCCCCAAGCAGATGGACGAGATCGTCGAGGCCCTCGTCACCCAGGTGAAGGCCCGCCTCGGCGGCAGCGAAGACCCCCTGTTCCGGTGGCAGTGGTCGGCCGGATGGGACGCCAACGTCACGCTCGTGCCGACGGAGGTGATCCACAACACCGGCCGGACCGACAAAGCCGTCGCGCGGACCATCGACCACACGCTGCTCAAGCCCGACGCCACCCGCGAGCAGGTCGTCAAGCTCTGCGAGGAGGCCCGCCGCTACGGCTTCTACTCGGTCTGCGTCAACTCCAGCAACATCCCCCTGGCGGCCGAGCTCCTGGCCGGCAGCAGCACCGTGCCGATCTGCGTGGTCGGCTTCCCGCTCGGCGCCAACCTGCCCCAGGTCAAGGCCTACGAGGCGGTCGAGGCGATCAAGGTCGGGGCGAAGGAGATCGACACCGTCGTCAACATCGGCGCCCTCAAGTCCGGCGACTACCAGGCGGTGCTCGAGGACCTCGCGATGACGGTGCAAGCGGCCGCGCCGGTCCCGGTCAAGGTGATCCTCGAGACCTCCAAGCTCACCAACGAAGAGAAGGTCGCGGCCTGCGTGCTGTCGCGCGAAGCCCGAGCGGCCTTCGTCAAGACGTCGACCGGCATGGGCGGCGGCGGCGCCACCATCGAGGACGTGCGGCTGATGGCCAGCGTGGTCAAGGGCAGCGGCATGCAGGTCAAGGCCAGCGGCGGCGTGCGCGACGCCGAGGGCGCCCGTGCGATGCTGGAGGCCGGAGCCGACCGGCTGGGCGCGAGCTCGTCCGTCGCCATCGTCACCGGCGGCACCGGCACCGGCGCCTACTGAGGACGGAATGATCGACCTGCGCGACGTGATCGCAGCGAAGCGCGACGGCGCCGAGCTGACCCCCGAACAGCTCGAGCAGTTCGTCGAGGCGGCGGCCCGCGGCTCCGCCCCGGAGGTCCAACTCGCCTCGATGCTCATGGCCGTGCTGACCCGCGGCATGTCCGACAGCGAGCGCACCCACTACGCGCTGTCGATGATGCGGTCCGGGACGGTGCTCGACTGGGCCCACCTCGACCGCCCCACCGCGGACAAGCACAGCACCGGCGGCATCGGCGACAAGGTGTCGCTGCCGTGGGCCCCGCTCATGGCGGCGGCCGGCTACGCGGTCCCGATGATCAGCGGCCGGGGGCTCGGCCACACCGGCGGCACGCTGGACAAGCTGGAGTCCATCCCGGGGTACCGGACCGACCTCAGCGGTGACGAGATGGACGCGGTGCTCCGCGACGTCGGCTGCGTGATCACCGGCCAGACCGCCGACCTCGTGCCCGCCGACCGCACCCTGTACGACCTGCGGTCGCGCACCGCCACGGTGCCGTCGGTCGACCACATCGCCCCGTCGATCATGAGCAAGAAGCTCGCCGAGGGGGCGGACACCCTCGTCCTGGACGTGAAGGTCGGCTCCGGCGCCTTCATGAAGACGCGGGACGACGCCCGGCGACTGGCCGAGGTGATGGTCGCCATCGGCCGCGGCGCGGGGCGCCAGACCGCCGCCCTGATCAGCTCGATGGAGGCTCCCCTCGGCCGCGCGGTGGGCAACGCCGTGGAGGTGGAGGAGTCGATCCGATGCCTGCGGGGCGAGGGCCCTGCGGACCTGCGGCAGCTGACCCTGGACCTCGCCGAGGCGGCGGTCGCGGCGTCCGGCCACGACCTGGGCGAAGACGTGCGGGCCGGGCTGGTCCGCCGGCTGGACGACGGCAGCGCCCTGGAGGCGTTCGCCGCCATGGTCGACGCCCAGGGCGGCGACTGCTGCGCGCTGGACGACCCGACGAAGCTGCTCGGCCACGCCGGCCTGAGCGAAGCGGTGCTCCTGGCGCCCCGGTCGGGGTTCGTCAGCGGCATCGAAGCGCTCGCTGTCGGCCTCGCGGTGGCCGATCTCGGCGGCGGCCGCGGCGGGGACGGCTCGGCGCCGGACCCCGGCGTCGGGGCCTGGCTCGAGGTCGCCGTCGGCGACCGCGTGCAGTCGGGCCAGCCGTGGGCCCGGCTGCTGCACCGCGACGGGCGGGGGCTGGAGCAGGCGCAGGCGCGCATGTCCGCCGGGCTCAGCGTGACCGAACAGGGCGGTGACCGCCCCCCCCGGGTCCTCGATCGGCTGGTGTAACGTCCTCCTTCGAGGGAAGGAGGCGCCCGTGCGACTCATGACGCCCCGATCGCTGCTCGCGCTCACGTCGGTCCTCTGGCTGTTCGGCTGCGACACGATCTATCCCCCGGACGACGACGACTTCGCGGTCGAAGAGGACGACGACGACTCCGCTGCCGACGACGACGACGCGACCGACGACGACGACCCGACCGACGACGACGACCCCACCGACGACGAC
>CAYQEG010000135.1:0-645 GCA_964416435.1 uncultured Rickettsiales bacterium
CTCAACCAGGGTCGATCGACGAAGCCCTGGATGCGGTCCGGGCGGTGCCCGGCTGGCGCATAGACGGGGTCTGGACGCCGGTGGAAGGGATGGTAGTCGAGCAGCCAGACCCGGGGGTGGCGACCGATCTCGTGGAACCGCGCGGGGAACGGCGCGCGCGGGTGGGTCCCACGGAGTTCTGGGTTGTCGACCACGATCGCCGGCGCGACCCGGGCCTGCCGCCATGCGTGATCGAAGATCGCGCCGGCGTCGCCCTTGACGTAGACCAGCTCGACCGTGCGGCTGCTGGTGCCGATCCGGCGGACGAGGTGAAGGCGCGCGGCGTACTCGCAGCGCGGCCAGTCGAGCGAGTCGACCTCGTGTCGGGTCACCTCCAGCCCGGGGATGACCTCCACCTCCGAGCGGAGCCGCTCGACGAGGTCGCGAGGGCCGTTGATGGCGACACGGAGCGGGGAGCAGTCGTCGATGAAGATGAAACGGTCGACGAGGTGAGAAAACCGCGAGATCACCCACAGGTCGAAGCCGCGGCTCATGGACAGCAGTGAGTCCGGTACGCGGTGGGGAGCGAGCCAGGCCGCGGCGCCCCCCGGCGCCGCGCCCCGCGCCCCCAGCGAGCGGCCCCCCCCCCCCCCCCAACGCAGGCCC
>CAYQEG010000135.1:655-11021 GCA_964416435.1 uncultured Rickettsiales bacterium
CCGCCGCGGCGCAGGGACCGCTGGGCGCCGGGCACGGGGGGGGGCGCGCGCCCGGCCTCGGGGCGGCGGGGCCCCGTGGCCGGCGCCCATTGCTCGGGGCCGACGCCCAGCCAGCAGGTCAGGCAGTAGCGGTGCGCCCCGGCGTCGTAGTGGTAGGGCGGGGGGAAGTAGTCGGGCGCGTCTTCGCGCATCTGGTCGATGGAGTAGAGCTCGCCGCAGTCCTCGCAGCGGTTCACCTGGTGTCCGTTCCTCGGCGAGGTCATCGGCTCCCCCCGAACCCGGCGGGGGCGCGGCGGTTGCCTCCCCGACGGGCCTCGAGCAGCGCCTCCCGGTCGGCGCGCGCGGTGGTCAGGGGGGCGTCGTCGCGGTTGGCCTTGAGCAGGGCCCGGTAGCTGGCGTTCTTGATCCCGCCCCCGGACAGCGCGTGGCGGGCGAGGTGGTGGCAGTCCACCGAGGACGCTCCGGGAAACGCCTCGGGCAGGTGGAGGCGCCACAGCGACTCGCGCTCGGCCGACCCGGGGGGCGCGAAGTGGAGGCGGAAGAGCACCCGCCGGTCGAGCGCGGGGTCGAGGCCGTCGGGGAGGTTGGTGGCCATCACCGTGACGTGCCGGGTCTTCTCGAGCTCTTCGAGCAGAACGTTGACCAGCTTGTCCGAGTGGTGGGCCTGGGGACCGGAGCCGCGGGCGCCGAGCAGCGCGTCGACCTCGTCCAAGAAGAGCACGGCCCCGTCGGCGCGACGGAACTCCCGCCGGATGCGGTTCTCGCTCTCGCCGACCCAGCACGACAGCAGGTCCGGCGCGGACAGCGAGCGGCAGGGATTCGCGGTCTCGTTCGCGAGCACCTGTGCGAACAGCGTCTTGCCGGTCCCCGGGGGACCCCAGCACAGGATCACGGGCGTGTGCCCGGCGTTGCCGTGGATGCTTCCCTTCAACGCCTGGTGCAGCGTCTGCCAGCCGCGACAGGCGGCCACTACGTCGTCGACCTGCTCCCGGAGCTCGGGGGAGAGGACGAGGTCGTCCAGTCGCAGGGTCGAGACCTGCGTCGGGGGGCCGTCGAGGCGCTGGGCCCGGCGGGCGGCCTCCAGCGGCGTCGTGCGAGGGCCGAGCGGATCGGCGTTGTCCATGGCGCAACGGGCGACGGCCTCGACGATCTGCTCCGGGTGCAGGGGCACCTGGGCGAGTTCTTCGAGCTGTGCCCCGGTCGCCGTCGGCTCGCCGGCGGCGACCAGGGCGCGGGACCAGGTGCTCGCGCGGACCATCGCGTTGGGGGGCTCGAGCTCCACGGCCCCCGGCTGCGGCCGACCGGATCCGACGTAGACGACGTCGACCTCCGCGGGCCAGGCCGGCCGAGGCGGGCGGTGGTGACCCCGATCGAAGATCGAGAAGCCGCTCCGGCGCTCGGGCGCCGTCGGCTCGGCCGTGAGCAGCAACGTGGCCCGGTGGAGGCGGGCGAGCGCGATCAGCTCGCTGCGGGGGACCGTGGCCTCCCGGCCGCGGGCGTCGATCACCGGGCGGCCGAGCGCGTTGGCGAGGCACGCCCCCATCGCCTCGCCCGCGATGCCCTCCGGCAGGGACAGCTCCAGCGGCGTGGCGAGCCGGGTGAGGCCGGCCGTCGGCAGCTCCGACGCCTTCCCCATCTGGGCGAGGCGACGCCGTGCTACCCGCCAGCTCCGGATGCGGCTGGCGCTCTGGACGGACACCCACGAGCTCGCCGGCTGTCCGTCGGGCCGAACGAGGTGAACCCCGGCCGGCATGTGGGGGTGTCCTTCGAGGAAGAGGCGGAGCACGCCAGCCACCTGGCCGGTGGTCCCCGCGAACCAGGTCGGCTGGTCGGGGTGCGTGGTCGGCCGGAAGAGACCGCTGGTGACCAGCAGGCCTCCGGGGGCCAACGCGTCGATGATCTCCTGGCGGCGGTGCTTCTGCACGTAAAGCAGCCGCCCGGACAGGTCCGCGACGTCGTCCGGTTCGAGGACGACGGTGTGCGTGTACACCCCATCCGGCTCGTCGTCCCAGACGCCGAGCACCACCAGCGCAGCCGCGATGTGCCGGGGCAGGCCGAGGGCCGAGGCGAGCTCGTCGTGGGGGTAGACGTAGTCCGGGTCCTGCCGGCGGGTGGCAGCGACGCGGGCGCGGTGCACGGCGATCTTCGACGGCTCGGGCTTCGGGGACGACGTGTCGTCGTGCGGGTGGCCAGGATGGTGGTGGCAGCCGATGGCCTCGAACTCGTCGACGTATTCCTCGAACTGCGCCGCGACGAACTCGTCAATGGCGGCGCGGAGGCCCTCGAACTCGGACTCGCGGTCGGGGTAGGGAAGGGCGGGCTTGCGGTGGTTGCGGCGCTTGCGGGACACGGTGGCTCCGGGGTGTGGGAGGGGGCCGTGAGAGGCTCGCGCGGGGGTTGGCACGGTGCGTGCCGGCGAGAAGATGCCGCCCTCTGGTCGGTCCTCCCGACTACGCCTCGGGCAACGCCCCCCGCCGCTCCAGCTCCAACGCCCCCTCCAGCAACCGGCCCGCCGCGCGCTCGAACTCGAACCGCTGGGCGAACCCCTCGTCCTGCGCCCGGAGCGTCATCGCGTCGGCGACCGTGGCGAGCGACCAGCGCCCGCTGGCGGGCCGGGTCGTCGTCGGGTCGTCCAGCGTCCCCACGACGTCGGAGACCGCTCGGCGGCTCAGGGCGTGGCCGAGGCGCAACCGACGCGCCAGCTCCCGCAACCACCGCTCTGCCGCCTCGGGCTCCTCGACCGGCAGCACCACGTCGGCGGCCCGGCGCCACCGCTCGTACACGGTGTCGGCCTGCTCCCACGCCCGCCCGACCGCGTCGCCGATCTCCGCCGCGATGCGGGCCGGGTCCGCCCGCAGGTGGCTCCACCGGAACACCTCCTCGCGAGACCAGTGGTGCATCCCGTTCGTGCAGACCAGCGTGAAGATCCCCGGGCACACCATCGCGGACCCGCGGCCGACTTCGCTGTTGCGGGCCTCCAGCATCCGGATCGGTCGCCCCACCTCCGCGGGCTGCCCGTCCGTCGTCAGGCGGAGCCGCAACCCGGCCGTGCTCCGGAAGGCCGAGATGACCCCGGGCAGCTTCTTGGACCGGCGCAGGGACGCCAGCAGGTCCGTGACCAGCTGGAGGTCGTCGTAGGGCGCGTACCGGTCCCCAACGACCGCTTCGATCGTCGGCCGGTGGTCCCCGACCTCCCGTCGCCGCGCCCGCAGCCGCACGACCCGGTCCCCCGCCCGCATCTGGAGCAGGGCGTTCGCCTGTGCCGTCGCCAGGTCCGCCCGGCCCGCGGCGACCAGGTCCTCGAGGTTCGCGTACAAGCTCGGGAGGCCGATGCGGGCCAGCAGCTGCTCCGTCGCCGACGACGACGCCGGGCACTCCCACCGACGCCGGTGGGGGCCGCGGCCCGGGCGCAGCCAGACCCCTCCATCGTCGTCGAACCGGACCCCCACGTCCCGAAGCGGGAACACGAAGTCGCGCCGCGGGCGGTCGCGCCGCTCTTGGCGGAGCCCGTCGCGCAGCTCCTCCAGCGACAGCGGGTTCCACTTGCCGCGTCTGGCCGTCTCGTCGAGCAGCAGGGCGGGGGGCAGTCCAAGTCTCGGCATCGTTCACTCCCGGTGAGGCCGGCCCAGCTTCGGCCCGGGGTGTGACATCGACGCCGAGACGCCTCCGCGTGCCTACGCGGGCAAATCGGTCAGCTTGTCGGAGGGGTGTGACATCGGGGCCTCGCACGACCCCCCGCACCACCGGCGGACCCGCTCCCGGGCCTCGGGAGGGGCGAGCACCTCCCAGGGCTCATCGAACCCGAACAGCTGCCGGAGCACCAGCGGGAGCGTCGCGCCCCGCAACGCGAGCACGACGCCGTCGTCATCGGATCGAACCAGCTGCGCCGTCTTGAAGAAGCGCGACGCCCGGAACGCGCTCTGCGTCGGGAACCGCACCTCCACCCGCGTCCGCTCGTCCGACGCCGTGAAGAGCACGTCGACGCGGACGTCCGGGAGATCCCGATCCAGCTCGAACGTCGCCGCCGTCGGCGTCGCCTCCAGCACCCGGTCCAGCCGGAACAGCCGGTGCTCGTCCTCCGGCATCGCCCACGCCGACAGGTACCAACGCCCGGTGTGCTGAACCACCCGCAGCGGCCACGCGCGTCGCGCCTGGACGGCGTCCCGCGACCGGTTGTAGTACCGGAGCGTCAACTCGCGGCGCTCCAGGACGGCCCGGTGGAGCCGCTCGACCAGCCCCTCGGGCAGTCCACCCTCGTCGCTCCAGGCGATGGCGCCCGCGCGCTCGTCCGACGCGGCCACCGCGGCCGGCGCGATCGCGTCGCGCAGCTTGTCTGCCGTCCTCGCCCGCAGCGCCCCCAGCGACCCCGTGAACGAGGGGCTGGTCGCCCGCAGGCAGGCCAGCAGCATCGCCCCGTCGACGGCCGAGAGGCGCAGCGGCGTGCCCAGGTCCTGGTCCTGGTGCACGAAGACGAGCCCGTCCTCCACCTCCACGTCGAGGTAGTCGTCCGGCCCGAACGGCGGGACCCCGAAGCCCGTCAGCGCGGCGGCCGCCGCCTCGACCTCGTCGGCGCGAATCCCGAGCAGGCCGGCCGCCTCGTCGACGGAGATCGAACCGCGGTCGAGACAGGCGACGAGCAGCGTGAGGACCCGCGTCGGCGGCGGTAACGAACTCACGGCGCGCCCCCGCCCCCGTGTCGAGCCGCGATCGCGTCGAGCGGGCGACGCCACTCGGCCCTCGCGTCTGCCGGCCCGAGGACCTCGACCCGCGGGAGCCACTCTCGCAGCCGCTCGAGCAGCGGCGCCGTCCAGGTCACGCGACGTCGGAGGGTGGTCCGGCCGGGCACGCCCCCGTCGGGGTCGTCGTCGGTCGCCTCGAGCACCCGCGCGACGTTCTCCGCGATCGCCGAGTCGACCGTGATGGTCACCTCGACCGGCTCGTGCAGGTCGAAGTCCCACGGCTTGCGCGACGCGGCCTCGCGCAGGTCGAAGTCGGCCGGTCGCTCGAACCGCGGGCGACCGTCGGGCAGCCCCTCGACGCGGACCTCGGACATCCGGCTCGCCGAGTAGGTCCGCCGCGCGTCGACGTCCGGGCACCGGCCCACGACGTACCACCAGCCCCGGCTCGCGTAGAGCCCCCAGGGCTCCAGTTCGCGGTGCAGGGGCGTCGCAGTCGGCCACCGGCGGTAGTGGAAGCGCACCGGGAGCCGCCGCCAGGCGGCCAGCGCCAGCCGCCCGAGCCGGTCGGGCAGGTCGGGATCCCGGTCCCGCGTGGGGTGATGGAAGACCAGGTCTTGCTCGGGCGCGGACTCGGGGTCGGTGGGCTCGTCGACCGACCACAAGCGGACGAACGCGCCCCGCACCTCCGGGGCGAAGGGCGACGCGGGGTCCTGCGCCACGAGCGCCGCCGCCTGCCTCGCGAGCGCCGCCTCGGCGCGGGTCAGGCCGACCGGCCGCAACTCGAGGTCCCGTGGGTCGACCTTGTAGCCGCCTCCGCGGGGGTCGTAGCGGAGCACCACACCGAGCTCGGCCAGCGCCTTCTTGTCCCGCTCGAACTTCCGCCGCGCCGCCGCCTTGCTCCCCGCCCAGGCTGCCGGCAATTCGGTCCGCAGCTGCTCGAACGAGAGCGGCGTCCGCCGCCGCCGGAGCAGGGCGAGCAGCGCCAGCTGTCGAGCGTTCGGACCCACCTGCTCACCTCCCCGTCCGGCCCGCCGAGAGCTTACACCCGATGTCACACCCCCCCTCCATGAATGGAGTCGCCCCTCCGACCCACAGGAGACCGATGTCACCGGAACTCGCTGTCGCGAACGCGACCCCTCCCACCCTCGACCCGGCGGCGCGCGCCGGCGGCGCCGGTCTGCTTCCGGGTCTCCTCGAGTCCCTGGGGCTGTACGGGCTGAGCTCCCTGGAGGTCCCGCTCGTCGCGTCCCTCGCCGGGGGCGAGCCCCTCCTGCTCGTCGGGACCCACGGCGCGGCCAAGACCGCCCTGGTCCGGACCGTTTGCGACCTGCTCGGCCTCCGCTTCCACGCCTACGACGCCAGCAAGGCTCTCTTCGAGGACGTGATCGGGTTCCCCAACCCGGAGTCCCTGGCCCGCGGTCACGTCGAGTACGTGCCCACGCCCCTGTCGATCTGGGGCAGGCAGGCGGTCCTGATCGACGAGCTCTCGCGTGCCACCCCGGACATGCAGAACAAGTGGCTGGAGGTCGTCCGCGCCCGCTCGGTGATGGGCGTCGAGATCGAGGGGCTCGACCACGTCTTCGCCGCGATGAACCCGCCCGACTACCTCGGAGCGGGGCCCCTGGACCCCGCGCTGGTCGGTCGGTTCTCCTGGATCCTCCGCGTCCCGGACGTCGGGTCGATGCGTGAGTCGGACGTCCTCCGCGTCATTCGCGCCACGACCGCGCGGGACGCGCCGCTGCTGCCCCGCGCCGCCGCCAACGAGCCCGTGTCGGACCTCGGAGAGCGGCTGGCGGCCCTCGTCGCCGCGGCACGAGCCGGCTTCGCCGACGTCGAAGCGCACCGAGGGGAGCGGGCCGCTCGGTATGTCCACGAGCTCGCGCTGGGCCTGCGGACGTCGGGGACCGCCCTGGACGGCCGCCGGCTGGGCATGATCCACCGCAACCTCCTGCTCGCGTTTTCTGTGCTCGAGGTGGGAGGGGCCCTCCCCGACGATCTCGACGGACCCGTCCGCGACGTCGTCTCCGCGAGCCTCCCGGGTGCGGCGGGCGACGAGCCGCTCGACGACATGGCGCTGTATTCCGCCCACGCCACGGCCTACCGAGCAGCCTTCGAAGGGCGCCGCGCCGTTCGGCGGGAACTGACCTCGGTTCTCGGCGAGCCGGATGCCGAGCGCGCCCTGCGCAGGTACGTGGAGGTCGCGTCCGAGCTCTCCGTCGAGGATCACGATCGCGTAGTCGAGCGCTTCCTCGCCCCCGCCCGCCAGGCTCGCGGGGTCGAGCGCCCCGACGCCTACGTCGTCGCCCTCCGACTCGTCCAGGCCGTGCTGCGTTCCCACGAGCGGTTTCCGGCGGAGCTCGTCGCCCGACTGCTCGCCTGGTCGACGCGAGTCACCGGCGTGAACTCCACCTGGATCACCGCGCTGCTTCGCGACTCCGCGGACGAGCGGCCGCGCCGCTTGGACACCCCGCGCGCCGCGCTCGCCGTGCGTCTCGGGATGGAGTTCGCTCGGAGCACCCCGGGAGACCCCGACGAGCCGCTCGACGGCGTCCAGGCGGACCAGCTGGCCCGCCTCGTAGCGCCCCGCCTCCAGCGGCTGGCGGAGGAGGGACCGTCATGATCCGCCTCGACGCGTTCCGGGTGCTGGACGAAGCGCCCGACGTCCTCGCCCTGGCGTTTCGCTCGCTGCGTCTGCCCCTGGAGCAGGTGCTCGAGGGCGGCCTGCGCTCCGTACGGGTCGCGCCGCAAGAGCGGCGGCCCGCGCGCCGCTGGCGGCGGCGTCGTCGTTCGTACCGGGGGGCCTTCGCGACGCCCGGCGGCCCGCACCTCCCGATCGGTCGCCATGCGATTCGGACGCCCGCCGGCGTAGTCCACCGCTTCGACGGGCTCCTCGTCGGGACGCGGCTCGCGTCGCTGACGCGGTATGTGCGCGAGCGGTGCCTGTTCGAGCCCGACACGGTGCTCGCGGACCTCGGGAGCGACCTCGAGGGTCTCGACGAGCGCCTCTCGGCGAGCCTCGAGAACGCGGTACAGCGGGACGGGTGGCAGGAGTCGGCGCCGTGGGAGACCGGCCGGGAGACGGCCACGCTGCCCGGCATCCGGTACGAGGTGACGGGTGCGACCGTCGCCGGCCTCCGGGAGGTCCATCACCGCGGCGCGACCTGGATGGTGGCCGGCGGCTGGGGTCAGGTCGAGGTCCAGGCTCGGCGGACGCTCTCGTTCGGGGCCCACCGGGTGCCGATCCGTGTGCGACTCGTCTACAACCCGCACGATGGGTGCGACGTCGCCTGGTTCGACGGTCGGCGGGTGGGGCTCGCCGCTTCGACCGCGGACCTGCCCGGCCGCCTCATCGAGGAACTCCGGCGCCGAGGTCGGGCCATGCCCGAGTCGGGCGCCCCGATCACCCCGTTGGCCGATCTGTCACCTGTCTTTCTGCTCCGGGTGCCGACGCACCGCGAGCGGTCGAGGCTGGGCGGGGGAGGGGACTCGCAGGTCCCGGTGGCGGCTCGTCGCCCCGCGGTCCTGCTGCCGACCGACGGCTGTGTTGCGCTGCAGGACGGGCGGGGAGAGCCGCTGGACCTCCCCGTCATCTCGCGACCGGCAGACGCCATGGCGGTGTTGTCGCGCCGCGCGGGGGACGACGCCTACGTCCCGGGCGTCGACCCGATGCACTGGGAGGACGTCCGCGTCGAGCCGGGCGTTCGCTGGCTCGTCGGCGTCTCGCCCCTGGAGCTGAGCGCGTGAAGGTGGCCGACCTGCTGCCGTCGGCCCTCGCGGAGGCGCGCGCCGTCGGCTCGGAGGTCGCGACGGCGCTGCTGGGCTTCGCCCACCGTGCGGTCGTCGAGGCGGACGCCGGGACCTCCACGCTGTCGATCTCGCCGGAGGGGCGTCGCTACCGCATCCGGGTGAGCCCCGGCTTCTGCGACGAGCAGGTGCGGGACCGCCGCGACGCGCTCGCCGTGCTCGCCCACGAGCTGCTCCACGCGTTCCGGGGCCACTTCGAGTTGCCCCCCGAGCGACACCCGTTCCGCCGGGACCTGCAGAACGTGGCCCTCGACGTGCTGGTCAACGCGATCGTCTGGGCGCGCTTCGTGCCCCGAGGGGCCGGCCTGTTCGCTCGGCTGTACCCGGCCGACGTGTTCCCGGTCTGCTTGCTGCGGCCCCCGGTTCAGCTGCTGGCGTTCCGTGCTCCGAGGGACGCGACGGCCGCTCGGCTGGCGACCGCCAGCCACGCCGAGCTGGTCGATGGATGGCAGCCGGGGTCGGCGCTGCGTCCCCGGCTCGAGCTCGCCTTCAGGGATCACTACGAGGACCTCGGCTTGCGCCAACCGGGCGCGCTGGCGCGCCTGCACCTGGACGGTTGGCTGCTCGAGCAGGAGCCGCAGGGGTACTGGGAACGTTTCCGGCGGCTGGTGGAGGCGGAGCTGGGTGTCGACTCGCGCGCGCTCGACGACGTCGTGCTGCTGGGCGACCACGAGGCGCGCCGCGGCGATGTGCTGCGGTCGGGCGGGCCGCCTGGTCTCGGGGGGCTGCGCGCGGCTAGGCAGGCGGTGACGCCGTCGAAGGTCCCGTCGCGCGAGGCGCGTCGGTTCTACGCCGAGGTTCGCAAGCTCGCGGACAAGGACCCGAGCGCGCGGACCGCCCGGCGCCGACCCGTCGCGGTCCGGAGCGTGGTCCCGCGACCCGGGCGTCGCGAGCTCCCGGCGCTGGCGCTCGGCGCCCCACCCCCCTTCTATCGCTGGACGACGCCGCTGGACGTCGACGAGGCGGCCGGGATTCGGGTCTACCTCGACGTGTCGGGCTCGACACGGCGCCTCCAGGCGTTGTTCCTGGGCCTGGCGTCGACGCTCGGCGACTCGCTGGTCGAACCCGTGTGGGCGTGGAGCGCCGGTGAGCCGGTGTCCCTGACGCGCGCGGACATCCGGCGAGGCGAGTTCCGAACGCGGCACGGCACCGAGGTCGACGCTGCCCTGGAGCATGCCCTGGGGAGGGGCTACCGGCGGGTGCTGGTCATGACGGACGGTGAGTTCTCGGTCGGGCCGACCGTGGTCGACCGGGTCCGCCGGTCCCGTGTGGAAGTGACGTTCCTGCTGGAGGCGCTGCGCCGGTCGCCCTTCTGCGACCGCGCCGCGCTCGAGCGACTCGGTAGCGTCATCGACGTCCCGAGGAACCTGTCCTGAGGAGGAGACCCGGATGAGTCGCCCCTTCCGGCCGGGGTCCGCGTGGGTCGAGCCGAAGCTGTTCCGCTTCGACGGCGTGCCGGGCGACTGGAAGATCACGGTGCTTCGGCCCTGGCCGGCGCCTCGGGCGTGGCGCCGGTCGTCGGCGTCGAGTCGGTGGTTCGGCTGTCGGCCGGCGGTCGACCTGTCGGTCGCCGCGAACGCGCCGGGGGCCCGGGCGTCTCGGCGTAGGCGACTCGAGCACGCGGCGTTCCAACGGGTGCCCGCAGGGGTCCGCGAGGTGGTCGGCCGTCACCGCCCTGAGCTGCAGTGGGGGCTGCTGTCGATGGTCGCTCGGGTCGACGGGTCCGAGGAGCTGGTCGCGAGCAACCCGGGGCTCGGCGTCGGCCTCGCCTGGAGCTTCCGGATCCGGCCCCCGGTTCAGCGCCCCCTGCGGTCGGCGCGGCGCCTGGTGCGACGTCCTCGTCGCGCCATCGCGGCGTGGCTCGGGTTCCCCGACGCGGAGTC
>CAYQEG010000135.1:11121-22837 GCA_964416435.1 uncultured Rickettsiales bacterium
TGGACGCCGAGGAGCGCCGCCAACGCCTGGCCCGGTGGAAGGCAGCCGGGCAGTTCCCCGCGCCGCCGTACCCGGCCCAGTGGATGCCGGCGGTGTTCAGCGGCGACCGCCCGGTCCGGATCGAGCCCCTCGTCGACGCCGAGCGGCTGCTCGGTCACGCCCGGAAGCAGCGCAACTGCCTGGGGAGCGACGAGGAGTACCTCGAGCGGATCCTGCAGGGATCGGGGTATGCCTATGAGCTCAGCTGGGAGGGAACCGACGACGATCCCGACGCCGGCCGCGCCACGCTCTTCCTGGAGGCTCGCGGCCAGCTGCACCGCCATTGGGGGATCGACGACCTCCGGCGCCGATTCAACGCTCCGTCGCCGCCCTGGCTCGACGCCCGGGTCGGGAGGTTCCTGGCCCGTACGCCAGCCGATCGAGACCCCGTGGGTCCCGCCGGCGAGCCGGGTAACGCCAACGATCGGCAGCTCCGGCTGCCCTTCGAGATGCCGACCGGGTGCGGGGCGCTCGAGGCGGCCGGGTCAGTCCTGGGCTGCTGAGGTCGGAGCGTCCAGCGCGGACCGCAACCCCGACATCCGCCGGCTCGGCTTGAGGACCGCCTCGCGGATCCGGTCGGCGTCCCCGACGATGGTGACCTTCGCCTGGGCCCGGGTCACCGCCGTGTAGAGGAGCTCGCGGGTGAGGAGGGGCGAGGGGTCCGCGGGGAGGACCACCACGACCTCCTCGTACTCCGACCCCTGGCTCTTGTGCACGGTGGTCGCGTAGACCGTCGCGTGCCCGGGCAGGACCGCCAGGCTGAAGCGGCGGACGGCGTCGTCGGCGCCGTCGAACCAGGCCACGCGCTCGTCGGGCGCGTCCGGGTCGGGCAGGACGACGCCGACGTCGCCGTTGTAAAGGCCGTGGGTGGCGTCGTTGCTGCCGACCAGGATCGGGCGGCCGACGTAGTGGGGGCCGTCGCGCTCGATGTCGCCGCGGGCGGCCAGCCAGGACTCGACCTCGGCGTTGACCGCTTCGACGCCCCGGTGGGTCCGTCGGTGAGCGCAGAGCACCCGGAACCGTCCGAGCGCCGCCAGCGCGGCTTCGGGGGTCGTCTCCCGGCGATAGGCCGCGTAGCGGGGCTCGACGAGGGCCCGGAGTCGCCCGAAGAACGCGGCCCGTCCGGGCGGGGGCGTCACCAGTCGGGCCCCAGGGCGCGCGTCGTCGGCGAGCACGGCGAGCGTGGCGTCGGCGTCGCCGGCGTTGATCGCCCCGGCCAGCGCCTCGATGTCGCGTCCGGCGGCTTCGTAGCGCCACGCGTAGGTCAGCGTGACGAGCGAGTCCGGCAGGGCGGGCGAGCTCGCGTCGCCGACCTCGCCCGCGGCCGGTGGGACGCCGTAGGACGCGAGGCATGTCGCCAGCGGCTGCGACTTCGGTCCCGTCGCCGCGGCTCGGATGTCGCCGAGCACCGCGCCCATCTCGACCGAGACGAGCTGATCGGGGTCGCCCAGGAGCACGAGCCGTGCCCCGGGGGGGACGGCCGCGAAGACCCGGGCCATCAGGGGCAGCGCGACCATCGAGGCTTCGTCGACGACGACGAGATCGACCGGCAGCGGCTTGCTCGCGTCGAACCGCGGGCGGCCCGTCTTGGGGGAGATCTTGAGGGCGCGGTGGATGGTCGAGGCCTCGGCGGGGATTCCGTCGCGCAGGTCCTCGGGGATCCAGAGATCGCGGGTCGCGCGGATGGACTCCGCCAGTCGGGCGGCCGCCTTGCCCGTCGGCGCCATCAGGGCGACGCGGGGCGGCCTGCGCCCGGCCCCCCGGGCCAGCGCGGCGAGCAGCGCGAGCAGGCGGACCACCACGGCCGTCTTGCCGGTGCCGGGGCCGCCGGCGATGACCGTGAACGGGCGGGCCACGGCGGTCGCCACCGCCTCGACCTGCCGCGCGTTGCGGGGATCCTCGTCGAACAGCCGCGCGAGCAGGGCGGCGACCGCGGCGGGGTCGTCGCCGCCGCAGGGCTCGGCCACCCGCGCCTCGATCGCCGCGACGAGCTGCCGCTGCGCTCGCCAGAGCCGGTCCAGGTACAACGCGCGCCCGGCCAGGACGAGGGGCGCCGGGCGCTCGTCGCCGGGCGACCGCACGACCGAGGGGGCGCTCGCGCGCGCCGCCCCCCACGCGGCCGGGTCGGGGAGGGCGGGCAGGCGGGGCCCGTCCGAGCCGCCGTCGGGGTCGGGGGAGCCGATGCCGAGCTGACGCCGCAGGACGTCGGCGACGTCGTCCAGCTCGACGCAGACGTGCCCGTGGCGGGTGACGCCCCCGGCCAGCGCCGCGCCGGCGAGCACCGCCTCGTCGTCGACCCCCGCCCGTCGCCGCAGCAGCCGCGCGAGGTGCCGGTCCAGGGGCCCGACGGCGCCCAGCTCGAGCAGGTCGTCCACCAACGCGGTCACGGCGTCCCCCCCACCACGCGGTCCAGCTCCTCGATCATCGCGGCGGGCGGGCGATCGTCGAACACCCCGTGAGACGGGCCGAGGTCGGGCCGCATGCCCCGAACGAACAGGTAGCGGACGCCGCCGACGTGGCGGTCGTAGTCGTAGACCTCGGGGCCCAGCCGCCACCGGAGGTAGCGGTGCAGGGCCAGCGTGTACAGGTGGTACTGCAGCACGTAGTTGGCCTCGGCCATCGGCTCGTCGAGGCGCGACCGTTCGTAGTCCCCGTACGTCGCGCCCCGCCAGTTCGACTTGTAGTCGACGACGAAGTAGCGCCCGCCGTGCTCGAAGACGAGGTCGATGGCCCCCTTCATGAAGCCCCGGACGTTGGTGAACGGGATCTCGCCGATGCCAACCGCCCAGGTCGGGTCTGTGGCGAGCGCGAACGCGCCGGCGAGTGACTTCGGCGTCAGCAGTCCGCCCGTGGGCTCGAAGCCGCCCTGGACCGGCAGCCAGAACTCGAGCTCGTCCAGCCTCTGGGCCCGGGACAGGTCCCGCAGGCGGACGCCGCTGGCGTCCATCGGTGTGTCGATCGCGAGCGCGAGGCCCGACGTCATCGGGTCGACCAACGCCTCGTCGAAGCCGCGCGCTGCCAGCCGCCCCCGGACCAGGGGCTCGAGGGCATCGCGGGCTTCGAAGTCGTGCAGCTCCAGGATCTCGTGGACCAGGTTGCCGATGGCCCGTCCTCGCGGGAAATCTTCGCCCAGCACGACCGGGCGCGAGTCCCCGGCGGCGGTCGGCGCTGCGGTCGCGTCGGCGTCGCCCGCCGGGTCGCCGTCGCGGTCCCGGGGCTCGCCGCCCCGGCGGGTCAGGTCGGTGAAGCTCGTCCGACGCCAGAGGACGTCGGGCGCGCGCTCGCGCGTGAGCTGACGGGCGGCGAGGGCGGTCGCCCCGCCGGGGTCGGGCGTGTAGGTCGGGACGGGGCCGGACGACCAGTTGACCTTCGTGACGGCCAGCCCCGGGACGTTGGACTGCGCCGCCAGCAAATCCTCGCAGATGTCGTCGTCGTCGTGGATGCGGGCGCACCCGTACTGCAGGACGTCGGTCGCGGCCTCCGTCCTCGCGTGCAGGAGGTACGCGAGCGCCGCTCTGGGGTTGACCCCGCCGTGGTAGGCGACGGTCCGGTGGCGGGCCCGCGTCAGCGCGACGTACACCGTCCGCAGCTCCTCCTGGAACTTCTCAAGCCGCGCGCGGCGCAGGTGGTCGTCGTGGCGTGCCGAGCCGATGTCGAGCTTGGCCTTCAGGTCGTCGTCGGGGTCGTGGAAGACGAGGTGGGCGGCGTCGTCCTTGCCCACGCCGAACGTGTGCCAGAGGTGCGGGCACCACACCAGCGGCCACTCCAGCCCCTTGGCGCTGTGTAGCGTCGAGATGCGGACGGCATCGGCGTCGGACTCGAGCCGCTGGCCGGCCGCGTCGTCGTCGAGGCCGGGGCCGCCGGCGGCGAGCCAGGCCTGCAGGCCGGCCGGACCGAGTCGGCGCTTCGCCGCGGCGCCGGCCAGCTCTTCGCCCAGGTGGACGAGGTTGGTCAGCTCCCGCTCGCCGCCCTCGCGGGCCAGGAGGCGGGCGCGGACGCCGTCGTCGTCGAGGAACGCGCGGAACATCCGGGCGAAGCCCTCCTCGATCCAGGCGGCGTGCCACCGGTAGAAGGGCGCCACCTCCGACGCGAACGAGCCGGCGTCGTCCTCCAGCGCCACCAGCGCCGTGGCGTCCCGACCCATGAGATTCGTGGTCAGCGCCCGCCGCACGGCTGCCGGGCTGGTCGGCTCGAGGATCGCCTCGAGGACGGTCCGCAGCTCGCCCGCGGTGGTGGACTTCAGCACCGACTCGGTCGACTTGATGACGCTCGGGATGCCGTGGGTTCGGAGGGCCCGCTGCACGTCGGCGGCCTGCTCGTTGGTCCGCGTCAGGACCGCGCAGTGGCCGGGCCGGACGGGGCGCCAGCCATCGTCCTCGCGGATGCAGCGCCCCCGCGCCAGCTCCCTGGCGATGTCCTCCGCGACGATCCGGGGCATCTCGGCGTGAAGGAAGTGCCAGTCCAGCAAGTCCTTGTCGTTCAGCTGGGCGCCGTCGCGCGGGAGGAACCGGATCTCGAGCGGGGGGCGCGGATCGGGGTCGGGGTCGCCTCCGCCGAGGGGCGGGACGTCGCTGAGGCGGCGGTCGCGCCACTCGCTGTCGACCGGGGGGCAGGGGGGGTCGGCGGCCGCGAACGGCTCGTCGCGGTCGAACAGCGCGACGACCGCGTCGACCAGGAGCTTGTCCGTGCGGAAGTTGCGGTCGAGCTCCGCCCGCTGCTGCACGGACCTCCCGGCGCGCCGGTAGGTGAAGACGTCCGCCCCGCGGAAGGAGTAGATCGCCTGCTTCGGGTCTCCGATCAGGCACAGCCGCTGCGGGAAGAGGGTCTCGAAGATCTCCCACTGGACGGGGTCGGTGTCCTGGAACTCGTCGATGAGCGCGACCTCGTAGCGGCCGAGCACCGCCTCCTGCAGCGGTCCCCCCGTTCCCCCGGTCCGGCGGAGCGCGTCTCGCAGGTCGACGAGGAGGTCGTCGTAGGTGCGGAGGTTGCGGCGACGAACGAGCGGGCGGAGCTCGGCGCGGACGGTGTCGACGAAGGCGAACTTCGCCCCCTGGATGACGGCCGCGTAGGCCGGCTGCACGGCCTGGTGGACGGCGATGAAGGCGGCCAGGGCGTCGAGCGCGGCGCTCGTCGGCGGGGTCTTGCCCTCGAAGGTCGCGGCTGCGATCCGGCTGGGCGCGAACAGCGCGAACTTCCGGGGGAGCTCGTCGTGGGGCGCCGGTCGATCCTTCCACAGCTGCCTGCCCACGCTCCAGGCGTTGTTGGTCGTCTCGCCGCGCGGGAACGCGACGGGGCCGTACCGCCGGCTCTGGATGGTCACGTCGCCGTCCGAGAACGCGTCGTCCCAGATCTCCCTCGGCTGCCACGCAGCGACGAGCGCGCCGAAGGCGGCCTGCCAGGCGGACAGGTCGGGGAGCTCGGCGCTGAGGTCGGCCCCCGGCGGCGGCGGGGGGATGACCTCGCGGTCGGGGTCGGCGGCCTTCTCGGCGAGGTCGAGCAGGCGCTTGCGGGTGACTCCGGCGCCGTTCAGCGCTCGGCGAAGCGACGGATGGGCGTCGTGAACGAGGCGGCTCCAGAAGTCGAGGGCGAGGTCCTCGAGCAGGTCGCCGACGCCGGCGACGACCTCGGCGCCGAAGGACGCGCCGCTCTCGAAGGCGTTGCGGCGGAGGACGGCGTTGCAGAAGCCGTGGATCGTGGAGATCAGGGCCTCGTCGAAGTCGACCAGGGCGGTCCGGACGCGGCGATGACGGACGGCGAGTTCGTCGTCGGGGGCGTCGGCGACCCACTGCTCGAGCACGTCGTCGGGGGCGTTCCAGGGGGCCCCGTCGGCGCGGGCCCGCAGCCCCCGGACCGCGTCGCGCAGCCGCTTGCGAACGCGGTCGCGGAGCTCGCCGGTGGCGGCCTCGGTGAAGGTCACGACGACGATGGCGCCGATGGACAGGTCCTCCTCGGCGACGAGCCGCAGGACGGTGTGGGCGATGCGGAAGGTCTTGCCGGTCCCCGCGCTCGCCTCGAGCAGGGTGATCCCGGGCTGGAGGACGGGCGGAGTCACGCGTCCTCCGCGATCAGCTGGACTAGCGGGCCCCAGATCCGGTCGGCGAGGGCGGGCGCGGCGAGGGCCGGCGTCGGGACGAGGTCGGAGCGGCTGGCAAAGTCGGGCTCGAAGGGGTTGTCGTCCCCGAGAATCCGCGTGCGCCACCGGCAGTCGTATTCGCCCGGGGGCCAGACCAGATTGGGCGAGGGGGCATCGGCGGTGGCCCAGGCCCGCGAGCATCGCGGGAAGAAGAGCAGCGGGACGACCTGCCCGAGGCGGAACCCGTCGACCAGGTCGGCCAGGTGCTGGTTCGCGTCGGCCGGTTCCGCCTCGGGGAGCGAGCGGACCCTGGGGCGACCGACGAGGTGGGTCGCGCCGGCCCAGTCACCGGCGGTCAACGCGAGGTGGCGGATCCAGGCCTGCAGGACGTGTTTGTCGCCGACGCTGCCCGCCCGGTGCACGACGCGGCCGCCCTCGTACAGTTGTCCGACGTGGCCGGTGAGACGGACGGCGCCGAGATCCAGGTCGATCGACCGGTCGGGGCGCGCTTCGCCATCGCGGAGCTCCTCCGTGGCGACGGCGATGCGCTCGGCCTCGGTCGCGAGGTCGTCGAAGAGGGCTTCGCCGAGGGCGCCCAGGGGCAGGTCGGGGCGCCGCCGGATCAGGGACCAGGCGTCGCCGGGGCGTCCGAGATCGACGCCGGTGAGGCGCAATCGGAGGAGGCGGTCGCGGATCGACCAGGCGTGGAGGCGGTCTGGGGTGTCGACCGGCTCACGATCGACGCTGGTGGCCGCCGCCTCGGGGGTCCACAGGCCGAGGACGCGGGTGCAGAACCAGGCGAGGGGATCCGCCCAGAACCGACACAGATCGTCGAGGTCGACCGGGCCCGCGTCCGTCGTGAGGTCCGGTAGGTCCGACAACGGCCGAGTGACGAGGACGCCCGGGCGGGGCTCGGGCGCCTGTCGGCCCCGGCGCCAGGCCTCGGCCGCGTCGAGTTGGCGGCGGTCGTGTCCGAACGGCTCTGCGCCGAACCGGCCTCCCGCCGAGAAGTACTCGGGGCTGAAGCCCTGGAGGCGGTGCCGGACGTGGACGACCTTCGAGGCGGGGTCGCCGTCCAGGGTCGCGGTCGCGTCGAGGACGTCGAGCAGCTCGGCGACGGGGACGGCGGGCGGGCAGGAGCGGTCGTCGGTGACGCGGCGGCCGGTGTGGGTGACGACGAGGGCGTCCCGGGCCGACAGGATCGCCTCGAGGAAGAGGGCGCGGTCGTCTTCGCGGGTGGTGCGGTCGCCGGCGCGCGGGGCGGCGTCCATGCGGTCGAAGGCCAGCCCGCCGCCGCCGCGGGGGAACTCGCCGTCGTCCATCCCGACGAGGCAGACGACCCGGAACGGGATGCTCCGCATCGGTGTGAGCTGGCAGAAGGTGACCCGGCCGGACAGGAAGCCCGCGCCCGGCTCGGGGATCGAGAAGCGGCCCTCGAGGAGGGTTTCGACCGCTCCACGGTCGAGGAGGGCGTCGAAGCCGGCGGCCGCGGCCTGCTCGGTCAGCTCGACCAGGCCATCGACGACGGCGTCGATCTGCCACCGGCGGTCCGGGGGCAGGGCGACGAAGTCCTCGAGGAGGCGCAGGAGGACGTCCCGCCAGTCCGAGAGGGTGCGGGCGCCGTCCAGCGTTCGGGCGGCGACGACGACGCGCTCGGCGAAGTCGACGACGCCCTCGAGCAGCGCCCGACCGTCCTTGCCCTCGATGCCGGTCAGCGGAGCGACGCCGAGGACGAGTGCGTCCCCGTCGTCGACCGCCTGGCCGAGGAGGAGGCGGTCGAGGCCGTGGCGCCACGTGTACAGGTCGGTCTCGGGCTGGCCGAGGGCGGCGCGGTGGTCGGCGTCGGCGCCCCAGCGGACGCCGGAGTCGTGGAGCCAGCCCCGAACGGTCGTCAGGTGCTCGGGGGCGATGCCGAAGCGGCAGCGGATGGCCTCCATGCCGAGCAGGTCGAGAACCTCGGAGGCCTTGAGTCGGCGGTCGGCGAGGCGCAGCAGGGCGAGCAGCGCGTCGGCGGCGGGGTTGACCGAGGTGGCGCCCTGGTCCGCGATGGCGAAGGGGATGCGGGGCAGGCCCCCGGGGTGAGCGGCCCGGCGGGCCCAGGTCCCGCCGTCGTCGAACACCGAGCGGATCAGCGGCGCCCAGGCCTCGATGTCGGGGACCATCACGAGGATGTCGCGGTGCTCTAGGCCGGGCAGCTCGTCGAGCAGACGGAGGAGGGCGTCCCGGAGGACCTCGACTTGCCGTGCGGCGCCGTGGCAGGCGTGGATCTGGACCGAGCGGTCGGGGAGGTCGAGGGGCCGGGGCGTCGGCGGCAGGGCGCCCCCGGCGATGTCGGCCTGAAGGTGCTCGAGCAGGGTCACCGGGGCCGGGGCGCTGGAGGGGACATCCACGACGTCGTGGTCGGTGCGGAGGATAGAGAGCTGGAAGTCGCGGGCGATGGCGCCCATGGAGTCGAGCATGGGGTGCGACGAGGACTCCGGGAGGGCGTCGCGGTCGGGCATGACCTCACGCCCGCGTAGCGCGGCGGCGAGGGGGGCGAGCTGGTCGAGCCATGCGACCGACGGTGCGAGGACGAAGAGGTGGACCTCGCGGTGGTCGGCGAGCCGGGCGAGGAGGTCGAGTTGCAGCGGGGGGAGGGTGGCGACCGAGAAGAGGCAAACCCGAGGCGGGAGCTCGCCGAGGTCGGAGGTCGTGCTGCCGAGGGCGTCGGCGAACAGGAGGGCGAGGTCGGCGAAGTCGAAGCCCTGGAGGCGGCTGGAGGCGGCGCGCCAGAGCGGGGCCTCCCATCCATCGGCCTTGCCGTCGGACCAGGCGCGGACGATGTCGGGCCGGTAGGTGGCATACCGCTCGAACAGGGCGGCGATGCGGGCGGCGATCTCGATGCCTCGCCGCCCGGCGTCGACGCCGCCGCCGGCGGTGATGAAGTCCCGGACGGGCTGCAGGGCCGGCTCGCCCTCGAGCCCGGGGAGAGCGGCGAGGATGGCCCAGGTGAGCCGGTCCGCGGTCCACCCCGAGGAGTCGGCGTCGTCCCCCAGCGCCGCGGTCAGGGCCGCGGCGACGAGCTCGTGGGGGTAGCAGAACCAGACGTTGGCGCAGACCCCGAGCCGCTGCGCGAGCCGCATCTGGAGCCACCGCTCCAGTCCGTTGGAGTGGACGACGACGCAGTCCTGCCGCATCGGGGAGTCCAGCGGGGCCGAGAGCACACCGGCCAGCGACTCGACGAGGTCCTCTGCGCGGGTGGAGCGGTGGACGTGGAGGGGCACGCCCGGAGGGTATCAGTGGGGGTGTGACATGGGTGGCGCGGGGGCAGGGTGGGGATGCCCATCGGCATCGCTCCACCTGGCCGCTCGTGTCTACTGGGCCGCCTCTCGTTCGCCTCGCCGTTCATGGAGCGGGCGGAGCGCGGCGTGCACCCCCTCCAGCTGCCGGCGCGACCGGAGGGGGCCGAGCGCGGGTAGCAACCCGGCGTCCCGAGCGTCAGCGAGGTCGCTGAGGACCATCCAGAGCGGCAGCCCGTCCGAAGGGTCGGCCAGCAGCTCGTCCGTGACCTGCTCGAGGAGCCGGGGGCGATCCAGGACGACCAACACGTCGGTCCGCAGCTGCGGCAGCTGGAGGAGCAGACGACGGACGCGCTCGTGCCGACTCCGCAGGACCCGAAGGACTGTGTCGACCCCGACGATGCCTAGATCGCGAGGGGCGATCTTGCGGAGAGCACCCGGCAGCCGTCGTTCGGGCGGGAGCCCCAGACGGAGCAGGAGCAGGGACGAAGACGACGGGGGCATCTCTTCTCGCAACCTCTGAACCGCGGCTTCGCGGTCGTCAGCCCCGGCTACCTGAGCGGCGAGCAGAGCAGCGAGGCTCGGGATCTCCTCGGCCAGTTCCACCATCTCCGGCGCGTCGTGCAGCAGCTGCAGGAGCGGCCACGCGAAGACGCCAGGCTGGTCCAGCAGCGCGGCGCGGATCTCCTCGGGGATGCCCAGGAGCAGCGGACCGAGGGGCACGTCCCAGCCCAGGGCATCGGCGCCGCGGTAGACCTCCTCGCCGGTGTGATCCAGTTCGAGGAAGAGGTCGGCGGGCCGCTCGCGCCATCCGCGGTCGTGGGTGTGGGAGTGCAAGGCCGGTCGCGGCCAGATTCGAACAGCGTCGTGGGCTGCTGAACGATGTCTTTCGGCCTGGGGCTGGATGGGGCAGGAGGCGAGGAGACGGGTGGAGTTGGCCATCCCGGCGAGGTTCTCGGCTTGGCGGGACGAGTACCGTCCCGCCAAGTGGAAGTAGACGGAGTCCGAGTTCCGCCGGCGGCCCTTGCCGCAAGTACCCGGCCCCCTGTGAGAGTGGCGCCGTCGCGCGCGCGCGCCGCAAGCTCGCGGCCACCGTGCTCGGAGCGACCTTCGTTTCGGCACGTGCGGACTCCCTGAATCTGCCGTTGCCCGCCGCCGCGCGCCAGGATAGACCGATTGCCAGAGGCCACCGAAGCCGCCTTCGACGGCGGCCGTTCCCAGGCCGAGGTGAAGACCGATGGCGGACCACAGCGCCGACAACAGCCAGATCGCCCAGGCCCTCGAGCACGCCATCGACGGCCGCCTCCAGGTCGGCGTCTACCAACCCGGCTGGCTCATCGACCTGGTCTACGTCGACACCGGATTCGACTCGCCGGCGCAGCTCGACGCTCGCGACTACTTCGCCGGCGAGGATGGCCCGTTCACGCTGGAGCCGGGGCTCGTCGCGCTGCCGCCCGACGCCGTCGACCGGCTCCGCGCCGGCACGGCCTACGTCTGCCGCGTCTTCGACGTGACGAGCGGTCTGCTCGTCCGCCTCACCCAGTGGCGGCTGATCACGTGGGAGATGCTGCGGTTCTCCGCCGAACCGGACGAGCCCGACGGGCCGGACGCAGCGCCTGTGCCCCCGCTCGGCGAGCCCCGCTGGGGCACCGTGGAAGAGGCTGCGCGCCTTGCCGGGGTCTCGCGCGCCACCCTCGACCGGATGCGACGGCTCCAGCGGGAGCGCGGTTGGGAGCTCCCGGGCGACCCCGTGCCGGTCGGCGTCGGTACCCGTCGTCGCCGCGAGAACTGGGACCTCGACCGCGTGCCCGAGTGGGCCGCGGCGTTCGCTCGCAGGCGTGAGACCGAGAAGCCCGCCGGGTCCACTCGGGCGCCCCGACGCCGAGCGGGCAGGCGCCCGGCCCACCGAGTCGCCGATCCTCCAGGCGCTGGCGAGACCCAGAGCCTCTACGCCCGGGCGGTCGCCGTGACCCGGAGGAAGCCCGAGTAACGACCTCAGCGCCCGATCGTCGCCCCGAGTCGGGCCACGGCGGACGCGGACTCTTCGAGCCGGGGGATGCGCGCCACCTCCTCTACCAGCGCCTGCCACACCGGCACCGACTCCGGGTCCGCCTCCGGCACGTACGCCGCGATCGTCGACCCCCGCGCGTGCCCGACGAGGTGCTCCACCCGCTCCAGCGGCACCCCCGCCGCGAGCAGCTCGACCATCACACCGGCTCGGAACCCGGGCGTCGGCCGCCCCTGCCCCGCGCCCCCAAGGGCGGCTAGGGGTCCCCATAAGGCACTCCTGCCACGAAAGCGGAGGGGGGGGCACGAGATTGGGGGA
>CAYQEG010000136.1:0-22549 GCA_964416435.1 uncultured Rickettsiales bacterium
TGACGCCAGGACGGGCACAGGACGGAATCCGTCCCGGCTGAGTCATCGGAATAGGCAGTAGACCGCTCCTCCTCGTCCCCGCGGCCCGATCTCGGCGTCGCTCCTCGGTCACAAGGGAGCGAGCCCGGCCCCTATGTATGGGCCGGGCGAGCGCTGGTTCAGTTCAGACCGCCTTGACCCAGGACGCCGACGGCGCGTCGCGTCGCACCCGCGGGGAGAAGAAGTCGGCCGCCTCGTCGGCAGGGACCGGCGCGCTGAAGTGGTACCCCTGCCCCAGGCGGCAGCCGAAGTCCCGCACCAGCCGGAACTGCTCGCGCGTCTCGATCCCCTCGGCGATCGCGGTCAGCCCGAGGGTCTCGCTCATCGCCACGATGGAGGCGGCCAGCCGGGGGGAGCCGCCCCGGCCGATCGGGGCGATGAACGAGCGGTCGATCTTCAAGACGTCGATCGGGAACCGCTGCAGGTAGGACAGCATCGACCAGCCGGTGCCGAAGTCGTCGACCCCCAGCACCACGCCCAGCTCCTTGAGCTGGTTCAGGGCGCGCAGGGCTTCGCGGTCGTCCGCCACCAGCGACTGCTCGGTCAGCTCGATGTGGAGCTGACGGGCCGCTACGCCGGCCGCGCCGAGCGCCGCCGCGACCGCGGGCACCAGGTCGTCCGTCTCGAACTGCTCGGCGCAGAGGTTGACCGACAGCCGCAGGCTCGGCGGACACAACCCCGCCCTCATCCACTCCCCGACCTGCTGGCAGGCCTGGCGCATGATCGTCCGGTCCAGCTCCACGGCCAGGCCGGTCCGCTGGGCGCGCGGGATGAAGTCGGCGGGCGAGTGCACGTCGCCATGCTCGTCGACCCACCGCGCCAGCGCCTCGAAGCCGTGCAGGCGCCCGCTCTTCAGGTCGACGATCGGCTGGAACCAGGGGATCACCTGGCCCGCGTCCAGGCCCCGCTTGAAGTCGGCGTCCCGCTGCAGGTCGTAGCGAGCCGCCTCCCGCAGGCCCGGCTCGAACACCGGCACACCGTCGGAGCGGGACAGCGAGGTGTCCGTCCGCCCGGCCCCGAGGGCCAGCAGCGCGTGGTTCAGGAGATCCTCGACATCACCGTCGGCGGCGATGCCGATGGCGGCTCGAACATGGACCGCGCTGGCCCCCGCGACGAGGGGCTCGTCCAGGGCCGACCGGACCCGACGGGCGAGGCGCTCGGCGCTCCTCGGGGCCTCGGGCCCCGTCAGGAGGATGGCGAAGGTGGAGCCGCCGGTGCGCGCCAGGACGTCGTCCGCCCCCAATGCGCCGCCGAGCCGGCTGACCGCCTCCCGCAGGATCGCCTCGGCCTCGGACCGCCCCATGCTCTCCCAGACCAGGGCGAGCCGCTCGATCTTGACGGCGACGACGGCGGCGGGCGCTGCGGGAGGCAGCGCGAGCAGGCGGCGCGAGAGGCCGCGCCGGTTGGGCAGGCCGGAGACCGGATCGCGGACGCCCTCCCGCTCCAGGCGGCTGAGGGTCGCGTCGTGGGCCTGGTGCAGCCAGACCAGCAGCGCGAGGGCGATCGACGCGATCGCGACGACCGCCACGAAGGCGAGCAGCGACGGACCGGCGAGGCCCCCGAAGGAGAGGGTGAGGGTCGCGAGCACGACCAGGTAGGCCCAGGCGCCGAGGGGCAGCAAGCGCGCCGCCCAGCGCGGCCGCGAGGGCCAGCCGGTCGGGAGGGCGCGCTGCGCGGCGTCCGGTCTGTCAGCAGCTGTCGTGGGGTCCAGGTCTTGCTCCGGCGCAGCTCCCGCCTCGAAATGTAAACGCCGGACGGCCGCCGGCTGGAGACTCGGCGCCCCGAAGGAGGACCCGACTTCCTACTCATCCGCCCCCATTTCGGCTATGAGAGCGCGTCGCTTTCCTTAGGGAGGGAACGATGCGCCGACTCCTGCTCCTGCTCGCGATCCCGACGATCGCCGCCTGCAACCCGTCCGAAGGCCTCCGGGAGACCCCCGACGGCACCGGGCCGTTGATCACCATCGACTGGGACGCCGAGCCGCTGCCCGAGCTGCCGTTCCCCAACGACCTGGCGACCCGGCCCGACCCGACGTCGCCCACCGGGCTGCGCTTGAACATCAGCGAGGTCGCGGAGACCCACGAGCAGTCGGAGACCCGCGAGAAGCTCAACACCCTCAGCGGGTGGGGCATCTTCCAGCCCATCACGGTCGGCTTCGAGGCGACCATCGACCTGCAGGACTTCTACCTGCGTCACGCCGGCGACCGCCGCGTCGGCGCCGATGCCCGCGACGACGACGCCGTCTACCTCATCGACGTCACCCCCGGCTCGCCGACCTACGGGCTCGCCCAGGAGATCGACATCGGCCACGGCCGCTTCCCGCTCGATGTCTGGGACCCCACCCGCTACATGCCCAACGACACCCGCGTCGGCGAGCCGTCCCTCACCTTCGACACGGTCGACGAGGACCTCAACGACAACGGCGTGCTCGACCCCGGCGAGGACACCGACAACGACGGCCACCTCGACTTCCCCAACGTCTTCCGGCCCGGCGACACCGACCTCGACTCCCTCGACCCCTGGACCGACCTCCTGGAGTGGTACGAGCGCGAGTCCAACACCCTCATCATCCGACCCGCCGTCCCGCTGCGGGAGGAGACCACCTACGCCGTCGTCATCACCGAGCGCGTCGTCGACGCCGACGGCTCCCCGGTGCGCTCCCCCTGGGACTACGTGCACCACACCCGCCAGACCGAGGCCCTGCGGCCGCTCGTCACCGTGCTCCCCGACCACGGCCTGACCATCGACGACGTCGCCTTCGCCTGGTCCTACACCACGGGCCAGGTCACCACCGAGCTCGTCGAGATGCGCCGCGGCATCCACGGCGAGGGCCCCTTCGCCTGGCTCGCCGACGAGGTGCCCGCCTCCATCGACGAGGCGCTCGTCATGCAGGAGCGCCCCGGCGAGGACCCCTACGCCGTCTCCGTCGGCTACCTGATCGACCAGCTCGCCACCCTCGGCCTGTACACCGAGGGCGGCCTCGAGGCGACCAACTACAGCGCCTTCGGCGACCGCCTCGTCGGCGGCTCCTTCACCACCCCCGACCTCCTCAACGACAAGGACGACGACGGGCGGGACGACTCCGAGGAGTTCTGGGTCCTCGACATGGACGCGGGCACCATCGACTACGAGCCCCGCCGGGTGGTCTTCACCTGCTTCATCCCCAAGCCCGGGGTCGCCCAGCCCCCCTACGACGTCGCCCTGTTCGGCCACGGCTACGGCTCCAGCCGGTTCGAGACCGCCGCCTTCAACTGGGTGCTCAACCGGCTCGGCATGGCCGTCTGCTCGTTCGACACCCCCGGCCACGGCCTCGAGGCCGGCGACAGCGACGTGGAGGACGCCCGAGTCCTGCTCGACGGGCTGGGCCTCGGCCCCCTGCTCGACCACCTCCTGGACAGCCGCGCCCGCGACCTGGACAACGACGGCGTCACCGACAGCGGCGGCGACCAGTGGTCCGCCGACGCCTTCCACACCCGCGACAACGTCCGCCAGGCGGTGGTCGACTGGGTCCAGTTCCGCGAAGCGCTCGACAACTGCGGCACGGGCACCATGGTCCGCGACGGCGACGGCGGCGAGATGATGACCTGCGACTGGGACGACGACGGCGTCCCGGACATCGGCGGGCCGGACGCCCGGTACTTCTTCGCCGGCGGCTCCCTCGGCGGCATCGTCGCCAGCGTCGCGGCGCCGATCATGACCAACGAGGTGGTAGCGAACGCGCCCATCGTGTCCGGCGCCGGCCTGCTCGACATCGCCATGCGCAGCGACATCGGCGGCGCCCTCGAGGCGATGGCGGGGCGGCTCATGACCCCGATGTTCTACGGTCAGATCAACGACGACGGTGACCTCGACATCATCCAGATGGTCATCTCGGTCACCAACAAGCGGGCCCTGCACGTCGGCACCATCCCGGCCGACGACATCCCCTTCGGGGGCACCGTGGTCGTCGAGAACCTCCAGCACGACCTGCGCGCCGAGGGGATGATCCCGGCGGACGGCCGCTTCCGCGTCTCCATCGCCGCCGACGGCCTCCGCCCCGCCGACAAGGCGGTCGCCACCGGCATGCCGGCCCAGGGCCCGGTCGGCTTCGAGACCTACGAGATCCAGGACAACGCCGGCCTGGGCGATCCCCTGGTCGTCACCCTGTACGACGCCGACGGCGCCGAGGTCGCCGTGCTCGACACCTGGGAGACCGAGGTCGTGCACGAGGGCGTCACCATGCGCGCCGGCTCGCCGCTCATCGCCGGCTCCTACGGCAGCGGGTACATCCGCTCCACCCCCGAGCTGCGCCGGGTGGCGATGGTCTTCGCGGCCATCCTCGAGCCGGGCGACCCCATCGCCTACGCGCCCCGCTTCCACCTCGACCCGTTCCCCCAGCTCGGCTCCGTGCCCGCCAACGTGCTGCACGTGCCCAGCGCCGGCGACAACATCGTCGCCATCAACACCGGCGTCGCCGAGGGCCGGGCCGCCGGCTTCTGGCCCCACGACACCGTCGACGAGCGGTACGGCACCAGCCCCGACCAGTGGCTCATCGACAGCTGGGTCGTGCACGGCATCGAGGACCGCGGCCCCTACCTGTGCAGCGAGGGTCAGCCCTGCCTGTTCGACCCGGACGACCTGGACGAGGACATCGACCCGTTCGGCGAGCCGAGCGACGCGCCGCTGCGGGCCACCGTCGACACGTCGTCCGGCCAGAGCGGCATGCGGATGATCTACGCCCGCACCGGCGGCGGCCACAGCCCGGGCCTGCCCGACGCGGACAAGCCGTTCGACGTCTCCACCTACATGCTCGGGGCCGTCGGCACGTACTTCATGAACGGCGGCACCGAGATCGTCGACGACCTCTGCATGGTCGACCTGAGCTGCCCCTGGATCCCGCAGCTCCCCGAGGAGGAAGAGTAGATGCGCCGCGCGCTGCTGCTGATCATCGTCGCGCTGGCCCTGCCCGCGACCGCCGCTGCCAAGAACCGCATCGAGCTGAAGCCGGCTGAGCCGGGTGCTGTCGGGCTCGAGATGTCCGGCGAGTACCGCCTGCAGTTCAGCCTGCTCGACGACTTCGCCCTGGACGCTCAAGACCCGGCCGCCACCCACGGCCAGCAGCGCTGGCTCGACCAGCGCATCCGGGCCCGCTTCGACCTGCAGTTCGGCCGCTACCGCATCGCGACCGAGTGGGACCTGATGACCGGCCAGCTCGCGGGCGACGTCTGGAACCAGGGGCCGCTGGACGCCCGCCACCGCGACGTCCACGGGGCGATCACCCCGATGGGCTTCGTGCCACGCCGGGCGACGTTCGGCGCGCGATCGGCGTCCGTCGACTTCGAGGTCGGCCTGACCACGTCCCACTGGGGCCTGGGCATGCTCGCCAACGACGGCAACCACGACCCCTTCTTCGGGCGCAACGACCTGGGCGACCGCGTCGTCCGGGTTCGGGTCACCGGCCGACCGCTGTACGGCGTCGAGGGCGACCCCAACCGCAACAAGCTCAACGTCAGCGGCCTGGTCGACCTCGTGGTGGCCGACGACTTCGGCGCGATCGCCGACCGTCAGCTCGCCGTGCAGGGCACCTTCTCCTTCCTGTGGCACGACCCGGGCCACTGCAGCCACGGCGTCTACATCGTCTACCGCCACCAGCGGGAGCCGGACGACCAGGGCAAGACCAACGCCTTCGTGCTCGACGCCTACACCGACACCACGACGCCGCTGCCCTTCGGCTCGATCCGGTTCGCCCTGGAGACCGCGGTCCTGGCCGGCAGCACCAGCCGCACGCTGACCTACAACGCCACCGACGAGATGGCGATCGCGTCCATCGGCACCACCGGGCTGGTCACCCTCGGCGTGCTCGACGACCACCTCAAGATCCATCTGCGCGGCGGCTGGGCCAGCGGCGACGGCAACAGCGACGACGCCAACAGCCAGAGCTTCAGCTTCGACCGGGAGTTCGACGTCGGCATGGTCCTGTTCGACCAGGTGCTCGGCTCGATGCGGGCCAACTCCTGGTACCTGCTGACGGACCCTGAGCGCTCGGGCACCCCGCCGCGCGGCATCGACGGCCTCGTCAACGAGGGCGCGGCCGGCTCCACGGTCTTCCTGCAGCCGGTGCTCCAGGGCACCCCGCTGCCGTTCCTGGACATCAAGGGCGGCGTGCTCGCGGCCTGGTCGGCCGGAGACTTCAAGCACCCCTTCTACACGTTCCGGGCCGGCGGCTCGGCGCGCAACCAGCACAACGTCGCTCCGGCCGGGCGGCTGCTCGGCGTCGAGCTGGACTGGGCCCTCAAGTTCGGCGGCCCGCTCCCCTTCAAGGGAGACACTGCGCCGGACCTCGCGCTGGAGCTGCTGGTCCAGGGCGGCCACCTGTTCGTCGGCGGCGCCCTGAGCGACGGCTCGGACGACGCCGAGGTGATCAACCACATGCTCTTCACCGGGCGGTTCCGCTGGTAGCGATCGAGGATCCGTCACAGAGTGGGGCCCCCCTGGCTCTCCAGGGTGGACCGAACGAACCCAGGAGCCTCCGATGCTGCCCCCCACCGACGACTGGTACGGCGAGCCCGCCTACACCCTGACCCGCTTCCTCCCCGCCGCCGACTACGACGCGACCATCGCCGCGACCCGTGAGGCGCTCGGCAGCGAGGGCTTCGGGGTGCTGACCGAGATCGACGTCAAGGCGACCCTCGAGAAGAAGCTGGACGTCGACTTCCGCCCCTACATCATCCTGGGCGCCTGCAACCCGCCGCTGGCCCACAAGGCGCTGAGCGCCGAGCCGGGCATCGGCGCGCTGCTCCCGTGCAACGTCGTCGTCACGTCCGGCGACGACGGCACCACCGTGTCGGCCATCAACCCCGAGCACATGCTCAAGGTGGTCCCCCGCGACGACCTCGGCGAGTTCGCGGCCGAGGTGAAGTCGATGCTGGAGCGGGTGCTGGAGAAGATCAGCGTCTGATTGAAAGGTCGCGCGGGCCCGCCCCTCCCCTGGGCGATGCGCCCTCTCTTCCTGCTCGCCGCGCTGCTCCTGGCGTCCTGCACGCCGCCGATCGACACCCCCGTCTCGTCCCTCGAGGAGATCGACGGGGTCTGGCGGACCGACGACGAGATGCTCGCCGAAGACGGCGTCACCGCGACGCTCATCGGGTGGCTCGACGTCCACGCCTCCGCTGAAGCCGTCGTCTACAGCTGGGACATCCTGAGGGAGGACGGGGACCGGTGGTCCATCCACTGGGACTGCATGGCCACCCTGCCCCGCCCCGGCCACATCGAGGCCCGCGACTGCTTCGAGTTGTGGGAGGTCGACGGGGTCGTGTGGGGCGAGACCGCCGACTCCTTCGACTACCGGCCCGTCGAGTGGTCGGGCGACCAGACCCTCGCGGTCTCGGGCCGCATCTACTTCCGCTGGACCGACCGGCCGGAGCCCTGATGCGCACCATCCTGTTGAGCGCGACGATGATCCTGACCAGCTGCGCGGCCCCCGAGTCGCTGCTCGACGTGACCTCCGTCGACGACCTGGACGGCGCCTGGACGGGCAGCGTGCAGGAGGCGACCAGCGACGGCTCCGACTGGTACGACCGCGGGGTGGAGCTCGAGGTGTGGGCGTCCGACGAGGAGGCCGAGCTGCGCTGGGAGGTCGTGGGCAACGACACGGCGGTCGAGGTCACCTACATCGGGCGGCCGGAGGTGCCGCACCCGGGCCTCGTCGTCCTGTACGACGTGACCCTGGAGTACCGGGACGCCGCCGGCGCGGCGCTGTCCGAGGCCCCTTATGACGACCGGCGCTGGACGACGGTCCAGATCGACGGGGACTGGCTGCTGCTCGGCAGCCTCGTACTGGAGCGCGAGGGGCGATGAGGCGACTCCTCCTGTCGGCCGCCGTCGCGGCCCTGCTGTCGGGCTGCCCGACCCTCGCACCGGATCTCGATCCGGGCTACCTGCCGCACGGCTCCTCCAGCCGCGACGTCGACGGCGACGGCACGCCCGACGACGAGGACTGCGACCCCGCCGACAGCCAGCTCAACCAGGACGACCTGGACGACGACGGCTACTCCAACTGCGACGGGGACTGCGACGACGACGACCCGACGGTGCACCCCGGCGCCGAGGACGTGGACCACGACGGCGTGGACAGCGACTGCGACGGGTTCGCCGAGCCCGCCGTCGCGTGGGTCGAGGAGGTCGACGGGAGCGGGTGGGAGCTCCACGAGGACCCGCCGATGGCCGGCTTCAGCCTGGGGGCGCCCCTGCCGATGGACGACCTGCACTTCCAGGACCTGGGGGCGCACCCCGGGGCGCCCGGCGAGCCGCGGGCCCTGCTCGGCGGCCTGCACACCATCGTGCCGGAGACCTGGGACGGCGACGTGGACGCGTATCGGGTCGAGCTCCCGTTCGGGGGCTACGTGTACGCGAGCCTGGGGTGGGACGAGACCACGGGGGACCTCGACGCCTCCTTCTGGTGCTTCTTCGAGAACGATGCCAACCCCGAGACCTGGTACTCCATCCCCTTTGACCCCGGACTCACCGACCTCTCGTACCCCGAAGAGGGCCACTCCATCGTCCCGCTCCGCGAGGACGATCCCTGCTTCTTCATCATCGTCGGCTACAACGGCCCACCGACCGGCTACCGCCTCGAGCTCACCCAGCTGGGCCTGTAGGCCGCGGTCAGCCGCAGCTCACGACCTCCACCTCGCGCTCCTCCCCCCGCCGCTCCAGCAGCGCGACGTCGCCCTCCTCCAGCCCGAACAGCGCCCGCGCCAACGGGGACGCGGGGGAGATCACCGTGACCGGGCCGTCGTCGGTCGCGATCCGATCGCCGGCGCCGCCGGGGAGGATCGCGAGCAGGCGCCCCTCCCCCTCCTCGTCGATCCGGACCAACGCCCCGGGGCCGACCTTCGACCGGGGCCCCGCCGGGAGCGAGTCCAGCTGACGCAGCGCCGTCTGCACCTCGACCAGCCGCCGGGCGAACCCGGCCTGCAGCGCCGCCTGGCCCGTCACCGCGCCCCGCTCGCCCCGCGACGCGGGCCGGTGGTCGCCGTCCACCCGGGTGCCCTGCCGCGCCGCCTCGGCGCTGGCCTGCAGCGCGTCGACCCGCTCGGCCAGCGAGGCGCGGTGCGCCCGGATCAGGGTCGCTCGGTCCATCGAGGGGATCGTACCGCTACGCCCGGTCGACGAGCTCGCGGGCAGCCGCCGCGAACCGGGTCGGGTCGTCGATCGAGGCGACGACGGCCGCCGGGCCGCCGCTCGCCTCCAGCCGCCGGCAGACCAGCGCGCCAAAGCGGTACCAGAGCCGGGACCCCGACGACATCGCGCCGAGCGCCGCCCTCATCGCCTCCGCGGTCAGCGGCCGGACCGCGTCCAGCTGGTCCAGCGTCGCCCGGTAGGCCGCGACCACCGACGCCGCGAACGCATCGTCCGTGTAGACGGCGTAGTCGGGATCGCCGGCCAGCCGGCCCGCCGCCCGCCGGGGCCCGAACGCCGCGTGCACCGCCATGCCCTCCAGCCGGGTGAAGAAGGCGATCATCCCGAGCAGGACGTCGGGGTCGGTCAGACGGTCCATCGGCGGTATCGGCTGGCGGTCCAGGAAGCCGACGTGGTGGGCCTCGTGGGTCAGGTAGAACCCGAGCTCGGCGGGGTCGTCGATGAAGCGGGGGTGGGCGGCGTTGAGCAGCACGTCCGGCGGCGCGGCGACCCCGATGTCGTAGCCGACGACCAGGAACGCCGACCCGGCCAGGTTCGCGTCGGCCGGCAGCAGCGCGAGCGCGTCGTCTGCCCGCAGACGAAGCTCCGCCTCCCGACCCGCCCAGTACGCCAGCACCCGCTGGGCTCCATCGATGTCGATCGGGTCGCCGAGGGTGGCGTCGAGCACCTGCTCCGCCGTCGCGCCCCGATTCCCGCTCATGTGGTGGTGACGGACGATCGCGGCGAGGGCCGGGAGGGCGAGCAGCTCGGCGCGGAGGTCCTCGCCCCCGAGGTGCCGCAGCGCCAGCCGCGCGAAGGTGTCGTCCACGGCGAAGTCGGCCCGCGCCGGGGGGGCCACCGCGGCCGGGGGCGGGCGGCGGACGCACCCGGTCGCGGCCACCGCCGCGCACGCCGCGCCGGCGAGGAACGAACGCCGGGGGAGGCCGCCCGTCATGTCAATCGATGCTCAGCCGCCCTCGGCCCAGCGGACCGCGAACCGGTCGAGCACCGCGTCGCCCACCCGGGTGGTGGTGGAGGCCGCAGCCTCGCCGACCAGGTCGTACGTCAGGATCTCGCGGGACTCCAGCAGGTCGATGATCCCCTGCTCGATGGCCGCCCCGGCGCGGGCCAGGTCGGCGTTGCCGACGCGGGCGCCGTACCACTCCAGCCCTTCCTTGATCGCCAGGATCATGGCGAGGGGGTTGGCCTTGTCCTTGCCGGCGTGCTTGGGAGCGGAGCCGTGGATCGGCTCGAACATCGCGTGCTCGTCGCCGACGTTGCAGCCGACCGCCATGCCCATGCCGCCCTGCAGGACGGAGGCGAGGTCGGTCACGATGTCGCCGAACATGTTGGTGGTGACGACGACGTCGTACCACTCGGGTCGCTGGATGAGCCACTGGGTGAACGCGTCGACGATGGCCGTCTCGGCCTCGATCTCCGGGTACTCCGGCGCGATCTCGAAGAAGACGTCGCGGAAGAAGCGGCAGCCCTCCAGCACGTTGTCCTTCACGACCGCGGTGACCCGCAGCTTGCCGTCGCCCGGCGCCCCCTTGTTGCGGCGGCGGCACAGCTCGAACGCGTACCGGATCGCCCGCTCGCTGTTCTCCCGGGTGATGACGCGGGTGTCCGTCGCCATCACCGGGCGACCCGAGTTGGCGACCTTGCCGCCGATGCCGGTGTACAGCCCCTCGGTGTTCTCCCGGATGAAGACCATGTCGACCTTCTTGGGGTCCCACACCAGCGTGTGCTCGCCGTGGATCTTGTGGAAGACGCCCGGGAAGAGCTTGACGGGGCGCACGTTGGCGTACAGCTCGAGCTCGCGGCGGGTGCCGATGACCGGCGAGTAGCCGGCCATGTTGCCGTCGCTCATGATCACCGGCCCGGCGCCGTTGGGGTCCGGCCAGCCGACGGCCCCCAGGAACACGATGTCGGCCGCGCGGCAGACGTCGTAGGAGCCGTCCGGCCAGTCGACGCCGTGCTCCAGGTAGTACTGCCCGCCGCACGGGATCTCGGTGAGCTTCGCCTGCAGCCCGGCCGCCTCGAGCGCCGCGAGCAGCACCCGCCGCCCCTGGTCCATCACCTCGGTTCCGATCCCGTCTCCGGGCAGCAGGACGATGTCGAGGGGCTTGCTCATGGGTTGCTTCTCCGTGCGGTGGCCGCGGCGCGCTGGGCCGGGCGGTCCGTATTAGAGGGAAGCTCGAACGTCCGCAAGACCCGGGTCACCCGGCCGGCGGGGATCCGAATCGCTCGCGCAGCGTCGCAATGAACGCGGCGTCGCCCCGGGGGGAGAACAACTCCACCGGCGAGTGGCCGCGGGCCCACGCCCAGCGCATCGCGAGGGCGAGCAGCACGATCGTCACCGCGATGTTCGGCCAGGCGTTGAGCGCCCAGGCGCCGTCCCAGCTCCAGACCCAGGCGTCCGAGAACGGCAGCAGGTACGGGATCGGCCACAGGTAGCCGTCGGGTCCGCGCGCGCCGACCAGGTCGGCCACCAGGTGCAGGTGGAACGTCAGCAACGCCAACGGCGCGGCCAGCGCCCGCCGGTCCGCCACCACCGCCGCGACCGCGGTCACCAGCAGCCCGAAGCCCAGGTTGTGGCAGAGCGTGTGGTGATACAGCGTCCACCACAGCAGGGGTTCCTCCCACTCCAGGGCGAGGGTCGCCTTCTCGGCGATCACCCCGAACCCGTCCAGGTCGGGCACGACCGCCGCGAGGGAGACCAGGGCCCGGTCGCGTCGGCTCTTCAGGCCGGCGACCTCGCCGACCGTCCAGCCGATCAAGAAGTGGGTGATCGGGTTCACGAACCAGACGATACTCCGCCGCGCGGTCACACTCGGCGCCCCCGGCGGCTCCGAAGGGACATGCGACGCAAGATGACCAAACCGAAGTCCCCCTACCGGAGCGCCGACGTCGGCGCCCTGCACGACGCCCTCTCCCGACCCGAGCCGCCGCTCGTGGTCGACGTGCGCATGCCGTTCGAGTTCGCCTCGGGCCACGTGCCGGGCTCGATCAACATCCCGCTGCCGCGCATCGCCGCCTCGACCGCGGAGCTGACCGGCCAGGGCGAGGTCTGGCTGGTCTGCCGCAGCGGCAACCGCTCGGCGTCCGCCGCCCAGGCGCTCGCGGGGGCCGGGCTGGACCTCGTCAACGTGGACGGCGGCACCGTCGCGTGGGCCGCCACCGGCCGACCCCTGAAGCGCCAGAAGTCGCTGAGCCGGCTGCTCGTCCCCGCGGTCGTCGCCGGCACGCTGGGGCTCGCGCCGTTCACCCCCGAACCCCACGTCGTAGGCAAGCTGCGCTGGGTCCTGGGAGGCGCCGACGGCATGGCGCTCATGGACTGGTTCGACCTCGCGATGCACGGGGCGCCGTGGGTGTGGCTGGGCTGGGTCGCCTTCCAGCTGGTCAAGCCGGAGCCCAGGACCGGCTGAGGCGGGCGCGACGCCCGGCGTTCTGGGGCACCATGGGGCCGTGGCCCACGACCCCTCCGACGAGACCGTCACCCTGCGGGGCGGACCGCTCGAGGCCAGCGCGATGCTCCACGATCGGGGCATCACCCTGGTCGAGACGCGCGCTGCGATCGCGCCGGTCCGCATGCCGGAGCTCGAGGACGAGCTCATCTCCCTGGGTCGGTTCCAGATCCGGAGCGAGATCGGCCGGGGTGGCATGGGGCGCGTGCTCAAGGCGGTCGACCCCGAGCTGGGGCGGACCGTCGCGGTCAAGGTCCTGATCGACCCCGACGAGGTCAGCGACGAGCAGCTCGCCCGCTTCGCTGCGGAGGCACGCATCACCTCGCAGCTCGAGCACCCGAACATCGTGCCGGTCTACGACATGGGCGCGACCGGCGACGGCGAGCTGTACTTCGTGATGAAGGAGGTCGTCGGTCGCTCGCTGCGGGAGATCATCGACGCCCTGAGCGGCGGCGACGAGGAGACCGTGCGCGTCTGGACGCTGCGTCGGCTGCTCACGACCTTCGTGTCGCTCTGCAACGGGGTGGCGTTCGCCAACGACCGCGGCGTGCTGCACCGGGACATCAAGCCCGACAACGTCATGCTGGGACAGTACGGCGAGGTGCTGCTGATGGACTGGGGCGTCGCGCGCCTCATCGGGGAGCCGGGCGAAGCGACCGCGGTGACCCACGAGAGCTCCTTCGGGAGCATGCCGGTCACGATGGACGGGAGCACCGTGGGCACGCCCGGCTACATGAGCCCGGAGCAGGCCAAGGGCGACCTCGCGTCCCTCGACGCCCCCAGCGACGTGTTCAGCCTGGGCGCGGTGCTCTACGAGCTGCTCACCCTGACCCGCGCCTACCGAGGGGCCAACGTCTACGCGACGCTGTACGCGTCGATGGGCGGGCCTCCCGAGGATCCGCGCACCAAGACGCCCGAGCGACGCATCCCCGACGAGCTCGCGGAGGTCTGCCTCAAGGCCCTCGCCCGGGCGCCGGGCGACCGCTACCCCACCGCGGCCGCGCTCGCGTCGGCCATCGAAGAGTTCCTGGAGGGCAGCCGCCGCCGGGAAGCCGCCGCTGCGCACCTCGTCGAAGCGGACGCCGCGTGGACGCGGTACCGGCAGGCGACCGAGGAGCGGGCCCGCTTGAGCCGGGAGCAGCGCCGCCTGGAGGGGGAGGTGGAGCCCTGGCGGCCGCTGGAGCAGAAGCAGGAGCTGCTGGACGTGTGGGAGCGCCTCGGCGCGCTGGGGCCGGAGAGCGCCGACGCCTTCAGTGAGCTGATCGCCGGCTGCGAAGCGGCGCTGTCCCGCGATCCGGGCAACCCGGGGGCGCGGGCGTTGCTCGCGCGGGCCCACTACGCGCGCTTCGAGGAGGCCGAGACCTCCGGCGACACCGAGGACCAGGCCTACTTCCGCCGCCGGGTGCTCGCCTACGACGACGGCGGACGCTTCGCCGCGCTCCTCGCCGGGGTCGGCGCGGTCAGCCTGAGGACCGATCCGCCCGGCGCGACCGTGACGGCGGCCCGGTTCGACGTCGGCGGCCTCGTCTGGAACCTCGTGGAGGAGCGGCCCCTCGGCTTCACCCCCCTGGTCGAGGTCCCGCTGGACCCGGGCTCCTGGCTGTTGACGGTGCGGGCTCCGGGCCGCGCGCCGATGCGCTACCCCGTGCACCTGCCGCGGGGGCACCACTGGGACAGCGGCTCGGCCCCCCTGCCGCTGCTCGCCGAGGGAGCGCTGGCGGCGTCCGAGCGCTACGTGCCGGCCGGCCCGTTCGCCTGCGGAGGCGACCCCGACGCCCCCGACAGCCTGCCCGCGGCGCACGAGCAGGTGCTCGGCTTCGTCATCGAGGCGCTGCCCGTGACGGTCGGTCGCTGGTGCGACTACGTCAACGCGGTCGCCCGGGGCAACCCCGAGGAGGCGTGGCGCCGGGTGCCGCGCGTCGAGTCGGGCATGAAGACGACCGGCAAGGGGCACTACTGGGAGCGACCCGCGGAGGGGAAGCGCTACGTCGTGCCGGAGGTGGACCGGGACGGCGATCGCTGGGACCCGGAGTGGCCGGTGTTCGGGATCTCATGGGCCGACGCCCGGGCGTACGCCGCCTGGCGCGCCGAGGAGACCGGGCAGCCCTGGCAGCTGGTGCCCGAGCGCTGGTGGGAGAAGGCGGCGCGGGGGGTCGACGGCCGGGGCTACCCGTGGGGCGACCGGTTCGACGCGTCGCTCTGCAAGATGAAGGCGTCCCGGGCGGGGGCGGCGCGGCCGGAGGCGGTCGGGGCGTTCGAGGGGGACGTGTCGGTCTACGGCGTGCGCGACACCGCCGGCGGGCTGCGTGACTGGTGCGCCGAGGAGCACTTCGACGACGACCCGGATCGACGTGTCGTCCGCGGCGGCGCGTGGGGCTCGGCGCCGGCCTTCTGCCGCACGGCGGGGCGGGGCGGCCTGGCCGCGTGGTCGGTCAGCTCCTACGTGGGGCTGCGGCTCTGTCGACCGATCTGATCAGGGCAACGCCGGCGGGGTGACGTAGGCCTCGTCCAACGTGCCGTCGAGGGCCTTCAAGAACGCTTCGATGGACGCGACCTCGGCGTCGGCCAGCTCCTTGCCGAGCTGGTGGGTCGCCATCAACCGGATCGCATCGGCCAGCGTGGCGACGGAGCCGTCGTGGAAGTATGGGTCCGTCAGGGCGATGTTCCGCAGCGACGGCACCTTGAAGACGTGCTTGTGGGCCTCGTCCCCGGTGACGTCGAACCGCCCCAGGTCGGCGGTCTCGTACGGCTTCACGAGGCCCAGCTTCTGGTAGCTGCCGCCGCCGATCGCGGGCCCGGAGTGGCACGAGGCGCAGCCCACATCGAGGAACACCGCCAGGCCCGCCTGCTCGGCGTCGCTGAGCGCCGCGTCGTCACCGTTGAGGAAGGCGTCGAGCGGGCCGGGGGTCATCAGCCGGCGCTCGAACGCGCCGATCGCCATCGCCATGTGGTCGTAGGTGACCGCGTCCTCGGCGTCCGGGAAGGCGGCCGCGAACAGCGGGCCGTAGCCCTCGATCCCCTGCAGCTTCGCGACGACGGCCGCCTCGTCGGGCATCGCCATCTCGATGGGGTTGAGGACCGGCCCCTTCGCCTGCGCCTCCAGGTCGGCGGCGCGGCCGTCCCAGAACTGGGCGAGGTGCAGGCCCGCGTTGAGCACCGTGGGGGCGTTGCGGCCGCCGACCTGGCCCTCGTGGCCGCTGCTCGTGGGCTTGCCGTCGTCGCCTCCCTCGGTGAGCACGTGACAGCTGGCGCAGGCGACGTCGTCCGCCTTGCTGAGGCGCTTGTCGAAGTACAGGGCGCGCCCGAGCGCGATCTTCGCGTCCGTGACGGGGTTCGCCTCCGAGGTCGCCTCGCCGGGCAGTACGCCGAGCACCGCGGCGCGGGCGCGCAGCTCCTCGGCGGGGCCGGACCTCACTTCCTCGGGCTCGGCCGGAGTCGGGGTGGACGTGGCGTCGTCGCCGGAGCAGCCGGCGAGCAGCGAAGCGAGGGCGACGAGGAGGAGGGCGGATCTCATGGGGCCTCCGGGTTGGGCGGACGAGCGCACCACCGCCGGCCACCCAGGACAACCCGCGTCGGGGGTGGGCAGGAGTGCACAGTCGTGGGGTGAGGCGGCGACCGCCGCCTAGGAGCCTCACGAGAAGCCGCTCGGACCGCAGTCACCGCCGCCGCCGGTGGAGACCCCGGGGATGGCGAAGGTCGAGAGCCGACGCTCAGCCCGGCGCTCGCCGCAGGTCGGGCACTCGATCTCCTCGTCCGGCGTGCGTCGGGAGACGATCTTCTCGAACCGGTCCTCGCAGCTGCGGCATCGGTACTCGTAGATGGGCATCTTCGCTTCCTTGTGCGGAGGGGCGGCCGACCGGACGCCGGGGCTGCTTCAGGTGGGCACCCCCAGGCGCGGGAGCAACCACTGCTGCAACACGAGCCAGATGGCAAGCCAGACGAACAGTCCGAGGAGCGCGGGGTCCACGCCCCTGAGACTCAGCGAGTCGCCGAAGTGTGACAGCTAATTCGAAAGGGGCGCCTCCGCCCAGAGCACGCCGCGCAGGTCGCCGACGGCGTAGCCGGTCGCCTGGTCCGCCGGGTAGCGCTCGGCGAGCAGGTCCGCGACGCCTGGAGCGAGCGCGTCGGGGGCGCCGTGGCAGGTGAGGCAGACGGCCTCCACCGGGAGGGGCTCGAGCAGGCGGGCGACCTTCGCGCCGTCGGCGGTCGTCTCGACCCGCTTGAAGCCGGAGACCCCCTCGGCCGCGCGCTCGCCGGTCGCGGTCAGCCACGCCTGGACCCAGTCGGGGGCGGCGTTGTCCGGGTTGCGCAGGCGCAGGGTGCCGCGTCCGACCTGGACGCCGGTCTCGCTGCTCACGGTCGCGCTCAGCGCCTGGGCGTGCTCGGAGCAGACGGTGATCGCGGTCGGCGGCCCGCCCTCCTGCATCGCCGACTGCAGCCGGCCCTTCAGCTCACCGCCGTACCGCTGCGCGGCCGCGGTGGCGGCGTCCAGGGCGGCCTGCTCGGCGGCGGGGTCGGGGGTCGGCTCCGCCGCGGGGGGCTCGGCCGGGGCGGGGTCGGGCGCGGGCTCGGAGCAGGCGAACAACAGGGCGAGCGAGGCGAGGGCGAGGGCGTGGCGCATGGGATCTCCGTCAACCGGAGGAGCCGGCCGAGGTGGCTTCTGTGACGTCGGGGGCGGAGGCCGACTCCAGGATCTCCCGCATTCGCCGCCATGTCAGCAGGCCCTGGTGCGCGGGATCGTCGGCGTGGTCGAGCACGATGCCGCGGGCCCGGGCGACCTGGGCCGCGGGCACCGCGTGCCCCCCGACGAGGGCGAGGCAGACGACCTGGGCGACCGCGTCGGGGACCTGCACTCCGTCCAGGATCTCCCAGACCGGCGACAGCTCGACCGCGTCTCCACAGGCCGCCGCGAAGGCGAGCGCCAGGGCCTTGGGGGCCGCCTGCCCGGCGCGGTCGAAGGCCGCCACGGAGCGGCTCGCGAGGATCAGCGCGAGCTCGGTGTCCCCCGCTTCCCCTGCGATGACGGCCTCGTTCAACACGAACATGCCCTCGAACTGGGGGATCTCCAGGCGCGCGACGGCGTCCACGAGGTCGGGCCGCGGGCTCGGGGCCTGTCCCCCCCGCAGCGCCGCCGCCCGCACGATTCGCAGCGCGCGGGCCTCGTACATCGGGTGGCGACGAGCCGACGCTTCGGCCAGGGCGGTGGTGGCGGAGCGGGAGGCTGCGTCGTAGGCACCCGCCTCCAGGTCCGCCGACGCGGCGTTGATGAGCGCCGACAGGCGGGCGGTGACCCGCTCCGTCTCGGACGCCGCGGAGCGGTGCAGCGCCGCCGCCCCCTCGAACTCGCCGCTCCGGAAGCGCTCCATGCCCAGCCAGCTGGCGACGCTCGCGACCGCCTCGGCGTCTCCGGACCCACGGGCCCACGACTCGATGTCGGCCAGCTCCTATCGGCGGACCTCGGGCCCACACCCCGAGGCCGCCCGGGCGCGCACCGCCTGGCGCCAGCGCTCGGTGCGGGGGTCGTCGAACGGGTCGATCGACCGGACGAGCTCCAGGGCCCCGCCGTGATCCCCCTCGTTGGCGGCGATGGCGCCGCGCAGCAGCAGCTCCAGCCGCTGCAGGCCGGGCACGACCTCGGGCGAGGCGCGGCCCAGCTCGTACAGGCCGCGCTGCAGCTCGGGGGCCGAGCCGGACGCCAGGGCGACGCGGGTCCGGGCCTCCAGGAGCTGGACCTCCGCCTCGAGCTCCCCCACCTCCCGGGCCGAGGCGAGCGCTTCGGTCAGCGCCGCCAGCGCGTCCCCCAGCCGCCCCTCGGCCTCGCTCCGGGAGACGACGCCGATGGCCGCCGCGGCGAGCTCGTGGGCGGCGCCGGCGGCGGCGAGGTGGAAGAGCCGGTCGAGGCTGTCCGCGGGCAGGTGCCCGGCGATGGCGGCGTGGGCGGCGGCCCGCCGGTCGGGGGACCAGGCCTGGAGGACCTCGTCGGCGACCAGCGGCTCGTACAGGCCGTCCGTCCGCCGGCGGAGCGCCCCCAGCCGCTCGCCCTCGCGCAGGTCCGCCTCCAGCTGCCAGGCGGGTCCGCCGACGAGCGCCGCGAGCCGAGGCGCGTTGGCGTGCGGCCAGGCCAGGTGCAGCCAGGCGAGCAGGTCGCGCAGGTGGTCGGACAGCCCGGCGACCGAGACGCGCGAGGAGACGCCGACGCCTCCGCCGACCCGGAGCCCGGCGCGGAGCCGGTCGACCGCGCCCCGGGTGACGTCGATGCGGCCGTCGCGCCAGGAGGCGAGCCCGGCGCGAACCCAGGCCCGCACCTCGGCGTCGACCCGGGCGGGCACGCCGTCGGTCCGCAGGAACAGCTCCCGGGCGGGGTCGCTGCGGAGGTGGAAGATCGGCTCGGGGCCGACGAACAGCGCCTGGAGGGCCTCTTCGTCGAGGGGGCCGAGCTCGACGTCGGCGGCCGAATCGCGGGTCGCCTCGACGACACCTCCCTGCTCCCAGCAGCGCTCGAGGAGGGCGCGGGACCAGGGGTCGAGGGCCGACGGCTCGTCGACGAGCACGACCAACCCGGCGGCGAGGCGAGCGGCGAGGCGGTCGGCGACCTGGTCGAGCACGGCGTCGAGGTCGCCGTCGAGATCGACGAGGTCGTCCTCGAACAGCCCACGGACGGACGCCAGGGCCCGCTCCCCCCGACCGGCGCGGCGCACGAGGCGGCCGGCCTCCCGCAGCGTCGCGGCGACGTCGTTGAGCAGCCTGCTGGCCCCGCAGCCGGGGGCGCCGCCGACGCGCACCGAGCGACCTCGATCCAGCGCGGTGAGCACGGCGTCGACGGGGCCGAGGCCGCCGAGTCGGGGCAGCGGCTGGACCCGGACGGCGGCGCTGCGGGCCCCGCGGAGCATGGCGAGCACGGCGGAGGCGGAGGGAGGGCGCTCCTCGGGGTCGAGGGCGAGGAGCGCGTCGACGGTGGCGACGACCTCGGGGGGGGTGTCGGGCGCCAGTCGTCCGAGGGACTCGGGGGTCTGGGTCGTCCGCCCGATGACGAGCTCGTCGTAGCCACCTCCGCTGTGGGGGAGCGAGCCGGTGAGCGACGCGTAGACCATGAGCCCGACGGCGTACAGATCCGTGCGGGGGTCGGCGCGGCGACCCTTCCATTGCTCCGGGGCGAACCAGGCGGGGGTGCCGACGGCGACGCCGGTGGCGGTCACGCGCCGGCCGAGGGCGGGCCCGGCGGAGAGGCCGAAGTCCAGGACGGTCGGTCGGCCCTGGGCGTCGACGAGCACGTTGGCGGGCTTGAGATCCCGGTGGAGGATGCCGGCGGCGTGCACCCGGGCGAGGGTCTCGAGGAGGGCGACGGTGGTCTCGGCGAGGCTCCCCCAGGAGTCACGGGACGGACCCGGGAAGGGCGCCCCGTCGACCAGCTCGGTGACCAGGAAGGGGGTGCCGTCGTGCCGGCCCTGGTCGAGCAGGCGCACGACGCCGGGCAGCCGCAGCAGGCGAAGCGCCGCGATCTCCCGCCGGACCCGGGTGTGGTCCCGCAGCGAGATGCCGTGCAGGAGCTTGAGGGCGACATCCCGGCCCCTCAGCTCGTCGTGGACCCGGTAGACGCTGCCGCCGCCGCCCTGCCCCAGCTGGTCCCCCACCCGGTATCGCCCCGCGATCAGCGGCGAGGGCGGCAGGCCGGCGCCGAGCGCGAGGGAGACGGTCGGGTCGAAGGCGTCGCTCACCGCCAGACCCTACCAACCGAAGCTGACTTGGTTGTTGGGACCCGTTCCGGGTAGCGTGGGTGCTGGGGAGGAGATCCGATGAAGACGAAGTTGATGTTCGCGGCGCTCGGCGTCGCTTGTGTGGTCCTGTTCGCCGGCTGCGGGGACGAGCCCGAGACCGAGGCGACGCCCGAGCCGGCCACCGAGCCGGCGGAGCCCGAGACCGACAGCCCGGCCGATCCTGGCGAGAAGATCTCGGCCTTCGACGACGGCACGTTCGAGCTGAAGGGCGGCGGCGCCGTCCAGGGGTTCGTCTACGTGTCGACCGTCAACGACACCGAGCTGGCGGTGGTGAACACGACGGGCAACTTCATGGCTCCCTTCAACCTGACGAACTGGCGGTCCATCGCCCACGCCCGCAAGACGGTGGCTGGTGTCCCGGTCGACGCCGCCGACTGCGCGGCCTACGGGTCGGTCTGCACGACGCTCAAGAACCAGTTCGGCACGCCGGCGAACATGACCTGCATCTACGGGGAGAGCTCCCTCGTCGACTGGAGCGAGGACGACTGCCCCACCGACAACGTCGGCAGCGTCGTCTATGGAGCCGGGGTCTACGAGCTCCGCGAGACGATCGACGGGGCGATCACCACCGTGGGGTACCTGCTGTCCAACACGGGCACCGGCCAGGGGCTGTGCGTCACGAAGAAGAACTACGACTGCCGGATCCAGCTCGCTCCGAACGACGCCCTGACCATGCATCCCGCCCCCGAGACCTTCACCAACACCTCGTTCGCCTGCTCGGGCACGGACTACGGTCGGGACTTCATCGGCGACGCCAAGAACCACCTGGAGTGTCCGGCCGCGCCCGGGGAGTGCGACCCCAAGGAGCAGTACGAGACCCACTTCGTGGTCCTCCGGACGAGCACCACCTGTTCTGACTAAACGGCCCCTCATGATTATGAGGCCCCGGGAGCGGGGAGGATGGAGGGCCGAGGTCAAGGACCGAAGAGGGAGCGGGGCTTGCCCCCCGTGACCGATGAGGGACGCAGGAATCGGGTCTCCAGACCCGCGCGGAGGGCCTCAGTATTGTGAGGGGCCGTTTAGAGCCGCCGCCGCGCTGGGAGGACTGCTGGCGCTGCTCTGCGTCGGCCTCCCCGCCCCCGCCTCCGCCCAGGCCTGGGTCCCGGAGGCGGGGGGCGTCTACGCGAAGGTCTCGGGGCGCTGGCTGCCCGGGCTGGGCTACCACCGCGGCCCCGAGGAGGCCGACGGCGCGCTGTTCACCGGGACGACGCCCTTCGGGGCGTACCACGAGGTGTTCGTGACCGCGTACGGCGAGGTCGGCGTGGGCCGTGGCCTGGCGGTGTGGGTGCACAGCCAGGGGCTGCGGGTGTTCTTGCTCGGCGATCCGCGAGACGACTCGTTGTCGACCCACGTCTCCGCCGGCGAGCCGGCGGTGGGGCTGCGGGGACAGCTGGTCCGCGTCGAGGGGGTCGCGGTGTCGGCGGACGGCTGGCTCCGGGTGCCGACGGGCCGGGGTCGGCCGGTGCAGACGGTCTACGGCACCGACGAGGGCCACCCGGCGATCGGCGAGCTGATCATCGACGCCGGCGCCTGGGAAGTGGGAGCATCGATCGCCCTGGGCACGTCGTTCGGCAAGCACTGGCTCGTCGCCACGATCGGGCTCACGGCCCGCACCCACCGGTTCGACTCCCTGCTGGACTGGTCGCTCAAGCTGGGCCGCCCCCTCGGCAAGGGCTGGGGCCTCAACGTGCGCCTCGCCGGCCACCACCCCCTCGGCGACGGCGCGGCCCCCTACATGCGCAGCCCCAGCGGCATCGGCAACGGCGCGCGCTACCTGGGGCTGACCCTCGAGGTCGACAAGCGGTTCACCAACGGCTTCGGCTTCGGCGCGTCCTTCGCCGGCGGCTTCTACACGTCGGTCCGCCAGACCTCCGGCCCGGTCGTCACCCTCTTCGTCAGCTACGCCCGCCAGCCCGACCCCGGTGCTGACCCGCCCCCCGGAAGTGTGGGCGACGGCGCCGCCACAGCGTGGTGAAACGAGTCGTTCGCCCACGCTGCGGCGGGGGGATACCGCCACAACGTGGAGAAACGAGCCGTTCGCCCACGCTGCGGCGGGGGGATACCGCCACAACGTGGAGAAACGAGCCGTTCGCCCACGCTGCGGCGGGG
>CAYQEG010000137.1:0-22275 GCA_964416435.1 uncultured Rickettsiales bacterium
GGGGCCGCCGCAGGGACCGGCCAGGTAGCCGTCGCCGTCGTTGTCCTGGTCGTCGATGTTGCCGTCGCAGTCGTCGTCCAGGCCGTTGCACAGCTCGGTCGCGCCGGGGTTGATCGCGGGGTTGACGTCGTTGCAGTCGTCGCCGCCGACGAGGGTGGCGATGTAGCCGTCGCCGTCCACGTCGACGAGGTCCGCGCCGTCGCAGTCCTGATCCTGTCCGTCGTAGGGGATCTCGGGGGCGCCGGGGTAGACGAGCGGGTTGAGGTCGTTGCAGTCGGTGCCGCCCGTGACGCAGGCGCAGTCGTAGCCGTCGGCGTCCAGGTCGACGAGGTCGCTGCCGCTGCAGTCCTGGTCGATCGCGTCGTACGGGATCTCGGGGGCGCCGGGGTAGATCGTCGGGTCGGCGTCGTTGCAGTCGCCGCCGCAGGCGCTGACGCCGTCGAAGTCGGTGTCGCTGTCCTCGTCGACCAGCCCGTCGCAGTCGTTGTCGATGCCGTCGCAGTACTCGGGCGCGTTGGGGTGGATGAACACCTGGGTGTCGTCGCAGTCCCCGTCACACAGCGTGTAGCCGTCGCCGTCGTCGTCGGCGAACAGCGGGCCGACGCCGTCGTCGATGATGCCGTTGCAGTCGTTGTCCTTGCCGTCGCAGATCTCGGGGGCGCCGGGGTAGACGGTGGCGTCGTTGTCGTCGCAGTCGCCGTCGTCCGGGGTCCAGCCGTCGCCGTCCTCGTCGAAGACGCAGCCGCCGGGGTCGGTGCCGCAGAACTCGAGGACGGTGTTGTTCAGGTCGAACAGGGACGACGTGAACACCTGGTACACGGAGTCGTAGATCGGGTCGTTGGCGATCGGCTGGGCGACGGTGCTCAGGTCGGTCTGGGGGGCGCCGGAGCTCGCGCTGCCGCACGCGTACCCGACGATCGCCCACGGCTGCACCGACGTGCCGATGGTCACCTGGGTGATGTCCATCGTGAAAGCGCCCGTGTCCCAGAGGGTTACGGAGTAGGTGTTGTAGCCACCGCTCCAGTAGTTGGGCACGTTCGTGAAGACGACGTCGAGGTGGTCGGAGTAGACGAAGTACTGCTCGGAGCCGCCGCTGAGGACCTGGGTGTCGTTCCAGGGGAAGGCGATGCGCGACGGGCTGTAGAAGAACTCGGCCGTGGACGGGGACCAGTCGTTGTTCTGGCCGCCGAACGTCACCTGGCCGTTGCTCGACAGGCCGACGGTGCTCCAGTTGCTGCCGCAGAACGGGAAGCTGAACGGCAGGCTGACCGTGGTCGTGCAGTCGTCGCAGTAGGTCATCGAGACCGCGGACGCGGACCCCGGAGCGCCGACCGCGATGGCCAACACGGACGCTGCAAAGAGGGCACGGGCGCGCATCGAACCTCCCGGGGTCGGTCCAACATACTCTGATACGCTTCGCCCATCGAACGCATCTGGCCCACCCTCCTCTGCTTCGCCTTCCTGGCCGCCTGCTCGCCCGGGCCCGGGCCCGACGACGACGACGCCGGAGCGGACGACGACGACGCGGCGAGCGGGGGCGACTGGAACAGCAGCTCGATCGACCCCGCGCCGATGGCCGTCTACCTCGGCAGCCCGGCCGACGTGACCGCCGAGGACTTCGACGGCCTGGCGATCGTCGTGCTCAACGAGAACCCCGACGCCGGCTACGCCGATCACGACGCCTGGGTGGCCCTCGCCGGCGACCTGGGCGACGCCGGAGTGCAGGTCTACGGCTGGCTCGACGCCGCCTCCCCCCGCGCGGGCGCCGAGATCGACGCCGCCCTCGCCGACTACGGCGCGCTGGGGCTGCACGGGGTGACCCTGTCGGGGCTCGGGCTCGAGGTCGTCGGCAACAACGAGGCGCGCCCCATCTTCTTCGCCAACAACGCCCGGGCCGCCGGCCTGAGCGTGATGATGACGGCGCCCACCCCCTCGGACGTGCTCGGCGAGCTCGACGGAGTCGGCCAGGCGGTGCACCCCGGCGACCGGTTCCTGCTCCAGGGCTTCGTGCACGGCAACGGCGACTGGCAGGCGGAGGCGATCTGGCGCGACCAGGTGGCCCAGGCGACCACCGGCGCGGCGACCTACGGGGCCACCGTCGTCGCCACCACGTCGGACGAGGCGGACGAGGCGGCCTGGAGCTACGCCTTCCACGCGGCCTGGCTCGACGGGCTCGAGGCCGTCGGCTGGGGCACCCCGGGCTTCGCGACCGTGCGGTCCCTGCCCTTCCCCGGCCCGCTGGACGGTGGCTCGGCGTTCACGTCGGAGGTGGAGTCCGCGGGCTCGACCTGGAGCCGCACCACCGACACCGGCACCCTGACGGTCGACGCGGCCACCCACACCGCTTCCTTCGAGTAGCGCTTGATGGAACGACGCGAACGGATCGCCGTCGCGGTCGGGGCGGCGCTGTACGTGCTCCTCCGGCTGGTGCTGGTCCGCCGTCAGGGCGCGGTGCTGCTGCACCCCGAGGAGCTGTTCAACCTGCGCCTGGTCAACCAGGTGCGGGACGGGCTGCCCGTCGGCGAGCTCGGCGTCTACTGGTACGGCCAGACGGTCGCGGGCGCGGGGGGCGGCGGGCTGTTCGTCTCGGCGCTGCACGTGCCGCTGTCGTTCGTGGCCGGCACGGGGCACGGGGTGATGCGGCTGCAGGGGATGCTGTGGGCGCTGCTCGCCCTGGCGAGCGCCGCCTGGATCGGCCGACAGCTGCTGGGCCGGTGGGGGGCGGCGGCGGCGACCGCCGCGATGGTGGTGGCGCCGCCGGCCTACCTCGGCTGGTCGATGCTGGTGCTGGGCAACTACGTCGAGGCGACGAGCCTGGCGATGGCCGCCCTGGCGCTCGCGATCACCCCGCTGCCGGAGACCGGGCGGGCCCGGATCGCGCTGCCCGCCGCGCTCGGCGTCGTGGTCGGCTTCGGCGCCTGGTTCCTGCCGGTGTACGCCCCGATGGGGGGGCTGGCGGCCGTCGTCGCGGCGCTGCGGTGGCGCAGCGCGCTGCCGCTGGGCGTCGCGCTCGTCGGGGGGCTGATCGGGGCGTCTCCCTGGGTGTGGCTGGCCGGCCAGGCGCCGACCCAGGGGATCGGGAGCGCGATCGACCTGGGGCCCGGCCTGGCCCACCTGCCGGCGGTCGCCGCCCAGAGCCTCGACGCGGTGCTCGTCTCGCCCCATCACCCCTGGCCGGGGCCCGAGATCGCGCCGTGGCCCCAGGGGCTGTTCCCCGACCTCGCGCTGCGCTGGCTGGGCTGGGGGTTCAGCGGGGCCCTGATCGTGTTCGGGGCGCTGCAGCTGCGCCGCCCCGGTGAGGCCGGGCGGGCCGGCGGGGTCCTGGCGCTGGGGGCCGGCCTCGCCACCCTGGCGTTGCCGGTGGGACTGGGGTTGATCGGCTTCGGTCCGGTGACCCTGGACGAGCTCGGGCTGCCGCGCCTGATCAAGTTCGACGCCCGCCGGGCGGTGCTGCTTCCGCCGCTGCAGGCGCTGGGGCTGGCGGCGCTGCTCGTCCCCCTGCTCCGGATGGAGCGGGCGCGGCCGGTGGCGCTGGGGATCGCGGGGCTGCTGGTGCTCCTGCCGCTGACCCGCGTGGTCGGCACGCTGGCCGAGGGCGGGTCGCTGGGCGCGCCGCTGGCGCTGCAGCGGACGGGGTTCATCCCCGAGGCCCAGCCGAAGGAGTGGAAGGAGTACGTCGTCGAGTTCCGCTACCCCGACCAGCACGTCTCGCTGGGGGCGATCGGCACCGATGACCGGGCGGACGATCTGCCGTCGCTGCGGGCCGCGCTGCTCGCCTACCGGTCGGTGGATGGCGGGCCGGACGCGTGCGGCGGAGACGTCGACGGCGCGCTGATGGACGCCGAAGGGATGGCCGAAGAGCCGCTGGGGGACGACGCGGTGACGTTCGCGTGGCAGTCCGCCGGTCGGGCGGTCGAGGACAAGTGCGGCCACTTCGCGGGCGACGGCTTCTGCGCCGGCGCCCCCGACGACCCCAGCCGCGACGCCTGCCTCGACGGGGTCCGCCGCTCCTACGAGGACCCCCACCCCGCCGACTTCTACGAGGAGCCGGGCGAGCCGGACGAGGACTGACCCCGTGCGCCTGAGGGTCGTTGGGTTCCTGGTCGCGCTGTCGGCGATCCACGGGCTCGTGGACGCCTGGCACGGCGACGGCAGCCTGGCGCGGTCCGCCACCACGTGGCCGCTGCTGACCTTCGGGACCTACCTGCTCGGGGCCGAGCTCGCCCCGGCCGAGCGACGGGAGACCGCCGGCGTGCTCGCGGCGCTGGTCGGGGGCCTGCTCCCCGGGGTGCTGGACCACGCGCGGCTCCCCACCCTCGACCTGCCGATCGCCATCGCGGCGGCCGGCGCGGGGTGGCTGCTGCTGCGAGCGGTCCGACCGGGCCGGGCCTTCGCCGGCGCCGGCGGGTCGGGGCGCCGCAAGGCCGCCGTCGCGGGGCTGATCCTGGTCGCCGCGCTGGTCGGCTCCTACCTCGCCGCGGGGGGTGGGCCGCCGGGGCCGTGGGCGGCGGAGACGGGGGCGCGCGGCCGCCAGCTCGTGCAGGGGGCGGCGCTGCAGACGTTCACGCCGCCGCTCTTCGCCGTCACGATCGCCGCCTACGGCTGGTTCTTCGGCCGACGTCGGGGCTGCGACCAGCCCCACCCCCGGGCCCAGCGGGACGCGATGTTCGCCTGGTGGTGGGTCGTGGCGGTCGCCGCGCTCGCCCTGGCGACGGACGCGCCGCTCGTCGCGGCGCTGCTCCCCCAGGTCGGGGCGCTGGTCGGCGTCACCCTGGTGGAGCTGCCCGGGCCTGCGGTCGTCCGCCGGCTCGTCGCCGCCTCCGTGATCCTGGTGGGCTGCCTCGGGGTCGCCGGGGCGGGCTGATTTCGGAGACCGTCAGTCGCCCTCGCGCACGACGACGAACTGGTCGATGTCGACGTCCGAGCGCGTGTCGACGATGCCGCTGGGCCACAGCACCTCGAGGGACTCGATGCGGTCGGCCGAGCCGAGGCCGAAGTGCAGGGTCAGCTCGTCCTGGCTGTGGGCCGAGCTGCCGCCCTTGACCTGGCGCTGCAGCAGCGTGCCGTCCGGCAGGGTCACCTTCACCAGGGCGCCGATGGCGGAGCCGTTGCTCTCCGTCGCTTCCAGCTCCACGGACAGCCAGCCGCCCGCCGGCGCCGACTCGTTGCGGTACAGCTTGAGGGTGCCGGCGTTGTTGACGAACAGCAGGTCGACGTCGCCGTCCCGGTCGTAGTCGGCGATGGCCGATCCGCGGGACACGTTGCGCCCCTTGACCCCGACCGCCACGGCCACGTCGACGAACGTGCCGTCCCCCATGTTCTGATAGAGATGGTTGGGCCGCTCCGTCGTCGCGACGAAGATCTCCTCGTACCCGTCCCGGTCCAGGTCGAAGAAGCTCACGCCCCAGGAGAAGCTCCCCTCGACCCCGGCCTCAGGCGCCACGTTGTCTGCCCAGGTGCCGTCGCCGTTGCCCCAGTACAGGACGTTGCCCTTGGGGTCGGCGTCGAACGTCGTGTTGTAGATGTCGGCGATGTAGATGTCGAAGTCGCCGTCGAGGTCCAGGTCGCCGACGTCGATCCCCATGCCGCCGCCGCTATCGTCCCCGATGCCCGGCATCGACGCGTCGACCTCGGTCACCTCGCGGAACGTCGAGTCCCCCTGGTTCATGAAGACCAGGTCGTTGTGGTGGGGCGGCGGCTCGTGCACGTTGACGACGTACATGTCCGGCCACAGGTCGTCGTCCAGGTGGCCGCCGAACCAGGCGAGCGCCGGCCGGTTCATGAACGGGTCCCCGTCGCCGGGGCGGTTGACCCGCGCCGCCACCGTGACGTCCTCGAACGTGCCGTCGCAGAGGTTGCGGTACAGGCTGCTGCGGTTGGACGGGTGACCGCCGAGCTGCAGCGTCATGTTCCCCACGAACAGGTCGACGCAGCCGTCCCGATCGAAGTCGATCCAGCCGCCCGTCATCCCCCGACGCCCGGGGTACGTCGCCCCCAGCGGCTCGGTCGGCAGGTCGTCGACCCCCGCGTCCGCCGCCACGTCCACGAAGAGCGGCTCGCCGTGCACGATCGCCTCGCCGTTCTCCACCCACTGGTTCTGCAGGAGCACGTTGGGCGGCCCGTCCGGCTCGTTGTCCCCGAACAGCTCGAACTGCTCGTGGGTGATCTGGATGTAGATGTCCGGGTCGCCGTCGTTGTCGTAGTCGGCGAAGGCCGCGCCCGCCATCTCCTGGCGCGCGAGCTCCGGAAGCAGCTCGTCCACCACCTCGAAGGTGCCGTCCCCCAGGTTGCGGTACAGGTGGGCGTCGCCGCCGTCGCCGTTGACCGCGAAGATGTCCGGCCAGCCGTCACCGTCGAAGTCGATCCAGTTGACGCCGAGGTTGTGCAGCGTCGACCCGGAGTACCGCTCCCCGTTCAGGCCGGCGTCGCGCGTCACGTCCTGGAGCGCGAGCTCCGGGTGGGGGGCGGTGCAGCCCGCGGCGGTGGCCGCCAGCAGGGCGATCGGGAGGATCCAGCGCGTCACTGTCGAACGGGTATCAGGCAGCGCCGATTCAGGCAAGTCCGTCGACGCTCGAACGCTGGACAGCGGACCGACGCTAGTCGTCGTTCGAGTCCGCGTCGTCGTCGGGCTGGAGGTTCTCGAGGATGTGGCGGGACACCCCCAGCGCCATCAGCACCTCGTTGGCGACGTTGCGCACCGACGCGGCGACGTCCAGCTCGCCGCTGGGCGAGTACTCCGGCTTGTGGGCGTCGATCAGCGCCGTCCGGCTGCTCCCGAGCTTCGCCTTGAGGTACTCGATGCTCGGCTGCACGTGGTCGACGTAGAAGGTGTAGCGCCGCTCCAGCATCTCCGGCGTGTCGTCCATTCGCTTGCGGCCGAGGGCGCGGCGGTGCATCTCGTTCTTGGAGACCGACAGGTGCAGCACCTTGATGATCGGGATCTCCAGGCGCCGCGTCAGGTCGAGCACGTGACGGGCCGCCACCTCGGTCCGCGGGTAGCCGTCCAGGAGGATGACCGCGCGGTGGCGGCTGGCCCGGTCGGCGATGACCCCCTCGATGATCTGCTCGGACCAGGCGTCGGGCACGAGCAGCCCGGCGGTGACGCAGTACTCGAGCCAGTCGACCTCGGTCGGGTTGTCCCCGAACCGCTCGTTCAGGCCGTCGTAGGAGCGCGCCTTGGTGACCACCGCGGGCTCGGGGTGGTCGTAGATCGAGCGGTCGGCGTGGATGCCGATCCGCTCGCCCATCGACGCCCGGAAGGCCGCGTCTTCGCGGGCGCGGGTGATCGTCTCGCGGAGCGCGTCCCCCATCGAGATGTGCAGGTCGCGGGGCAGGTGCAGGGTGCGACGCAGGTACTTGGCGACCGCCCCCTTCCCGCACGAGCTGGGGCCCGACAGGATGATGATGCCGCGGCCGCGGGCGCGGACCGTGACGCCGAGCCCGAGGGCCGAGCTGGGGCGGGAGGGCGAGGGTTCGATGTACCTCAAGTCGTCGTCTCCAGCGTCGGGGGTCTGCAGACCGTAGGGGAGCGGACGGGCGATCAACGGCCGGCCCGCCGCTTCGCTTCGGCTTCGAACTGCAGCAGGTTGTCCGGCAGGGTCGTGCCGGTCGCCAGCGACTGCGCCGACTTCGGCAGCTTGCCGCCGGGGTCGCTGACCACCCGGTAGATCAGGGTGGTCTTGTTCGCCCCCGCGGGGATGACCTCCCAGCTGCCGACGTTCAGGCCGGTCAGCACCGCGTCGTCGTCGATCTCGCGGGCCCGGGACAGCGCCGACGGGTAGGCGGCGGGGTCGATGTCGTGCCAGTTCCACTTGTGGTGGCCGGCGACGCCGCCGACGTCCTTCTCCCAGGTGCCCCGGCAGAACCAGAAGCGGTCGTTGGCGAGCGTCCAGCCGGGCACGTTGAGGTACTGCCAGAAGTCGACGGTGTTGCCCGACGTCTTGAGCACGTGCGACTCGACCAGCGGGATCTCGTCGCTCAGGCCGGCCTGGTGGGCGATGTCGATGATCGCGTCGAACAGCGTGGTGCTGTCCACGTCCACCACCTTGATGCCCTTGAACCCGGGCACCTCGACCCCCGAGATCTCCTTCTTGTAGACGTCGACCCCGCCCTTGGCGTCCATCTTGTGGACCTTCCAGCCGCTGTCGCTCTCGAGGGCGGCGAGGATGGACGCCGCGGACGGCGCGGCGAAGGACAGCGGGGCGAGCGCAGCGAGCATCGCGAGGGCGGCCAGGGCCGCGACCAGGGGGCGCTTCGACATGGTTCCTCCGGAGGGAGTGCCCGGGTGACGTCTCCGGGGCCTGCGGTATTCAGGGAGTGGGACCGAATGTCAAGGGTTAACGGGTCCGCCGCGGGCGATCAAGAGGCTCGCGAGCTACCTTTGCGCCCCTTGCCGGACCGGATCCTCACCCGCCCCTTCGGGCTGCTCGTCACCGCTCACTTCCTGCAGGCGCTCGGGTTCAGCTCGATGCTCCTCCTGCCGCTGTACCTGGACTTCCTCGGCGCGAGCCGCGCGGAGGTCGGCGCGGTGATGGCCGCCGCCTCGATCGGGGGGCTGGCGGGCCGCCCCCTCATCGGCTGGGGGCTCGACGTCGTCGGCCGCAAGCCGGTGCTCGCGGTCGGCACGCTGGTCCTCGTGGCCGGCATGGTGCTCGTCGGCGCGGTCACCACCATCGGCCCGCTCGCGTTCCTGATGCGGATCCTCGTGGGGCTCGGCAGCGGCACCCTGTTCACCGGCTACTTCGCCTTCGCCGCCGACCTCGTGCCGGAGTCCCGGCGCACGGAGGGGCTCGCCCTGTTCGGCATCTCCGGCCTGGTCCCGCTGCTGGTCAACCCGATCGCCGACCGCGTCGGCGTCGACGCCGAGCAGCTGCGATGGTTCCTCCCCGCCGTCGGCGGGATCATCGCGCTGTCGCTGCCGTTCCTGCTCGCGGTGCCCGAGACCCGGGAGGTCCGAGCCCCCGAGCAGGTCAAGCTGCGCGCCGTCCTGAGCGCCCTCGGACAGCGGCGGCTCTGGCCGGTGTGGGTCGCGACGGCGACGTTCGGCGGGCTGGTCGCGGTGTTCATGTCCTTCGCCACCGTGGTGGCGGCCGACCGCGGGGTCGAGCACCCGGCCTCGGTGTGGCTGACCTACGCGTGCGGCGCCGCGGCCGTCCGGCTGTTCGGCGCGCGGCTGCCCGAGCGGCTGGGCACCGGCCGCGTCGGCGGGGTCGCCCTGGGCTGCTACGCCGCCGCCCTGCTGGTCGCGGCGTCGGCGACGACCGAGGGGGACTGGCTGATCGTCGGCCTGCTCGCGGGCGTGGGCCACGGCTACTGCTTCCCGGTGCTCATGGGCCAGACGGTGACCCGCAGCCCGGCGGCCCTCCGGGGCGTCGCGATCGCCGCGTTCACCGGCCTGTGGGGCGTGGCGCGCCTGCTCGCCGCCCCCGCCCTGGGCCGGCTGGCGGACGTCGCCAACGACGGCTTCATGCTGACGGTCGCCGGCGGCGCGGGCCTGCTGGGGCTGCTGCTGTGGGGCGTCCTGGAGCGCTCCCGGGGGACGTGGGAGGTGGGCGCTATACTCGCCGACGCCGCCCCCCGTGCAGGAGACCCCTCCCAGGACTGACGATGCGCCCCGCCCCTGGAGCTGGCGCCGGGACCTGTGGTGGCTGCTCCCGCTGCTCGCGTTCACGGAGTTCTGTCGGCTCCCCCTGATGATGGTCCCCTGGCTGCGGGACCAGGCCGCGGTGCACGCCTACGTCGCGGACCTCGCCGCCGGGGTGCCGCATCCGCCGTTCCCGATGCCGTACACGACGTCGATCTGGCACCACCTGATGCTCGGCGCGTTCGAGCTGTTCGGCGAGCCGGTGCTGCTCCCCCGGATCATGGCCGCGGCCCTCGCGATGACGGCGACGGTCGCGACGTGGCTGCTCGCCCGACGGATCCTGGAGACCGGCGGCACCATCCTGGCGACCGCCCTGTGCGCGCTCAGCCCGCTGCTCCTGTCGACGCCGTCCGTCGGGCTGCCCAACGACCCGTCCGCGATCGTGATCTCGGCGCTCGTCCTGCTCATCGGGCTGAAGCGCGACTCGCTGCGCTGGATCGGCGCCGCGGGGCTGGTGATCGGCCTCGCGGGCACGCTGCGGTTCTTCCCCACGCCGATGGTGCCGGTGCTCGTCGCGGCGGCCTTCGCGGGGGCGAAGCCGGGGCGGCGGGTGGTCTCCGCGGTCGTGTTCGGCGGGGCCGCGTTCGTCGGGCTGCTCCCGCTGTTCTACCTCCTGCTGGGGACCGCGCCGGGGCGCGACGCGCTGCGGTTCGTCCAGCAGAGCGCGACGGGAACGTCGTCGCTGCACACCCAGATGGGCGAGAGCATGCAGCGGGGGCTGGGTCAGCGAGCGCTCGAGACCTGGGTCAGCTGCCGGGAGATCCTGCTCGGCCACATGAACGTCGGCGGCCCCGTGCCGGGCAAGGGGAGCAACCCCGTGGCGCTCCTGCTCGGGGTCGCGGGCACCGGCCTGGCGCTGTTCCGGGGGGCGCGGCCGCGGCGCGGCTTCGAGGAGGCGGACCGGCTGCTCGCGGTCTGGATCGCGGGCGCCCTGACGCTGCTCACGGTCGTCGTGGCGTGGCCCGAGGAGCAGCTCGACGGCACGTTCAGCCCCTGGCGCGCCCCCCGCTACTTCGTGCTCCTGTTCCCGGCGCCCTGGATCGCCGGAGGGGCGCTGGTCGACCTGGCCGCGCGCCGACACCGCGCCCTCACCATCGGGGCCGGGGTGGTCGTCGCGGCGGCCCTCGTGTTCGCGACCCAGCTCGGCCTCGGCCAGGGGGCGACGCGCATCGTGCCGGGCAAGACGACCGACCTGCTCGAGGACGCCTGGCAGACGCTGGAGGAGGAGTGGGCCGACGCGCCCGAGGGGGCGATGGTGTTCGCGGACCTGCCCCCGGGCAGCGCGCTCCGCTGGAGCCGACCCCGGTTCCGGCGGACCTGGTCCGACGTGCTGGCGGGGCTGGAGGTCGAGCGCTGGCAGTCGGGGCCCGCGGCGCTGTCGCTGCGGCACCCGCAGATGCTCTACCAGGTGCACCCCGAGCTGCTCACCATCGACCTGGGCTTGCCCGGCCGGCCGACCGCGTACATCGACCTGCTGGAGCCGCCGCTCCCCCCCCTGGGGCCGATCGCCCGGGGCGCGGAGCGGACCGGCCCGCCCTTCCACGCCGTGGCGATGGTCAGCTCCACGCGGGTGGTGCGGGAGCTCGCGGTGGTCGCGCCGTCGGCCATGCCCCACCCCGACGACCGGGTCGAGCTGTTCGCCGCGCTGCAGCCCGAGCTTCAGCCCGTCGACCTCGTCGTCCTCGAGGACAGCCTGTTCCAGCCCGGCTTCGCGCTGTACCGGTTCGACCTCGCCCCCGTGCGCTGGCCGCGGATCCGGCTGCGCGTCGGCACGTCGCTGGACGGAGCGCAGGAGCCGACCGCGGCCTGGGCGTTCGGCACGACCCTGTACGAGCCGTGGCTCGGCTACGGGTTCGACCACGCGTGGTTCGAGACCGTCTACGACGCGGTCCAGGCGGGCGCCCCGGGGCTCCGTCCGCTGGTCCCCAACCAGCTGCGGATCGACACCCCGCCCGGCCCGGTCCAGGGCGCCGTGGTGCTCGCCGCCCGCTGCAACGCGGCGCTGCCGCCGGTCACCGTGCATGGCGTCCCGCTGGCCCCCGACCCCGAGCCGGCCTGCACGAGCAAGCAATGGGTGCCCCGGGTGCACCGCTTCTGCGTCGACGCGGCGGACGGCCAGGTCGTGGTCGGGCTGCACCCCGAGCCGATCGAGCGGCGCCCCTGGGTGCTCACGGAGGTCGGGCTGGAGCCCGCGGACGGCTGCGACTGACCCGCCGTCGGCGGTGGCTCAGAACCGCCCGATCAGCGCCGCGCCGGCCCCGTTGGGCACGATCGCGAACGTCGGGCCGGACCGGTCCACGGAGCCGAAGATGTCGGTGGCGCCCACCAGCGCCCCGATGGTCATCGGCAGGAACCACAGGACGCCGAAGCTGCCCATCGCGATGTTCACCGCCGCGGACCAGGTCGCCGCGGTGCCCAGCTCGGTGCCCGTCAAGCCGGCGGCGTTGCGCTGGAGCAGCAGGTCGATGCCGGTGACGAGGCCGAGCACCCCGATGGTGATGTCCGCGACCGCGTTGATGCTGAACGCGCCGACCAGCCGCTCCTCGAGGTCGAAGTCGCCGAGCGAGGCGACCCACATGGCGCCGATGGACACGGAGTGCAGGCCCAGGGTGATCCAGTTGCTCGCGAACGAGGCGCGGGCGCTGCGCCGCAGGGCGTCGGTCTGATCGAGCAGCGACAGGCTCGGACCCAGGCGGGCGCCACCGACGATGTCGAAGGCGATCCCGGGCACCTTGGCCGCCCCCAGCGTGAAGAAGACCGGGCTGAAGTCAGCTCGGGCGGCGCCCGGGGTGGAGGCGCCGAGGGCGGCAGCGAGGGCGAGCAGGGGCAGGAGGCGACGCATGGGGTGAGAATAGCCCACCTCGCGGCGGCCGATCCGGGGGCTACAATCGCTCTCCGTGCGCGTCCTCCTCCTGCACCCGGCCGACTTCCCCGACCCGGATCGGCCGGACCCGCTGCTCCCCGCGAACCAGGCCCCCCCGCTGGGGTTGGCCTACATCGCGGCCTACCTGCGGCAAGCCCGACACGACGTGGCGATCGTCGACATGCGCCACGGCGGCCACAGCCGCGAGGCCCTGATGGACGAAGTCCGCGCCTTCGCGCCCGATCTCGTCGCGATGGGCCTGTACACGGTGACGGTGCCGGTGGCCGAGCAGATCAGCCGGCTGGTCAAGGCGTGGTCGCGCGACTGCACGGTCGTGGTGGGTGGACCGCACCCCGCCGGCGCCCCCGAGGAGTGCGCCCGCAACCCGCACTTCGACTTCGCCGCCGTCGGCGAGGGCGAGCTGATGATGTGCGACCTGGCCGACTGCCTGGAGGCGGACGGCGACCTGGCGACGGTCGCAGGGCTGTGGTTCACCACCGACCCGGCGGACCCGACGTCCGAGCTGGTGGTCAACGCGCCGCGGGGCTGGATCGACGACCTGGACTCGCTCCCCTGGCCGGCCCGGGACCTGCTGCCGCCGCTGGACTCGTACGCGATGACGATGTTCCAGTACAAGCGCTGGCCCGCGACGACGATCTACACCTCCCGGGGCTGCCCCTACTCCTGCATCTTCTGCGAGCGGCGGGAGATCCTCGGCAACCGCTTCCGGGTGCACAGCGCGCGGTACGTCGTCGACGAGATCGAGCACCTGCAGCGCGACTACGGCATCGCCGAGATCTTCTTCTACGACGACACGTTCACGCTGGACCGCCGCCGGGTGATGGCGATCTGCGACGAGATCGTGCGCCGCGGCGTCGACATCTCGTGGAACATCTCGACCCACGTCGAGACCGTCGACTCCGAGCTGCTGTACGCGATGCGCAAGGCCGGCTGTTGGCAGATCGCCTACGGGATCGAGACCGGCGATCCCCGCGTGATGGAGGACATCATGAAGGGGACCGACGTCAGCACGGTGCGGGAGCGCATCGCCTGGACGACGGACGCCGGCATCGAGGCCAAGGGGCTGTTCATGATCGGCCACCCGACGGACACCGCGGAGTCGATCGACCGGACCATCGAGTTCGCGCGATCGCTCCCCATCGCGTCGGCCAACTTCAAGATCACGACGCCCTTCGTCGGCACCCCCTTGCGCGACATGGCGGCCGAGTACGGCGACCTGGCGGCGGACGACTACCGCAACTTCATGGGCGACCCCGACCAGGCGGTGTTCGTCACCAACGGGCTGACCCACGAGTACCTGATGGGCGTGCAGCGGCGCGCCTACTGGCGCTTCTACAGCCGCCCCGGCCGGCTCGCCCGCCTCGCCCGGGCGATGACGGGGCCGGGCAACTGGGGCAAGTTCGCGACCGGAGCGCGCCTGATGGGCAGGCTGGCGCTGCACCAGGCCCGCGGCCCCGAAGGCGGCCCGGGCGTCCTGCCGCAGTTCCTGGAGCTCGAGCACTGATGGCCCGGATCCTCCTCAGCGCCGCGCCCTGGACGTACCGGCAGATCCGGTTCGCCGACGGTCAGGACCCGGTGCGCCAGTTCCTCGGCACCCACCTGTTTCGACAGGAGTCGACGGTCAACGGGAAGATGCCGTTCTGGTCGCTGCTCTACCTGGCGTCGTGGCTGCGCCGCGAAGGGCACGAGGTCCACTACCTGGAGAGCTACGGCACCCCCGAGGACGTCTGGATGCGGGAGGTCGAGGTGTTCGACCCCGACGTCATCGGCCTCAACGCCGTCACCTGCACCTGGGGGAACACGCGGGAGCTGTTCGCGAAGCTGAAGGCGCGCTGGCCGGAGGTGCTGCTGGTCCTCGGCGGCGCCCACACCAACGTCGCGAAGGCGCGGGTGATGGACGAGTGCCCCGAGCTCGACGTCGCGGTGTTCGGCGAGGGGGAGACGACGCTGCAGGAGGTGGTCGAGCGGTTCGAGGCCGGCTCCCGCGACTTCAGCGGGGTCAAGGGCTGCGCCTGGCGCAACGACGACGGCTCAAGCACCGCCGAGTGCAAGCGGGAGCTCATCACCGACGTCGACCGACTCCCCTACCCCGCCCGCGACCTGATGCGGGGACCGGAGCGCTACAACCCGCGGCTGAACATCTACAACCGCCCCCACAACACGATCCTGTTCACCGGGCGGGGCTGCCCGCTGACCTGCGCGTCGTGCCACCTGCCGGCGGTCGGCGCGCTCCAGTTCCGGATCCGCAGCCCGGAGCACGTCTTCGGGGAGATGGTCGAGTGCGAGGACAGGTACGGGATCACCGACTTCGGCTTCTACGACCACTTCGGGATCTTCTCGTCCCGCGAGGCGGACGCGATCCGGCTGTGCGAGCTGATCCTGGAGTCCGGTCGGAAGTGGACCTGGACGGTCACCTTCTGGTCCTACGACTTCAGCTCCGACCTGCTCGACATGATGAAGCGGGCGGGCTGCTGGCGGATCGACACGGTGCTCATCTCCGGGGTCGACAAGAACCTGCGCACCGCGACGATGGGCTCGACGCTGACGGTCGAGCAATGCGAAGCGGGCGTGCGGCGCATCCACCGCTCCGGCATCGAGGTCGCGGCGAGGCTGTCCCTCGGGATCGAGGGGGAGACGGTCGACGAGGCGCGGCAGACCATCGACTACGCATGCCGACTGCCGCTGGAGTGGGCCTTCTTCACGCCGGTCAACCCGGTCTTCGGATCCCGGCTGTGGCGGCGGCTCGACAAGGACGACCGGTTCGTCCAGGACGAGCGGTCGATGAACATCTTCAACGTCTTCTACAGCCCCACCGGAATGAGCCGAGAAGAACTCAGGGGGTTGCAGAAGGAGGCCTATCGACGGTTCTACGGCCGCCCCCGGTTCGTCGCCGGCAAGCTCCGCAGCTTGCGCGACCCGATCGCGACGGGTCGGAACTTCACCCTCGCGAGCCACCTCGGACGTCACCTCGCGGGGCTCTGAGACGCGCGTAGCCTGATACAATCGGCGGTCCTCGGACGCGGGCGATACAGCCCCGCCCGTGCAACGCCCTCCTGGAGGACATCCCGTGAACCCGGCCACCCTGGGCACTCCCTGCCTCGTGCCCGTCCAGGTGGACGGGGCGGCGGGCAGCAGCCGGGGCTTCATCACTCGTCTGTCACCCGAGACAGCGGCGGTCAGCAGCGACCCGGCCCTGCAGGTCGGCGAGCAGGTGACGCTGCGGTTCTCGGGCCCGGCGAGCGGCACCCCGGTGGAGGTCGCCGGCACGGTGCGCGAGGAGCTGGGCGAGGGCGGGCTGTGGCGCGGACGCCCGGCCGCCCTGGTGGAGCTGGATGAGCCCCTCGGCGCGGACGTGCTCGGCAGCGGGGCGGTGTCCGCCCACCCCCAGCGGCGGGGCAGCGAAGCGGTTCAGATCCCGACGCCGGTGTTCACCCCGGGACCCAAGTCGGGGATGAGCGGCTCCCTCCGGACCGCCGGCCTCGGGCGCCGGCGCATCACCTCGACCCAGAACCGCCCCCCGCCGACCCCGGTCACGCCCTCGGAGCCCGATCTCGACGCCCCGTCCAGCCCGCTCCTGGGGCAGCAGTCGGCCGAGCTCGAGCTGCCCGGGCGGATGGACAGCGACGAGAACACCGCGCCGCCGCGCAGCGTCTGGCTGACGGACCCGGAGACCCCGGCGATCGCCGATCCCCTGGCCCCCCACTCGGGCGAGATCCCGCCGATCCAGGCGACGGATCCCGAGCTGCCGTCGGTCTTCGGGGTGGATCCCGGTGAAGCGCCTCCAGCCGGGGAGGACGACTTGTTCGGCCTGTTCGGCAAGGTCAGCGGCGTGCCCGAGTACTCGCTCCCTCCCGGGGCGGAGGACTCCTCCCACCTGGGGGCCCCGACCGGTCGGCTCGCCGCCGTCGAAGTCGAGGAAGAAGAGGCCCCCGAAGACAACAAGCCGAAGACCACCGCGAGCGGCTACTTCGACGTCGCCGGCAGCGGCGGCGGCGGCGGCTTCGGCGCGGTCGCCCCGGACCCCCCGATGCAGCTCAACCCCAACGCGCCGGCCCCGGAGCCGCCGGACGACACGTTCGGCTCGATGCTGGACACCGGGGGCTACCAGGACGCCGCGGCGCTGAGCGACGCCCCGCCGATTCGAAACACCATGAGCCTCGGCGACGCCCCGGGGAACCTGCCCCCCTGGGAGGCGGACGCCGCCGGCCAGTCGCTCATCCCGCGCAACGCGCGGATCGCCTCGAGCCTGAACGTGACCTTCTGGGCCCGCGGCCGGAGCCACACCGGCACGGCCCAGAACTTCAGCAAGGAGGGGCTGTACATCGCGTTCGCGAAGGACCCGCCGGTGCGCGGCGCGATCGTGCGGGTCGAGTTCCCCGTCCAGGGCGACGGCGACCCGGTGCCGATCCGGTTCAACGCGGAGGTCCGCTGGCAGTCCGGCGACCGCCCGGGGCACGACCTGCCGGACGGGTTCGGCGTCCAGATCCTCACGTTCGAGAGCCCCAAGGACCGCATCCGCTACGACGAGGTGCTCCTGCTCATCCTGTCCCTGCACCAGCAGCAGACGAAGCGTGAGAAGAGCGGCTTCAAGTGGGGCAAGCCCGGCGAGCAGCCGTAGCCAACGCCGTGGACCGGGCCCGCCGCCACCTCGAGTTGCTCGTCGAAGCAGCCCGCCACCTCCCTGAAGGAACCGACGCCGAGGTCCTCTTCGACGTGATCGGTCGACGCCTGCAGCAGACCCTGGGCGAGCCGACGGTCGGCGTGCGGCTGGTCGCCGAGCAGGCCCTCGGCCAGGTCGACCTGGCCGGCGCAGAGGTGCAGGACGAGGTCGCGGTGGAGGTCGCGCTGCGAGGCGTGGAGGTCGAAGGCACGCTGACGGTCACCGGGCAGCGGGGGACCTTCGAGGAGGAGGCGCGGGCGCTGCTCCAGCCGCTCGCAGACCTGCTGTCGGGGGTGCTCTGCCAGCAGATGCTCTTCGACCACGTGCTCCGCACCAACACGGCCCTGGCCCGCCTCGACGACATCTCGAGGGACCTCAACACCGCGCGCGAAGTGGAGACGATCGTGGGCGTCGCGGCGGCGGGGCTCGCCGACCTGGTCGACGCCGACGGGCTGGGCCTGTACGTGCTCGCCGAGGGGCTGCCGACGCTGCTGGCGTGGCACGGCGAGCCGGACGCGTTCCCCCAGACGGTCGCGGTGGTGGGCGGCGGCGGCCGCGTGCTCGTCGGCAAGGAAGGCGCCACGGCGGTCCCCCTGGGCGGCGGCGAGCTGGCCGGACGCCGGGTGCTCGTGGAGCTGCTCCGGGGCGGTGAGGGCGCCGCGCTGGGGCTGATCGTCATCCGGCTCGGCGCCGACGCTCCGTCGGTGGGGGCCGAGTCCCGGGCCCTCATCTCGGCCCTCGCGGGCCACCTCGCGGTGGCGGTGCACAACGCCCGGCTGCTCGCGGAGATGCGGCGCTACGCGACGTTCGACGACCTCACGGGGCTCGCCGGCCGACGGCACTTCCTCAACGAGCTCCAGCGCGAGATCGACCGCGCCAAGCGAGACGGCCGCCCGCTGTCGCTGCTGATGGTGGACGCCGACCACTTCAAGGCGATCAACGACGGCTACGGCCACCTCGCCGGGGACGAGGTGCTCAAGGCGATGAGCATCGCGCTGGTGGACGGCACCCGGAGCCTGGACGTCGTCGGGCGGCTGGGCGGCGAGGAGTTCGGGGTGCTGCTCCCGACGGCGTCGGAGGAGCTGGCGATGATGGTCGCCGAGCGGCTGCGCGCCTCGGTGGAGGCGGTCGCGGTGCCGTGGCGGGACGGGGTCCTGCGGGTCACGGTGTCGGTCGGCGTGGCGGCGTGGTCCGAGCCGATGTCCCCGGACGACCTGGTCGGGCTCGCCGACGAGGCGCTGTACGTCGCCAAGGACCAGGGTCGCAACCGCGTGATCGCCCGCACGTCCCTCGAGACGGTGGAGTGGACCGGCGGGGCGCCGGTCATCCAGGACCTGGACCTGTAGCGACCGGCCCGCGCCGGTTTCATCGAACTACAACAACCACAACATCGCTCCCTGGTCTGCTGGGGGCGTGAGGTGTGGACTGCTCTCCTTCCTGCTCGTCCTGGCGTGGTCCGCGCCGGCGGCGGCCCAGACGATCATCATCGACGACAGCGACGGCCCCCCGACGTTCACCCTGACGGGGAACGACTGGACCACGTGGGGCATGCTCGGGTACGGGTACGATGGCGGGGACGTCGACTACCACTACCTGTCGCACACGGTCGGCGGCAGCGACCGGGTCGGCACCGCGACGTGGACGCCGGACATCCCGACCGCCGGTACGTGGCAGATCAGCACGTGGTTCCGGATGACCGAGAACCGCACCGACGACGCGGACCACTTCATCTACGACGGGCTGGGCGGCAGCACGCACATCTCCCTGGACCAGCAGGGCGAAGGGGCGTCGGGCTGGGTCGACCTGGGGCAGCACTGGTGCGCGCAGGGGGTCGGCGGCTGCTACGTCGTGCTCGACGGCACCGACGACAACCAGAGCGACGAAGCCAACGCGGTGCAGTTCGTGCTGATCACGCCCGAAGACCCGCCGGAGCCCGAGCCGGTGCCCGGCTGCGACGAGTTCGCGGGGGTCGGGCCGCACAGCCAGGAGTCCTACGCGGGCGGCACGTCGGCCGTGGACTGGGAGAGCCCGGGCCTCGCGACGGGCGCGCCCGACGGCCAGGAGGCCCACACCCCCAACGTGGACGCCGGCGAGTACCTGCACGCGAACGGCTGGACCCTGTGCGACCCGATCGGCGAGGAGACGATCGACGCGGTCACCATCGAGGTGCTCGCGCGCACCCAGTACGCCTCGGGGGTGTACGCCCTCGATCTGCTGCTCCACGGCGGCGGCGCGGCGCAGTCGGTGTTCACCGGCACGTCGCTCAGCTGGCACGGGGTCGACGTGACGGGCGACCTCGGGAGCTGGACGTGGGCGGACGCCAACGCGCTGACCGGGCAACTGCAGCTGAGCAGCCACCCCGGCGGGGAGCGGGACAGCGACGCGTGGGTCGACGCCTGGCGGGTGGTGGTCGACTACACGACGACGGCCGGCCCCGACGACGGCGGTGACGACGACGACGCGGCCGACGACGACGACGTGGCCCCCGACGACGACGACGTGGCGGACGACGACGACGACGAGCCGGTCGAGGACGACGACGACGTCGCCGAGGATGACGACGACGTCACGGACGATGACGACGCGGTGGACGACGACGACGTCGCGGACGACGACGACGCGTCGGATCTCGCCACCGGCGACGGCGGCGGCGCGCCCGGCGGGGACATCGGCGCCTGCTCGTGCGACCAGGACCTGGGCGCGGACGCCGTCGCGCTCCTCCCGCTGCTGTTCCTTCCGGCGCTCCGCCGCCGCTCCTGACGCGAAGGCGAGCTCGACCACGACCTTCCGCACCAGCCCGGATGGGCCACTCCACTCAGCGGAACAACGTGGCTGGCCTACACATCTAGCGCGGGTAGCGGACGAGGAAGAACTCGGCCTCGCCGACGACGGACAGATCCAGGTCGAGGCCGGTGACGTCCTCGACGACCACCGCCGCGATGTCGAAGACGGCGTCGGCGCCGATCCAGCCGGTAAGGAAGACGGCGTCGGCGGTCATGTCGACGTCCTGCACCGAGTCGCTGGCCGGCCCCCCCCACCGGGGCGGCGTACTCCAGGTTCCCGACGTCGTCGTACAGGGCGACGAAGCCGTCTCCGGCGCCGAGGTGGGTCCAGCTCACCGGGGTGCTCTCGGAGCCCCAGGTGGCGGACGCCGAGAACTGCCCCACGACGATGGTGCCCCCGGAGGTGGCGACGCCCCGGGGCAGCAGCGAGCCCTGCGCCCCGGAGCCGCCGGCCGTCCGCACGGTCTGCACCACGCCGTCGGCGTCGTACTGCAGGGCATAGCCGTCGTCGAAGCCGCCCGAGGCGACGTCCACGTCCCCGAGGACCCCGCTCCCCCGGAACACGCCGACGGCCCACGCGCCGTCCCCGTCGGCGACGACGGCGCGGGCACCGTCGGGGAAGCTGGTGGCGTCGTTGCGCGCCCACGCCAGGCTGCCGTCGGCGGCGTAGCGGGCGACGAAGGAGTCCAGGTTCCCGGCGATCGAGGCGAGGGACGTCTCGTTCGCCTCACCCGAGCCGGCGACCGCGGCGGCCGTGAACTCGCCGACGAGGAAGGCGCCCCCGTCGTCCGTCGCGGCCACGTCGTAGGCGACGACCGAGCCGCCGCCGGTGACGGTCTTGACCCACTCGAAGGCGCCGTCGGGGTCGTACCGAGCGACGAACGCGTCCTGGGCGGCGAGCGACAGCAGGATCGTCTCGTTCGGCTCGCCCGCGCCGAAGGTGATGTTGGCCCACAAGTGGCCGGCGACGAAGGCACCGCCGTCGTCCGTTGCGGAGACGCTCCAGGCGACCTGCTGGTTGTCGCCGCCGGCGGCCCGAGCGAATTGCAGGGTCCCGTCGCCGGCGTACCGGGCGACGAACGCGTCCTGCCCCCCGGCCGAGGTCAGCTGGGCCTCCCCCGCCTGCCCCGCGCCGAAGGTCGCGGTCTGCCCGAACTGGCCGGAGACCCACACCCGGTCGTCCCCGTCCACGTCCACGGACCACGCCCAGTCGGTCCCCGCGCCGCCGATCCGCTCGGCCCACATCAATGCCCCGTCGGGGCCGAACCGCGCGACGAACGCGTCGAAGTCCCCCGCCGCGGTCAGCGCGGTCTCGTTGGCCGAGCCCGGCCCGAAGGTCATGCTCCCCGCGAACGCCCCCACCGCCACGGCCCCGCCGTCGGGCATGGCGACGACGTCCTCTCCGACCGAGCTTTGCGGGCTGGGCGCGAGCGCCACCCAGGCGACCGGCTCGGCCGGCGGAGCCGAGTCGTCGTCATCGGCGGGGCAGGCGGCGAGGAGGGCGACGGCGAGCGTCGCGGGACGGGCAAGCATCGGATGGACCTCCCAGGCGGTGATCCATAGCGTACGGGATGCACCCGTCCGGTGGACCTCCGTGGGCCGACGCCTCCCGCCGTCAGGCGCCGTAGAGCGAAGTGACGTCCGGGGGCAGCTTGTCGCGCCGCAGCATGTGGGAGCGGCAGCGCATGAAGGGGCGTCCGAGCTCCTTCTGCTGGGCGGCGAAGCGGTCGAGGACCTCCCCGTTGAACTCGCGACCGAGCGCGAGCAGCGCCTCCAGGTCGATGCCGGTGTCGACGCCGATCTCCTGGAACATCGCCACGAGGTCCTCGGTGGAGATCAGCCCGTGGTTGAAGTGGTGCGTGTAGTAGTCGCCCTCGCGGCCCTCGATGGGGACCCCGTCCACCGTGTTGGCGGGCTGTCCGCCGATCCCGGACATGCAGGACTCGAACCGGATGATGCCCGCCTTGAGGGCGGCCGCCGCGTTGCGCAGCGCCGAGGCCATGTGCTTGGTGTGGAAGTGCGCGATGTAGAGCTTGGGGTCTGCGTAGTCCCGACCGTCGGGTCCCGTGCCCATCTCCTCCGCGTCGAGCACGCGACTGAAGAACGCGTAGGCCTCGTGGTGATCGGTCACGGAGCCATCGTGGTCCGCGAGCTCGATGTCGTCCGCGCCGCAGTCGAGGTAGCGCTTCACGAAGGCGACGGCGATGTCGAGTTTCTCCGCCATGCTGTACTGCTTGTTGAAGGCCTCGAAGGGGCTGCCCCAGATCGTGCTCACGGTGCCGTTGACGACCATGCCGCGCTCGTG
>CAYQEG010000138.1:0-22187 GCA_964416435.1 uncultured Rickettsiales bacterium
GTGGCGTCGTCGTCGTCGGTGGCGTCGTCGTCGTCGGTGGCGTCGTCGTCGTCGGGGGCGTCGTCGTCATCGACCGCGTCGTCGTCGTCGTCGTCGTCTCCGCGCGGTCCACGGGTAGGCCCGCAGCCGACCAGGACGGTCGCGAGGAGCAGCAGCAACAGGCGCAACGTCATGCCCGGCACCTTGGTCCGATTTGCCCGCCGAGACAAGGGACGTGGCGGCTACAGTGAGGCCGTGAGGCCCTGGATCCCGCTCCTGTTGTGCGTCGGCCTGCTCGGTTGCCCCGAGGAGGAGGAGCCGACGACGTTCCCGCCGGGCGAGCCGCCGGTCGAGACGGACGACGACGACGACACCCCGGACCTCGACGAGGACGGCGACGGCTACCCCGGGTCCGTCGACTGCGACGATTCGAATCCCCTGGCCCACCCCGGCGCACCGGAGCTGTGCGACGAGGTCGACAACAACTGCAACGGCGAGGTCGACGAGGAGCCCCTGGCGGATCTCAACTGGTACTTCGACGGGGACGGGGACGGGTACGGCGACAATGACGACGTCGTGACCGGCTGCATCGGCCCGGACGGCTACGTGCTGACCGGCGGCGACTGCAACGACGACAGCGCGATTGTGCATCCGGGCGCTCGCATCGACGGGATCGACGCCGACTGCGACGGACGGATCGAGTGGCGCATCGAGATCACGCTGACCGTCGTCCGCAAGTACACGCTCTGCGTCGACGACGAGGACGACGTCGTCGGCACCAACGACGACTGGGACGAGGCGGAGACCTACACGGTCTGGTTGGACAGCGGCGACCACACCATCGGCTTCGAGGGGGAGGGCGTCGAGTACGACAAGGACGAGGAGTGGGACCTGACCGGCGCGCTGGTCTACATCGAGATGACCGACGGCACCGCCTGGTGGTCCAACAGCGCGTGGCGCTTCGACCCGGATCCCCTCGCCGACGAGGAGACCCGGGTCGGCTGGTGCAGCCCGGGGTTCGACGCGGACTCCTGGCAGCCCGCCCGGGAGTTCGGCTCCTTCGGCGCCTGGCCCTGGGGCGACCTCCCCGAGGAGATGGAGGAGACGTCGGCGGTCTGGATCTGGGACGACGTGCCGGTCGAGCACAACACCCAGTTCTTCCGCTTCGACCTCACCCTCCCCTGATTGACAGTTTGTCAATCGCCCCTGGCGGCGGCGGCTGCCGTTGCCAGTTTGTCGCCCCTGGCCCGGCTGGCGCCCCGAAGGAGCGATCCTATAACTACTTGAAATTACTTGAAATCAGTTGATCGGGAAGAAGGGCACGCTTCTTGCGTGTTCGGCTGGTGCCATGCTCGATCGCGTCCCGCGCCCTCTCTGGATCCTCTCGCTGTTGGCCATGCTGGCCCTCGGCCTGGCTCTGGGTGTCAACGCGCTGCTCGCCAAGACGATGGCCGTCGACCCCGACAAGCTCGCAGCGCTGCGGGCCGGGGCGCCGATGGCGGTCGCGGCGGCAGTCGGTGATCCCTCCGCGTCGGGCAGCAGCTCCGCCGCTTCGGACGAGCCGTCGTCCAGCCGCGCCACCTCCCAGCGGGCCCGCCGCCTCAAGTATTTCCAGGACCCGATCGTGCGTCGCAACCTGTTCGACGCCGCCAACGCCCTCGCGGGCAAGGCCCCCGAGCCGGCCGGCCCCGGCGAGCCCGGCGAAGAGGCCCGCAAGTCGGAGCTGGACGCGGTCCTGATCTCCACCGCGGTCGCCAACGACCCGACCTGGTCGACCGCCCTCGTCACCGTCGCCAGCGCCGCCCCCGAGCTCTACCGCATCGGCGACCCCCTCCTGGACGCGACCGTCGTCGACATCCGGAGCCCCTGGCTCGACACCGGCGGGACCCACCACCCCGCCCGGATGATCGTGCTGCGCGGCGGCGAGCGAGAGTACATCGACGCCGGCGGAGCGCCCAAGCCGGGGGCCCGCCGCAAGCCGAAGACCAAGGACGACGAAGAGAAGCCCAAGCGCAGCTCGCGCAGCGGTCGTCACAAGTGGGAAGGCATCCACCCCGACGGCGAAGGCAAGTGGCGGGTGGAGCAGAGCGAGGTCGACTACGCCCTCGCCAACCTCGACAAGATGGCCCGAGAGGCCCGGGTGGTGCCCCACTTCCAGGACGGGGCGACCAACGGCTGGAAGGTCTTCTCGATCCGACGAAACAGCGCCCTGCGGAAGATGGGGCTCAAGAACAACGACGTGCTGACGGCCGTGAACGGGTTCGACCTGGGTGACACGGAGAAGGCGCTGGAGCTGTACAGCAAGCTGCAAACGGAGAAGAGCTTCACGCTCGAGATCCTCCGCAACGGCGAGCCGATGACGCTGGAGTACACGATTCAATGAGAAGCACACGGCTTGTTGTGCGAGACCCCCGCTCGGCCTGGCGGCTCCTGTCGCTGCTCGTGTTGGGGCTCCTGCTGGTTTCGTCGACCGCGTTCGCGCAGGACGAGGGCGACGACGAGGATGGGGAGACCCAGGCGAAGGACGACGGCGCGCCCAAGATCAAGGACCGGGTGAAGCCCCGGACCGGGGCCAGCGGCGCGGCGGATGCCCTCAGCCGCGCCACCGGCAGCGGCGCGACGACGACGACCGCCGACGGCGAGAGCGTCGACGAGGACGACGACCAGGCGCCGTCGCCGCCCCCGCCTGAGGAGGAGGACGACGAGCCCGAGCCGTGGCGCGGTGATGGCGACTCGCCGGCCCAGCCCGACCCGGCCCAGCCGGCGCGCCGCACCGTCGAGCCGCTGCCCGGCGACGTGAAGATCAACATCGACTACGACGACGTCGAGATCAAAGCGATCGTCAAGGACTTCGCCCACAAGACCGGCCGCAACTTCCTGGTGGACGGGAAGATCAGCGGGAAGATCACGATCCACGCCCCCCGCGCGGTCTCCGTGGACGAGGCGTACGAGGCGTTCATCATCGCGCTGGACAGCGCCGGCTACACGACGGTCGTCGAGGCCCGGTTCAAGAGCGGCCCCAACAAGGGCAAGCCGATGCTCACCCGCATCCTGAGCGCGGCCGACGCCCGGACCGAGCCCCTGGAGCTGTACCGGTCCGGTCGCAGCATCCCCAGCTCGGCCCACCTGATCACCCGGCTCGTGCAGGTCGAGAACGTCTCCGCCGACGAGATGAGCCGCATCCTGCAGAAGTGGGTCAGCAAGGACGGCGACATCGTCGCCTACCCGCCGAGCAACACGCTGATCATCACCGACTCGGCGAACAACATCCGGCGCATGGTCGAGCTCATCGAGGAGCTCGACATCTCGGCCCCGAAGCAGAAGCTCGAGGTCATCGAGATCAAGTTCGCCGAGGCGGCGCAGGTCCTGTCCATCATCCAGGAGATCTACGGCGTGGACGCCACCGCGGCGTCGAGCTCCACCAGCACGGGCTCCAGCGCCTCGTCCCGGGCGGCCGAGCGCCGCCGGGCTCGCCGGGCGGGCCGATCGGGCAGGGGCAAGGAGCGGGGCACCAGCGGCACCACCGCGGCAGCGGGGAGCGCGAGCGCCACGTCGGTCGGCAAGGAGGGCTCGTTCGTCAGCAAGATGATCGCGGACGAGCGGACCAACTCGATCCTGGTGCTCGCCACCGAGAAGTCGATCGAGGAGATCAAGGAGCTCATCGCGAAGATCGACTACGAGGTCGACCCCTTCGCCCAGGCGGACATCCACGTCATCTACCTGGAGCACGCCAAGGCCGAGGAGCTCAGCTCCACGCTCAACTCGCTGATCCAGCAGAGCAGCTCCCGCCAGCAGTCCCGCCGCGCCACCGGCAGCGGCGCGACCGGCCGGACCTCGGGCCGCGCCTCCGGGCGGGCTGCCCGCGAAGGCGCCGCCGACCGCCAGTCCGCCGCCGGCGCCCGGGCGGGCCAGGCCGGCTCCCTCGGCGGCAACTTCGCCGGCGAAGTGCGCGTCACCCACGACGTGCCCACCAACTCGCTCGTCATCACCGCCAGCCGGGACGACTACAGCCGCCTCAAGCGGGTCATCGACCTGCTCGACATCCCGCGCAAGCAGGTGTTCGTCGAGACGGTGATCATGGAAGTCAGCGACACCCGCATCAACGACAACGGCGTCTCGTGGCACGGCGGCGGCCTCGGCTCAGGAGCGGCGGGCAACAACCCGGTGACGATCATCGGCGCGCGCGGCTCGGGCTCGATCAGCCCCGCGGCGTCGCTGCTGGACGGGTCGCTGCTCGCGGGCCTGGGGCTCGGCATCTTCGGTGAGGCGATCAACGTCAACCTGCCCGGCGTCGAAGGCGGCCTGGACATCCCGGCGTTCGGCGTCGTGCTGCGCTTCCTGCAGGAGGACCAGTCGACCAACGTGCTGTCCTCGCCGAACATCCTGACGCTGGACAACGAAGAGGCGACGATCGAGATCGGCGAGACGGTGCCCTTCCCGACCGGCGGCCTGCTCGGCGGCCTCGGTGGCCTCGCGGGCGCGGCCGGCGGCACGGCCGGCCTGGGCGGCATCCCCTCGGTCAGCTTCACGCGTGAGGACGTCGGGATCATCTTGCGCATCACCCCCCAGATCAACGAGTCGGACTGGGTGACGCTCGACATCTACCAGGAGATCTCGGAGGTCAAGGAAGGCTCGACGACCGACTCGCTGTCGACGGGCGGCCCGACGACCACCAAGCGCAGCGCCGAGACCCACGTCAGCGTGCGGAGCAACCAGACGGTGGTCATCGGCGGCCTGATGCAGGAGGTCGAGACCGAGTCCGAGTCGAAGATCCCGATCCTCGGCGACATCCCGCTCATCGGCGCGCTGTTCCGCAACAAGCGGAAGACGAAGCGCAAGACGAACCTGCTGATCTTCCTGACGCCGCACGTCATCGACACGCCGGAGGACCTGCAGGAGGTCTACACGATCAAGATGCTGCAGCGCGAAGAGTTCATGCGGCGCTTCTACGGCAAGACGCCGGAGGAGCAGCTCGACGAGCTCAACCAGCTGATCCGCTACTCGATGAACCTGCCCGGTCAGCCCCCGGTCTACAGCGACCCCGAGCCGCCGCGCGGCGACGTCACCATCGAGGGGCTGAGCGAGGGCGACGAAGACCTGCTCCGCGCGATCGAGGCGCTGGAGGACACCGAGGGCGACGTGTTGATCACGCCCGAAGGCGAGGTGGACCTCGACGCGGTCGAAGAAGACGACGACCTGGACGTCGAAGATCCACCGGAGGACTCGGAGTAGCCGTGGGGATCCGCAAGCGAAGCATCGGCGAGATCCTGACGGAGGCCGGCGCCTGCGCGCCGGAGAACGTGCAGACCGCCATGGAGTACGCCGGCAAGCACGACCTGCGGGTCGGAGAAGCGCTGGTGCAGCTCGGTCTCGCCCAGGAGGACGAGGTGGTGGACGCGCTGTCGGCGCAGACGGCGATGCCGACGCTGGCGTCCATCCCGGTCGACTCGGTGGACCTCGACCTCTACCGCGACCTGCCCATCGGCTTCGCCAAGAACCACCGCGTCATGCCGCTGTGGCTGGACGAGCGGGGCCGGGTGGCGGTCGCCGTCGCGGATCCGTTCGCGTCCTCGGCGGTCGATGACCTCCGCGTGCTGCTCGACGCCCGGGTGCGCCCCTACATCGCGGCCACCTCCTCCATCGTCGAGGCGATCAACCGGGTCTACGACCGCCTCGCGCGCTCGGCCGGCCAGGTCATCGAGGAGATGGAGGACGACGACACCCACCACGGGTTCGAGGAGATCGAGGACATCGTCGACAGCGACGACGAGGCCCCGATCATCCGGTTCGTCAACTCGCTGCTCACCGAGGCGCTCAAGGAGCGCGCGTCGGACATCCACTTCGAGCCGTTCGAGCGCGTGCTCGCGGTCCGGTTCCGGATCGACGGCATCCTCTACAACAAGGTCGAGGTGCCCAAGCGGCTGCAGGCGGCGATCAGCTCCCGCGTCAAGGTCATGGCCCAGCTCGACATCGCCGAGAAGCGGCTCCCCCAGGACGGCCGGATCCGCATCAAGGTCGCCGGTCGCGACGTCGACATCCGCGTCAGCACCGTGCCGGTGGCCCACGGCGAGCGCATCGTGCTCCGGCTGCAGGACCGCAGCTCCGGCCTGCTGGCGTTGGACCAGATCGGCATGGAGGGCGAGGTCCTGGAGCAGTGGAGCGAGGTGATCCGTCGCCCCCACGGCATCCTGCTCGTCACCGGTCCGACCGGCTCCGGCAAGTCGACGACGCTGTACGCCTCCATCAGCGAGGTGAACCGCCCGGACATCAACATCCTCACGGTCGAGGATCCGGTCGAGTTCCAGATCAAGGGCATCGGCCAGATGGCGGTCAACCCGAAGATCAACCTGACCTACGCCAGCGGCCTGCGCGCCTACCTGCGGCAGGACCCCGACGTCATCCTGGTCGGCGAGATCCGCGACCTGGAGACGGCGGAGATCGCCATCCAGGCGTCGCTCACCGGTCACCTCGTGATGTCGACGCTGCACACCAACGACGCGGCGACGGCGGTCAACCGGCTGGTCGACATGGGCGTCGAGCCGTTCCTGGTGGCGTCGTCGCTGGTCGGCGTGATGGCCCAGCGGCTGGTCCGGCGGCTCTGCTTCACCTGTCGTGAGCCGTACAACGCCCGGCCGGACGAGCTGGAGCAGGTCGGGCTCGACCCCGAGACGGTGCGTGACCCGATCTACCGGCCCCGCGCGGGCGGCTGCGACGAGTGCCTGCACACCGGCTACAAGGGGCGAACCGGCATCTACGAGATGCTGCCGATCACGCCGGCGCTCCAGCCGCTCATCGTGCAGAACCTGTCCTCGGCGATCATCCGCGACCAGGCGGTCAAGGAGGGCATGTCGACCCTCCGGATCGACGGCGGCCACAAGGTCCTCAAGGGACTGACATCCCTCGAAGAGGTGATGCGGATCACCCAGGACGACTGGGCGATCGAGGACGTCGGGGCGGCCTGAGATGCCGGTCTACGAGTACCAGGGGCTGGACAGCCGGGGGAAGAAGACCGCCGGGCTGGTCGACGCCGACTCCAGCAAGGCGGCGCGGCTCAAGCTGCGAAAGCAGGGCGTGTTCACGACGGAGATCGTCGAGGGCAAGGGCGCCGCGTCGGCGATCCGGGCCGGCAAGAAGCGGGCGTCGGGCAAGGGGAGCGGGGCCCGCACCGAGATCGACTTCGCCCAGTACTTCTCGCGGATCAGCATCCAGGACGTCGCGTTGGCGACCCGCCAGCTGGCGGCGCTCCTGGGCGCCGGCATCCCGCTGGTGGAGTCGCTGGGCGCGCTCGCCGAGCAGGTCGAGAAGGAGCGCTTCCGGATCATCCTGCGCGAGGTCCGAGAGAAGGTGAACGAGGGCAGCTCCCTGGCCGACGCGCTGGGCGCGTACCCGCGGGTGTTCTCCAACCTGTTCGTCAACATGGTGCGAGCGGGCGAGCAGGCCGGCGCGCTGGAGCACGTGCTCGAGCGGCTGGCGGACTACACCGAGGCGTCGGTCGAGCTGCGCGGCAAGGTCTACTCGGCGCTGACCTACCCGGCGGTGATGATGCTGGTCGCGCTCGGCGTGATCGGCTTCCTGATGGCCTACGTGGTCCCGAAGATCACGACGCTGTTCAAGTCCCGGAAAGCCGAGCTGCCCTGGATCACCGAGCTGGTGATCTGGTTCTCGGACACGCTCAAGGCGTGGTGGTGGCTGATCATCGTCCTGGCCGTGGGCGGGGCGATCTTCGCGGTGCGGTGGTACCGCACGGAGGAGGGCCGCCGGAAGGTCGACACCTGGCTGCTCAAGATGCCGCTGCTGGGGCGCATGCTCCGGATGATCTCGATCTCCCGGTTCAGCTCGACGCTGGCGACGCTGATGGTGTCGGGCGTGCCGCTGCTCGCGGCGATGGGGATCGTGCGGAACATCGTCAACAACGTGGTGTTGCAAGCAGTGATCGCCGACGCGCAGGACGCGGTGCGCGAGGGCGAGCCGATGAACCGACCGCTGCAGCGCAGCGGTGAGTTCCCACCGATGGTCACGCACATGATCTCGGTGGGTGAGCGGACCGGCGAGCTGGCCGGGATGCTCGGCCGCGTCGCCAAGACGTACGAGTCCCAGGTGAACCGGCGGCTGGCCACTCTGACCAGCCTGCTGGAGCCGATCATGATCCTCGTGATGGGAGGCGTGGTCTTCGTGATCGCCCTCGCCATCTTGCTTCCCATGCTTCAGATGCAGGACCTCGGGTCCCGCTTCTGAGTTGCCCAGGAGAGATGTGATGAAGACCCCCACCGCCTACCGCCGCCGCCTCGCCCGCAGGGGCCAGGAGGGCATGACGCTCATCGAGATCATGGTCGTGCTGACGTTGCTCGGCCTGGTCATGACCGTGCTCGCCGCCAACTTCTTCGGCATGGCCGAGACCCAGAAGGTCAAGGCCGCCGGGCTGCAGATGGAGACGCTCAAGTCGCGCCTCGACGCCTACAAGTACGAGTACGGCAAGTACCCGACGGCGTCCGAGGGGTTGAACGCGCTGGTCAACCCGCCGCCGAAGCGCAACGGGATGACCCCCGGCAAGTTCCTCGACAACGAGGTGATCCTGACGGACCCGTGGGGCACGCCGCTGGCCTACTACTCGCCGGCGCGGGACGGCGCCCACCCCTTCGAGATCGTCTGCCTGGGGAGCGACGGGCTGCCCGGGGGTGAGGGTACGGACGCGGACTTCTCCAACTGGCAGGCCTCGGCTCAGTAGGTTGACCGATGACCCGACGCGCCATCGCTGACCTCCGGACCGATCGCGGGCTGACCGTGATCGAGCTGGTGGTGGTGTTGGCGCTGATCGGGATCCTGATGGTCGTCGCGGTGCCGACGATGCGGGCGGTGTTCGGCGCCGACCTGCGCGAGGCGACGCTCGAGCTGGCCCAGACGATCCGCTACGTGCGGGCCGAGGCGGTGCTCCGCAACACGCCGATGCGCATCGCCTACGACCTCGACGGCAGCGCCTGGTGGGTCGAGGCGGCGGACGGCGCGGTGCGCATCTTCCGCAACCGCGACGAGCGCGAGGCGTTCGCCGAGTTCCTGACCGAGAAGGCGGAGGCGGACGAGCGGGTCCGCGAGGACGCGGACCGTCGGCGCTCCGCCGGCCCGACCCAGAGCGACCTGATGGCCCAGCTGCTGGGCGACCAGGCGGGCGGCGACGAGGCCGGCGGGATGGGCGGAATGGGCGGCCTGCTCGGCGGCCTGTTCGGCGGCGGCGGCGGCTTCGCCCCCGGCGTGCGAGGCGGCGAGTACAACCCCAACCAGTTCGGCCCCATCCTGGGCGACGTCGAGGGAGACGAGCACCTCGTCCGTCGAGAGCTCGGCGCCGTGCGCTTCGCCGGCGTCTGGACCCCCCAGTACGACCAGCCGGTCGAGCCCCTGGACGAGTACGAGCTCGAAGCGATGATGCGCGAGCTGCCCGAAGACCAGAAGTGGACGGTCGTCTACACCCACGTCTTCCCCGGCGCCTACACCGAAGACTCGGTCATCTACCTCAGCGACGAGACCGGCGACGACATCTACTCCATCCGCGTCGAGCCCCTGACCGGCCTCGTCGAGGTCGAGAAAGGCCGGATCGACCTGCCCGATCTGTCGGACCGGGAGCTGCGGCAATGACGCTCTACGGCGGCGGCCACCCCCACGGCTCCTCCCGGGGATTCACCCTCCTGGAGTGCATGATCGCGCTGCTCCTCGTGAGCACCGCGCTGATCATCGTGGTGGAGGCGCAGTCGTTCGCGGTCGACACCGAGCAGCGGACCAACAAGATCAACACCGCCTCGATGCTCGCTCGGGACATCTTCACCGAGCTCGAGCTGCGGATGGAGACCGAGGGGTTCGGGGAGCTCGAGGTCAAGGAGACCGGGGACTTCAGCGAAGACCGGTACGGCGGCGAGTTCGAGGACTACCGCTGGGAGTACGAGGTCGAGAAGGTCGAGCTCGACAAGCTGCCCGACCTGACCCAGGTGTTCGGCGTGGCGGGGGAGGGCATGGGCGCCCTGGCCGACGCCGCCGGGGTCGACACCGGGGGGCAGGCGCCCGTCAACGAGCTCGAGATGCTCGGGGCGCTGGGCATCGACGGGTCCTTCATCAGCGAGATGATGGGCAACTACCTGCGCGCGGCGCGGGTGCGCATCTGCTTCGTCGCTGGCGTCGACGAGCGCGGCGACCCGATGGAGGACTGCATCGAGCTGGTGTCCCACCTCGTCAACCCGACCGGGCGGGTGCAGGACAACACCGAAGAAGACGACGACGACGACGCAGGCACGGGCGGCACGCTGCCGACCGCGCCCACGATCCCGCCGGTGGGCAACCGATGAGCACCCGCGGCCAGGTCGGCATGACGCTGATGGAGCTGACGGTGGCGATCGCGCTGCTCGCGACCATCACGACGTTCACCTGGATGACCGTCGACGGCGCCCGCGGCGTCGCCGTGGAGTCGAGCCGACGCAGCGACCTCAACCAGATGGGTCGCAACGCCATGGAGATCATGCGCCGGGAGCTCTCCTCCGGCTTCGTCTCCGCCAACCAGACCGACTACTACAAGACCCACTTCAAGGCGACCGACCGCGACCCCTTCGACGAGGTGCACTTCGTGGCCCGCGCCCACGAGCACCGCTACGCCGACGTCAAGGAGGGCGACATCGCCGAGTTCGGCTACTGGGCCGAGCCCGACAAGCGGGGCGGAAACTTCCGGTCGCTGATGCACCGCGAGGCGCCGATCGTCGACGACGACCCCGAGAACGGCGGCACCGTCAACGCCCTGTGCCACAGCGTGCGCTCCCTCAACCTGCGCTACTACGACCCGACCAAGGAGGAGTGGCTCGAGGAGTGGGACTCCGAGGGCTCCGAGCAGACCGGCCGCGTGCCCAAGGCGATCGAGATCCGCCTGGAGCTCGAGGACGACGAAGGCCGCGTCATCTCGTACTACACCCGCACCCCGGTGCTCCCGTGATCCGCCCGCAGCCCCGCCGGCGGCCCCGACCTCGCGACCGCGAGGACGATCGCCGCGGCATCGCCATGGTGCTCGCGCTGATCATGGTCGTGCTGATGTCGTCGTTCGCCGTCGAGTTCAACTACTCGGCCGCGATCAAGAACGTCAGCGCCTACCACCACCGCGACGAGACCCGCGCCTACTACCTGGCCAAGGGCGGCGTGCGCATCTACGGGATGCTGCTGATCTTCGGCCGCCAGGTCGCCGGCAACTCGATGATCACCGGCATCCTCAGCCAGATCGGCATGAACATCGACGGCGCGGACATGGTCTGCAAGAACCTGCCGTTCCTCGACACCGCGATGCTCCGGTTCCTCATGCAGAGCGGCGGCTCCCTGGACGACGAGGAGCAGGAGGGCATGCTCGGCCTGCTCGGCTTCGGCGGAGGCGACCCGGACGATCCCGACGCCCCCCAGCAGCGCGGCGAGATCGGGGAGCTGGACGACGACCCCACCCTCCGCCGGTCCCTCCTCGACTTCGAGGGCGACTTCAAGGTCGACTGCTCCGACGAGAGCAGCCGCATCGACGTCAACGGCCTCGCCAAGAACGAGTGGCTCGCGCTGCCGCTGCAGCAGCACCCCACCGCGGCGCTCCTGTTCGGCCTGATGTCTCCCCCGGAGTACGACCCGCTGTTCGAAGAGCGGCTCAAGATGGACCGCTGGGAGCTCATCGCGAACATGAAGGACTGGGTCGACCTGGACAGCGACCGCAGCGGCCTGTGGGGCGGCGACGAGGACGCGCTGTACGACGACTACGAGCCCCGGTACCGCTCCAAGAACGCGCGCTTCGACAGCCTGGAGGAGCTGCGCCTCGTCGCGGGGGTGACCGACGAGGTGTTCGAGACGTTCGGCCCCTCGCTGTCGATCCACACGCGCAACTTCAAGGTGAACGTCAACTCGGCCAGCCCCCAGATGCTGCGGGCGCTGCTGCGGGCGTTCACCGACCCGACGCTGGTGACCGACCAGCGCCTGGACACCGAGATCGTCCCCCTGCTGGTCGCCGAGCGGTCGTTCCTGCCGGGGCCGTTCCGCAACCGCAACGACTTCATCAACCGGGTCAAGGCCAAGGGCGTCGTGTTCCTGTCCGACCAGGCCGAGAGCCAGCTGCGCGGGCTGGTCGCGACGAACAGCCGCGTCTTCAAGCTCACCGCCACCGGGTACGTCAACGAGTCCGTCTCCACCGTCGAAGCGACCGTTCGGGTGGGCAAGACCTCGATGAAGTACCGAGAGTGGAAGGAGAAGTAATGCCCTCTTATGTGATCGGTCTCGACCTCGGGAGCAGCTCCGTCAAGGCGGCGGTGCTCAAGGGCTCCCTGCGGGGCTACGAGATCGTCGACTTCCTGTCGCTCGAGCCGTCGAGCATCGGCGACACGCAGGAGCTGCCTTCCCCCGCCGCCGAGCGCATGGACGACGAGCCGGACGACGAGTCCGACGACGAGGTCGACGAAGCGGCCGCGACCCACGACGACTCCGACGCCCCGCTGCTCGCCCCGGATCCCCGGTTCGAGGCGGCTCGGCGGGTGATGGAGGCCGTCGGCAGCCCCCAGGCGACGGTCGTCGCCGCCATCGCGGCCGAACGGGCGAGCACCTGGCTGCTCGAGATGCCGTTCACCGACAAGAAGCGCATCGCCCAGACCGTGGGCTTCGAGGCCGAGAACTACGTGCCCTGGGACCTCGAGGACGTCGTGCTCGACTACGAGATCGTGCACAGCGGCTCCGACGGCGCCCGACTGTTCACGGCGATGGTCCAGCGGGAGCGGATCGGCGAGCTGCTCGCCCGTCTGACCAGCATCGAGGTCGCCGCCCGCCACATCACGGTCGACGCCGCCGAGCTCGCCCGCCTCGTCCCCGCGAGCGAGGAGTGCGAGGCGATCATCGACGTCGGCGCGTCCCGCGCCCTGGTCTGCGTAGCCTTCGAGGGGCGACCGCAGTTCGTCCGCTCGCTCGAGATCGACCACGAGGAGCTCGAGGACGAGGGGCTCGACGGCCTGGTCGCCCGCGTCCGCGCCTCCCTCCTCGCGGCCGAGGAGAGCGGCGCGCCGTCCCTGGACGCGGTGCTCCTGACCGGCGGCGGCAGCGGCATCGAAGGGCTGGCCGAGGCGCTCGTCGCGGATCTCGGTCTGCCGGTGGAGATGCTGGAGCTGCCCCCCAGCCCGGTCAACCCGGACGTCGCGCCGACGCCGGAGCCGGAGCACGCCCTCTGCTACGCGCTCGCCCTCAAGGGCTTCGCCGACAAGGCCCACCTCGGCATCGACCTGCGGCGCGACGAGTTCGCCTGGAAGGCCGACAGCCGGCTGTACACCCGGCTCGCGTTCGCGGCCGTCGCGGCGATGATGCTGCTGGCGGTCGGGCTGGTCGCCATGCACTTCTACGAGCTGAACCAGCTCCAGCGCCGCCTCGACGACGCCAACGCACACCTCATCTCGACGGTGCAGACGGCGTTCCCGTCGGTGCCCGCGACCGCCCTGCTGACCCCCGACGGGGCGATCGGGGTGACCCAGGAGCAGGTCTACGCGCTCCAGGGGAGGGCGGACGCGCTCGAGGGCCCGCCGCTGACCCCGCTGGAGGCGATGAAGGAGCTGTCGACGACGGTCCCCGACGACATTACGGTCGACATCGATGAGTACCTGGCGAACAACGACATGATCCGCATCCGCGGCCAGACCGACTCCTTCGGCAGCGTGGACCGGATCGAAGCGGCGATCCTCGCCAACCCCCGGTTCGTGGGGGCTCAGAAGTCGGACGTCAACAAGGCGAGAGACGGCAAGATGCGCTTCGTGGTGACGATCCCGCGGTATCCCGAAGAGGAGGTGGGCGGATGAGCCTCCGAGACGGCGTAGACATCTTCGGCGACCGCATCAGGACGGTCATCAACGGCATGGCGCCGCGCGAGCGGCTGCTCGTCGGCATCACGATCCTGGCGATCTTCGGCGTCGCCGCCTGGTTCGTGCAGGGCCAGATGGAAGAGAGCACCAAGCGGCTGAAGCGGCAGATCTCGGCGACCGCCATCGCCCAGGAGCAGGTCGATCAGCTGATGGCCCAGCACCGGGAGCTCTCCGGCACGGTCGAGGCGCTGGACGCGCGGCTGGCCGCGGGCGCCGAGTTCCAGCCGCTCACCTGGATCGAGTCCGTCGGCAATACGATGGGCATCTCGGAGAAGATCCGCTCGGTGAACGAACGCGGCACCGAGACGAACGACTACTACATCGCCAAGAAGATCGACATCCGGGTCGATGACCTGGATCTTCGACAGGTGACGGACCTGATCTACCGTCTCGAGACGGCGGAGCAGGCGGTCCGCATCGACGAGTGCCGGGTCAAGGCCGACCGCAAGAACCGGTCGAACCTCGACGTGACGATGCAGATCGCGGTATTGCAGCCCCCGGAGGGCGTCTAGATGACCTCACCAGAGATCCTGCCCCGGTCTCGGCGGACCCGAACGCCGCCGCGGGCGTCACTCGTCAGTCACGGGGGCGAACCCCGCTCCTTCCTCGTTCCTACGCCGCGCCGCCCGGTCCTCACCGATACCGGCGCATCCCCTCTGCCGAGGTCATCTAGATGAACCCGAAGCTGCGAACGGCGCTGATCGGACTGGGGTACTCCAGCTGGTTCGCCTTCGTCTTCGTGCTCCTGACCTGGATCACGTTCCCCTGGGGGCGGGTGCAGGAGCAGGCGATGGTCGCCGCCGCCGACGCCGGCTGGGCGCTCGGCATCGACGACATGGGGCCTGCCTTCGTGGGCGTCAAGGCGAAGGGCGTGACCCTCGCCAAGGCGGCTCCGGCTGACGCGGAGGAGCCGCCGCGGGCGCTGCTCCAGCTGGACAAGGTCAAGCTCAAGACCGGCGCCGGCGGCGCCCTGTCGGCGGGGCTGGCGCTCCGCAGCGTGGCCGCCGAGGGCGGCGTGCCCCTGGATCAGCTGATCCAGCAGGTGCTCGACGCGCTCGGTGAGGTGAAGCTGGACGGTCGCCTGTACGGCGGCAAGCTCCGGGCGACGGCGACCGGCGACGAGGAGGCGGCCCGCTTCGTCGTCGACGGCGAAGACCTCGACCTGACGACCTACGTGATCGAGATGGAGAAGTTCGGGGCCGACCCGACCGGTCGGCTGCAGGCCGACGCGGACGTCACCTGGCACTGGGAAGACCCCAAGAAGACCAGCGGCAACATCGACCTGGTCATCGACGCGCTCTCCATCCGCGACCTCAAGTTCGGCTTCTTCGGCCTGCCCGAGACCACGTTCTCCCGCAGCGAGGCGCACCTGAAGCTCGGCCGCGGCAAGGCGGAGTTCCGGGACACCGTGTTCGAGGCGGACGAGGTGCAGCTGCACGTCGACGGCTTCATCAGCCTCAACAAGAGCCTGATGCGGAGCCGGTTGGCCCTCAAGCTGCGGTTCAAGCTGCGCGAGGACCTCGACGGGCTGACCAAGGTCGCCTTCGGCTCCGACCCGTCGCACAAGGACGAGGACGGCTGGTACCACTACCAGGCCAGCGGGATGCTGAGCCGGCCGCGGCTGCGGCCCAGCGCGACGGCTGCCCGCGGTGGACGGCGCAGCGCCGCCCGCAACCCCACCCGCACCCTGGACGGCGACGACGACGACGACACGGTGCCGGACAAGGCGCGCACCCCCCGCCGGCAGACGCCGCGGGACAAGGTGGAGCGCGAGCCGCTGTCCGAGCAGGACCAGGTGGAGCGAGACGCCGCCCGTGAGCGCCTCGCCGACGAGCGCCGCCGTCGCCGCGAGGAGCGACGCGAGCGCCGGGAGGCGGCCATCGCCCGTCGGCGGGCGCGGCAGGCCCAGCTCGACGACGCAGCCGACGGCCGCGGCGGCGAGGAGGCCCCGCAGCTCAACCCCCAGCTGGGCCCCGACGACATCGAGGTCGAGCTGGAGGATCCGGATCTCGAGTTCGACGAGGAGATCCCCGAGGACGAGCTGCCCCTGGAGGAGCTCCCCCTGGACGAGGACCTGGAGTACGAAGAGTAGGGCTGGCTTGCTGCCCGCCCGGGCTCGCTACCCGAGCACCTGGTCCACCATCCACGCGCCCACGTCGATCCGCTCTTCGAGCATGTGCTCGCGCCGCGTCGCCCACTCGGCCGCCGTCGCGCCGGGATCTTCGACCAGGTCGAACGCGTGGCCCTCGGCGACCTCCTGCGAGGCGGTGTTCCACAGCAGTCGGTAGCGCTCCTCCAGCTCGAGCATGTAGCCGAGCCGGGCGGTGTGCACGAACACCGCCGGAGTCCCCAGGATGGCCGCCTCGGCCGCCATGGTGGCGCCCTCGCCGACGTACGCGGTCGCTTCGCTGAGCAGGTGGTGGATCCGGTACGGCGGCAGGGTGACGGCGAGGTGGCGGATCTCGCGGGGCACGCCGCGCTCGCCGCTGACGACCACGCGGATGCGTTCGCTCAGTCGCTTCACGAAGCCGACCGCGTCGACGAAGCCGGTGTCGCCGATGTCGTGGCTCGCCTCCCAGGAGACGAGGCGGACGACCACGAACGGCTCGTCTTCGGCCAGCCCCGCCTCGGCGCGCACCGTCGGGTCCGCGGTGAAGCGATCGGGGTGCAGGTAGGCGAGCTCGTGGTAGCCGGGGTAGCGCTCGGCCTTGGCCGGCAGCGGGCCCCGCCACGCGCCCGGGACGAGCAGCCGGTCGCACAGCGGGAAGACGTAGCGGTTGGTCAGCCTGGCGGTCTCGGTGTCGTAGTAGACCCACGACGGCACCTTCATCAGGCGCCCCACGGGGGCGATCACCGGCCCCATGATGCCGAGGAGCAGGTCGGGCTGGAACTGCCGCACCCGCAGCGCCAGGCGCGCGGTCCGCACCCCCATCTCCCGAACCAGCCCGATCGGTCCGCCGCCGATGCTGCTCAGCACCTCGTGGGGCAGGTCGAGCTCACGCAGCAGGTCGAGGGTGACGTCCTTGGCGCGCGCCGTGAAGAGCACGTCCCCCCCCCGCTCGACCGTCGTCCGAGCGAGGTGCAGGAAGAACCAGACGTGCGCCGGGTGGAGCGCGTCGAACAGCAGCCTCATGGCGTCTACGAGGGGTCTTGGAGGGCGGCGCTGGGGGCGTCGTTGTCGGGGTGCTGGACGGCGGACTCGAGGCGCCGCAGGCGGACCAGCGTCTCCTCGGCGAGGTGACGGTTCGCCGACACCAGGTCCGCGAGCAGCGCGGTGATCGCCAGCTGCACGCCGATGACGAGCAGCGCGGCGGCCAGGATCAAGGACTGGATCTTGCCCCCGCCGGAGCCCTGCAGCCAGAACCACACGAAGCGGCCGCCGATGGCGACACCGCCCGCGAACACGAGGGCGCCGAGGGCCATGAAGGAGCGGAACGGGCGGTACAGCAGGTAGGAGCGCAGGATGACCGCGGCCGACCGGCTGACGTACGACCGGATGCTCTTCATCAGCCGGCTCTCGCGGAGCTTGGCGTTGGTCACCACCGGCACCGACGCGATCTTCAGGCCGGCGTGGCCCTGCTGGATGATCGTCTCCAGCGTGTAGGTGTACTGGTTGACCAGGTTCAGGCGCATCGCCGCTTCGCGGCTCCAGCACCGGAAGCCGGAGGTGGCGTCCGGCACCGAGGTGCCGCTGAAGCCGCGCACCACCCAGGAGCCGAGGGTCTGCAGGCGCTTCTTGAGCCACGAGAAGTGGGCGATCCGCGACGTCTGGCGGTCCCCGATGACCACGTCCGCCTCACCCGCGACGACCGGTCCGACGAGGTCCGGGATCGACTGCCCGGGGTACTGGTTGTCGCCGTCCGTGTTGACGATGTAGTCGGCGCCCAGCCGAAGGCAGGCGTCGATGCCGGCTCGGAAGGCGGCGGCGAGGCCCCGGTTGGTGGGGAACTGCACCAGGTGGTGCACGCCCAGCTCCCGGGCGACCTCGACGGTGCGATCGGAGCTGCCGTCGTCGATGATCAGCCACTCGACGCGATCGACCCCGGGGACTTCCCGGGGCAGGTCGGCCACCGTCTGGGGGAGCGTGTGCTCCTCGTTGAAGCACGGGATCTGGATGATCAGCAGCGACACGGCGGCGGGACCTTACTACAGCCCGTCTCCCTCGGGTGGGTTGTCCTGAAGCGCCGTACCGGTCGCCTCCCGGACCCGCGCGTCGACCTCCCGAACCGCGTCGTAGTGCTCGTCGCCGACCGGCATGAAGCCGTTGATCCGCAGGAACGTCGCGAGCACCCGCCGACCCTCGGGGGTGCGCGTGGACAGCTGCCCCAGGGCGGCCCCGAACGCCTCGGCCGCGGCGGGCGGGAGGCCCGCCCGGGCCACGTATGCGTCCAGCGGGATGCGCTCCGTCTTGGCCAGGATCCGGATCTGTCCCGCCAGCGGGTTGCGCAGCCGCCCCTCGGCCAGGGCGCCGGCGTAGACCGCCCCGGCCTGCACCTCGCCGCTGAGCACCGCGTCGAACACGCGGTCGTGGCCCCCCAGGTAGTGGGCGTCCAGGTCGCGGATCGGGTGGATGCCGGCCTGGAGCATGCGGTCGGCGGGGAACAGCCAGCCCGACGTGGAGTGGGGATCGACGAAGCCGAACGCGCGCCCCCGGATGTCCTCCAGGGTGCGGACCGGGCTGGTCTCCGCGGTGATGATGTAGGAGCCGTAGGTCGGGCTCCCTTCGGCGATGTGGGTGGCGAACACCTGCAGTCCGGGCTGCTGCCGGCGGGCCCGCACGTACGCGTAGGGGGGGAGCACCGCGACGTCGACCTCGCCGCTCGCCGCTCGCCGCTCCATGTCGGCGTAGCTGTCGGCCAGCACGAGGTTGAGCCGTACGTCCATGCGGGCCTGCAGCCACGCGAGGATGGGGCGATAGCGTTCGCCGAGGGTCTCGGGGTCCAGGTACGGCGTGATGCCGAACGACAGCTCCTCCAGCCCGGCCTCCTTCAGCGCGGCGCGCCCCGCCTCGATGACCACCTCGGGGTCGGCCTGAGGCTCGGGGGTCGGCGCCGGCTCCGGAGGAGCCGGGCAGGCCACCAGGAGGAGGCCGACCAGCGTCAGCCAGCCCCTCACGTCGGCTCTCCGGCGAGCTCGACGCGGTCCCGTCCGGCCGCCTTGGCGGCGTACAGCGCGGCGTCGGCCCGCTCCAGGAGCTGACCGGCCGTCTCGGGCGCGCCCGCCCAGCAGCCGACGCCGGCCGAGATCGTGATCGCCCCCCCCGGTTGCGTCGCTTCCCCCTCGAAGGTGCGCTCCCGCACCGCCCGGACCAGCTCCTGGGCGAGCCGGGTGGCGTCTTGCAGCCCCGTCGCCGGGAGCACCACGGCGAACTCCTCGCCCCCGTACCGCGCGGCCACGTCGACCGTACGCAGCCGCTGCCGGAGCAGCGCCGCGATGCCGACCAGCACGACATCCCCGGCGGGGTGGCCGTGGGTGTCGTTGAAGGCCTTGAAGTGGTCGACGTCGATCATCATCAGGGACAGGGGCTGGCCATACCGCTCGGCCCGCACGACCTCGTTGTCGAGCAGCTCGGTGAGGGTGCGGTGGTTGGCCAGCCCGGTCAGCCCGTCCGTCCTCGCCAGCCGCTCGAGCTCCTCCGCCGCCTCGGACAGCTGGCGATTGGCCCGATCGAGCACGAAGAACAGCACCAGCGTCAGCACCGCCGCGAGCAGCAGGCTGGTGGTGAGCACGGTCTCCCGGGACTCTCGGATGCGCCGCTCCACCCGGCTCAGGGAGACGGTCGCGATCACCGTGCCCCAGCGCACCCCGGAGACGATCGGCATCGAGACTCGGAGCCTGGGCTCGCCGTCCGCGACGAACCGCTCGGAGTGGGGCTGGTCGTCGGCCTGGGCGTCCGCGCTGAACGGGTCGTCCAGCCAGGCGCCGAAGCGCTGGGGGTCGGTGTGGGCGACGATGGCCCCTTCGGTGTCGACGATGGCGACCTCGACGAGGTCGAGCCGTCCCCAGTCCTGCTCGTCCGCGAACCGGGCCAGGATGGCGTCCAGGTCCTCGATCTGCCGGGTCGCGAGGGGCACCGAGCAGGGGCCGGCGAGGGCGCGGGCCAGCTGCAGCGCGTGGCTGCGGGCGTCGGCCTGTCGGGTGGCGGCGTCGGTGCGATTGCGCGACAGCCCCCAGCCGAGGTTGGTCACGAACACGGTCACCACGACGATGACGATGACTCGGGCGCGAAGACCCAACGACCACTCCCTCGCCCCCGGGGCGCCCATCCAAGGTAGCAGCCCCCCCCGAGGGTCCGCTGGACCCCAACGGGCCGCCCCCGGTCGCCGAAAAGTCCGCTACCCTCGCCGCCGCGTGACACAGGCTCATCCCGACCACCTCATCTGGCTCGACCTGGAGATGACCGGCCTCCACCCGGAGACCGACGTCATCATCGAGGTCGCCTGCCTCGTCACCGACGCCCAGCTCAACATCCTGGCCGAGGGGCCGGTGCTCGCGGTGCACCAGCCCGACAGCGTGCTGGACTCGATGGACGAGTGGTGTCGAACCACCCACGGCGCGTCCGGGCTGACCGCTCGGGTGCGCGAGTCGACGGTGACGATCGAGGAGGCGGAGCGGCAGACGCTCGAGTTCGTGGCCGCCTGGACCGTCAGCGGCGCCTCCCCCCTGTGTGGCAACTCCATCGGCCACGACCGCCGCTTCGTGCGTCGATACATGCCCGCGTTCGACGGCTGGCTCCACTACCGGAGCATCGACGTCAGCTCCGTCAAGGAGCTCGTGCGCCGCTGGTACCCCGATTCGATGCGCCCGCCGGCCAAGAAGGGCCACCACCTGGCGCTGGACGACATCCGGGAGTCGGTGGAGGAGCTGCGCTGGTACCGCGAGCACGTGTTCGTCCCGGTCCCCCCCAGCTGACCTCAAACCCCTCCCGGAACCGGCCATGTGGCGCAGGGGACCGTAGAATGTCCCGGTGAGCGAAGCGCGCACGTTCCATCGCTATCGGCTCGTCCGGCGCATCGCGCGTGGCGGCATGGCGGAGGTCTACCTGGCGCTCCACCGTGGAGCGGCCGGCTTCGAGCGACGCGTCGCCCTCAAGAAGGTGCTCCCGGTGTACGTGGGCATGGAGGAGTTCAACCGGCTCTTCCGCGATGAGGCGCGCATCTCGGCGGCCCTCGACCACAGCGGGATCGCCCAGGTCCACGACTTCGGCGTGCACGACGGTGAGCACTACATCGTCATGGAGTACGTCGACGGGCCGGACCTCGAGGAGGTGCTCGACCGGTGTCGCCGACGCGGCATCCTCCCCCCGGTGGAGGTCGTCCTGCACCTGGGCCACCGCCTGGCGTCGGCGCTGGAGTACGCCCACTCCCGGAGCTGGGAGGGGGAGGCGATGCACATCATCCATCGCGACGTCTCCCCGCCGAACGTGCTCATCGCGGTGACGGGCGAGGTCAAGCTGATCGACTTCGGGGTGGCGAAGGCGGCCCTGCGAGAGGCCCTGACGCGGCCCGGGGTGCTGCGCGGCAAGTACGCCTACATGTCCCCCGAGCAGGTCGGCCACAAGACGATGGACGGCCGCAGCGACATCTTCAGCCTGGGCATCGTGCTCTACGAGACCCTCACCGGGGTCAACCCGTTCGAGGGGACCACCGACTACCAGACGATGGAGGCGGTCGAGCGGGCGGAGGTGGAGCCGGCCGGCTTCCTGCGCCCGGACACCCCCGCCGAGCTCGACCGCATCCTGTTGACCTGCCTGGAGGCCGAGCCCCAGCACCGCTACCAGGACGCTGGCGCGCTGCGGCGAGACATCGCCGGCTTGATGCTCGACTACCGCCAGGCGGACGAGCCCGACTGCCTCGTCGAGTTCCTCAAGGACGTCTTCCCGGAGCGGGCCAACGGCCCCGGCGGGGCTTCCTCGCGGCCGATCGTCCCGGCCTGGGAGTCCCTCGCCCACCGACTGTCGCCGATGCTCGTGCAGGTGCCCGATCGCCTGCCCGGGGCGACGAAGGCGCCGATCCGACTCGTGCCGAAGTCGGAGCTGCCGGGCGGCGCCAACGGCGAGAGCCTGGAGTGGCCGGTGGTCGCCGAGATCATCGGGCCGGACGGTCGCACCGAGGACGTCGATCTGAGCGTGCAGAGCTGGGAAGAGCTGCGCTCGGGGTTGCCCGCGGCGATGCCGTCGAACCCACCGCTGTCGCCGCCACCCCAGGCCAAGGCCGACGTCGACACCGAGCCGGGATCCGAGGTGCCGGCCGGGCCGAGGCCGGCCGCGCCCCCCCCCCCCCCCGCCCCCCCCCCCCCCCCCCCCCCCCCCCCCCCCCCCCC